>DASTKG010000161.1:0-47860 GCA_035716005.1 Candidatus Eiseniibacteriota bacterium
AACGATCTCATCCAGTACACGCTCGCGGTCGATCGGGGGAACGAGGCGATCGCCGAGATCTACGAGCCGCTCCATCCGGCCGTGCTGCGCGCCATCCGCACCGTCGTGGAGGCGGGACGCCGGCGATCGATCCGCGTCGGCATCTGCGGGGAGATGGCGGGAGAGCCGCTCTACGCGGTGCTCCTCCTCGGCCTCGGCCTCGTCGACTTCAGCGTGAGTCCCTATCTCGTCCCGGAGATCAAGACGATCCTCCACGCCTGCGACTCGACCGAGGCGGCGACGCTCGCGGACGACTGCCTGGCCCTCGCGACGCCGTCCGAGGTTCGCGCCGTCGTGACCGAGTTCATGCATCGCCGCTTCCCGGAGCACTTCCTCGCATGAGCCCGAAACGAGTCGCGCGCCGCGCCCCGAAGAAGCGGGCCGGCAAATCGGGAGCGAGCCCCCGCAAGACCGCGGCGGAGCGGCGGGAGGCGGAGCGGCTCTCGATCATCGGGCGCCTCGATCCCTCCGGAATGGGAGAGCGGATCGAGGGACTCGCGGGGCAGCTCCGGCGCGGCCCGGCGCTCGCGGCCCCCGCGCTCGCGCGCATCGCGCCCGATCGGCCGCGCCGCCTCGTTCTCTGCGGCATGGGCGGCTCGGCGATCGCCGGGGAGCTTCTCGCCTCGGTCGTCGACCGCGAGGGCGTCGTTCCGATGCACGTCGTCCGCCACTACGAGACGCCCGCCTGGATCACGCCCGACGACTTCCTCGTCTTCTCGTCGTATTCCGGCGAAACGGAGGAGACCCTGGCGGCCTATCGCGCGCTGAAGCCCCTGAGCGCGCGCTCGTGCGTCGTCACCACGGGCGGAACGCTGGCGGCCCGCGCGGAGGCGGACGGAGTGCCCGTGGCGCGCCTTCCGGGAGGGCATCCGCCGCGCGCGGCTCTCGGCTACTCGTTCTCGACCCTCGCCCATCTGGCCGAGCATCTCGGCGTCCTCGCTCGCGCGGGCGCGCGCGCCGTCTCCGCCGCCGATGCGGTCGACCGTGTCGCCGCCGCCTCCGCGCGGGACGTGGCGCCCCCCCGCAACGCGGCCAATTCGCTGGCCACGCGGCTGGCGGGGCGCGCGATTCTCGTCATGGCCAACGGGCGCACGCTCGGCCCCGCGGCGGTCCGCTGGAAGGGACAGCTGAACGAGAACGCCAAGCACATGGCCTGGGTCTCGATCCTGCCCGAGTCGAATCACAACGAGGTCGACGGCTTCGTCCATCCGCGCCCGCTCCTCGACCAATTCGCGGCCCTCTTCCTGCGCGACCCGCACGATCACCCGCGGATCGAGGCGCGCTTCGAATGGCTGGGACGGTACCTTCGTCGGAAGGGCGTTTCGGTGGAAACGGTCGTTCCGGAGGGCGAGGACGCCATGGACCGGATCCTCTCCTGCGTCGCCCTGGGAGATTTCGTGAGCTACTACCTGGCCCTGCGAAACGGGATGGACCCGAGCGCGCTTCCGGGCGTGGAGTCGCTGAAGAAGGCCCTCCAGAGGTGACTCTCGTCGCCGTCATCCCCGCGGCGGGCTCGGGGACCCGACTGAAGCCCCTCACCCACACGACCCCGAAGCCCCTCCTGGCCGTCGCCGGAAAGCCGATCCTCGCGCACATCCTCGACCGGGTCGCCTCGGCGAAGCCCGATCGAGTCGTCCTGGTCGTGGGGCCCGGTTCGCACGGCGACCGGCTCCGAGCCTACGCCGCCTCGCGCGGCGACCTCTCGATCACGTGCGTCGTCCAGGACGAGCCGCGCGGACTCGGCCACGCCGTTCTCCAGGCGCGCGACGCCGTGGGGGAGTCGCCGGTCCTGATCGTCCTGGGGGACACCATCGTGGAGGCTCCGCTCGACCGGCTCTCGGCCTCCGGTTCCTGGCTCGGGGTCTGCGAGGTGGACGATCCGCGCCGATTCGGCGTCGCGACGGTCCGCGACGGGCTGATCACGGCCCTCGTGGAGAAGCCGGAGCACCCCGTGTCGAAGTGGGCCGTGGTGGGCCTCTACGCCATCCGCAACTCGAAGGGACTCTTCGCCGCCCTGGAGGCGGTCGAACGGAGCGGCACCCGGACGCGGGGCGAAATCCAGCTCACCGACGCCCTCCAGCGGATGCTGGAGGGGGGCGAGGAACTCCGCCCATTTGAGGTAAAAGGTTGGTATGATTGCGGCAATACGGAAGCGCTCCTGGACGCGAATCGGGCGCTCTTGGAGAAACATGCCGAGCCCGCCGGCCGGGAGGGCGTGGTGATCATTCCGCCGGTCGCTCTCGACGAGAGCGCCGACGTGCTCCATGCCGTCATCGGCCCGCACGTCTCCATCGGTCCGGGGACGACGGTTCGCCGGTCGGTCATTCGTCATTCGATCGTCAACGAAGGCGCCACGGTGGAGGACGTGCTCCTCGACCATTCGGTCTTGGGGGAAAACGTGGTCGTCCGCGGCTCGTATCAGCGCCTGAACGTCGGAGAATCATCGGAGGTCGAGCCTTCATGAACGTGGAAGCCACGCAGACGAAGCCGCACACGCGCCAGACCAAGACCACCGGCCACGCCATGCTCTTCACGTCGGAATCGGTGACCGAAGGCCATCCCGACAAGATGGCCGACCAGATCTCGGACGCCGTGCTCGACGCGATCCTCGAGCAGGATCCCTTCGGGCGCGTCGCGGCGGAGACGCTCGTGACGACCGGGCTCGCCCTGGTCTCCGGGGAGATCTCGACCAAGTGCTACGTCGACATCCCCCGCATCGTGCGCGAGACGATTCGCCAGATCGGGTACGACGATCCGAAGTACGGTTTCGATCACGAGACCTGCTCCGTGCTGACCGCCATCGACGAGCAGTCGCGCGACATCGCGCTCGGCGTCGATCGCCGCGGCGCGGGCGACCAGGGGCTCATGTTCGGCTACGCCGTGCGCGAGACGCCCGAGCTCATGCCGCTCCCGATCACGCTGGCCCACCGCCTCACGCGCTCGCTCGCCGACGCGCGCCGCTCCGGGAAGTTCCCCGAGCTGCGGCCCGACGGGAAGTCGCAGGTGACCGTGGAGTACGAGAACGGGGTCCCTCGCCGCATCGACACCGTCGTCGTCTCCACGCAGCACGCCGACATGAGCGAAACCGAGCACGTGCGCCTCCGCGAGCGGATCATCGCCGAGATCGCCCGTCCGGCGCTCCCGAACGAGCTGGTGCACGGAGACCCGATCTATCACATCAATCCGACCGGACGGTTCGTCCTCGGAGGCCCGCGGGCCGACACCGGACTCACCGGCCGGAAGATCATCGTCGACACCTACGGCGGCTTCGGCGGCCACGGCGGCGGCGCCTTCAGCGGGAAGGACCCCACGAAGGTGGACCGTTCGGCGTCCTACGCCGCGCGCCACGTGGCGAAGAATCTCGTCGGGGCCGGCCTCGCCGACCGCTGCACGGTGCAGGTGGCCTACGCCATCGGCGTCGAGGAGCCGGTCTCGGTGATGGTCGACAGCCACGGCACCGGCAAGCTGCCCGACTCGCGGCTCTCGGAGCTGGTTCGCAAGCATTGGGACCTCCGCCCGCACGCGATCATCCACTCGCTCGACCTACGCAAGCCGATCTTCAAGCGCACGGCCGCGTACGGACACTTTGGCCGCGAACACGAGGGCTTCCGCTGGGAACTCCTCGACCGCGTGGAGGACCTCAAACGTGACGCCTGACGCCGCCGTGATGAACCCCCAAGGACACGTCGCCAACGCCGCGCTCGCGGCGGAGGGCGTGAAGCGAATCGAGTGGGCCGAGAAGGAAATGCCGGTGCTTCGCCAGATTCGGGCGGAGTTCGAGAAGGAGAAGCCGCTGCGCGGGAAGCGGATCGCCGCGTGCCTGCACGTGACGACCGAGACCGCCAACCTCATGCTGACGCTGAAGGCGGGCGGCGCCGAGATCGCGCTCTGCGCGTCGAATCCTCTCTCCACGCAGGACGACGTGGCGGCGGCGCTGGCGCATCACTTCTCGATTCCGACGTTCGCCATCAAGGGCGAGGACGGGGACACCTACTACAAGCACATCGCGGCCGTCCTCGACGCGCGTCCCGAGATCACCATGGACGACGGCGCCGACCTCGTCACGGTCCTCCACACGCAGCGCGCGGACCAGGCGAAAGCGGTCGTGGGCGGCACCGAGGAGACGACGACGGGCGTCATCCGGCTGAAGAGCATGGCGCGCGAGGGCGCGCTTCGCTATCCGATCCTCGCCGTGAACGACGCGAAGACGAAGCATCTCTTCGACAACCGCTACGGCACCGGCCAGAGCACCATCGACGGCATCCTCCGCGCCACCAACCGGCTCCTGGCGGGCTCCACCTTCGTCGTGCTCGGCTACGGCTGGTGCGGGAAGGGGCTCGCCACGCGCGCGCGCGGCATGGGCGCGAAGGTGGTCGTGACGGAGATCGATCCGCTCCCCGCGCTCGAGGCGGTGATGGACGGCTTCCAGGTGATGCCGGCCGAGGACGCGGTGAAGATCGGCGACATCTTCGTGACGGTCACGGGGAACATCAACGTCCTCCGCGTGGAGCACTTCCGCGCCATGAAGGACGGCGCGATCGTGGCGAACTCGGGCCACTTCAACGTGGAGCTCGACCTCGACAACCTGGCGAAGACCGCGAAATCGCGCCGAAACGTCCGACCCTTCGTGGAGGAGTTCACGCTCGAAGGCGGGAAGAAGGTCTGCGTGCTCGGCGAGGGGCGCCTCATCAATCTGGCGTCGGCCGAGGGGCATCCGGCCTCGGTGATGGACATGAGCTTCGCCAACCAGGCGCTGGGCGTTCGGTGGATCATCGCGAACGCGCACACGCTGAAGCCGAACGTCTTCCCGGTTCCGCAGGCGCTCGACGAGGAGATCGCCAGGCTCAAGCTCGAGGCGCTCGGGGTCCGCATCGACACCCTGACCACCGAGCAGATCGCCTACCTCGCCTCCTGGCAACACGGGACGTAGGCCGGACTCGACGCGATGGAGTTCCTGGGACGGATACCCGTCCGGCGCAAGTACCAGATCCTGGGGCTTTGCCTTCTCTCGATCGCGCTCTTCCTGGCGCTCGCGCTCGCGACGAGGGACCCCCGTGACACCGCCGCCGATCTGCTGGCCTCGGGGGCGGTGCGCAACCAGGGGGGCGTGCTCGGCGCGCTCGCCGCGGCCGGCATCGCGGGGTTTCTCGGCATCGCGGGCGCCTGGGCCGTTCCGCTCGCGCTCCTCGCGTGGGGCTGGAACCGGCTCCGGCTGAAGCCCCCCGCCGACCTCGCCGTGCGCACGGGCCTCGCCGCCGCGGCGCTCTGGTTCGGCGTCGGGCTCCTCTATCTTCTCTCGGGCGGCAACCGCGCCTGGGCCGGCTCGCTCGGGGAATGGATCGGGGCGGGCTCGTCGCACCTTCTCGGTCGCATCGGCGCGCAGCTCGCGCTCGGCACCGCCCTCATCGTCGTCACCGCGGTCGCGTTCGAGCTCGGGGCCGCCTCGCCGCTTCGACGCGCTCTCTCGGGGATCCTCGGCCGCTTCGGGCCCGACGCCAAGCCGAAGCGGAGGGGCGCCGCCGACGCGAAGAGCGCCGGCGCCGCGGACGAGGAGCTCGAAACCTCCCCGACGAAGGCGCGCCGCCGCCGTCAGGCGCCCGCCGAGGAGGAGGCCGCGCTCGCGAGCGCGTTCGGCTCGCCGGAACCGCCGCCCGGAAAGCGCGAGAAGAGCCCCGCCGTGAGCAGCGGGCCCCGCATCATGGGGCGCTCCTCCGCGGAGCCGAAGGCCGAGCCGCTTCCCATTCCGTTCCCGCCCGCCGGGGCCGGCGCGCCCGCGACCGTGGGCCGCGGCGAGAAGGCGCGCGGCGACGCCGCGGGCGAGGGGGGCGGGCTGCAGCTCGGCGCCGCCCGGGCGCCCGAAACGGCGCTTCCGCCCGTCGATCTCCTCGACGCGCACGAGTCCGAGCAGGTGCCGATCGACGAGTCGGAACTCCTGCAGCTCTCGCGCGTCCTCGAGCGGACCCTCGCCGACTTCGGCGTCGCGGGAAAGGTCTCCGAGGTCCATCCGGGGCCCGTCATCACCCTCTTCGAATACGAGCCGGCGCCGGGCGTGAAGGTGAATCAGATCCTGAATCGCCAGGACGATCTCGCGCTCGCGCTCAGGGCGCAGCGCATTCGCATCGTGGCGCCGATTCCCGGAAAGGCCGCGGTCGGGATCGAGATTCCGAATCGCGTGAAGCAGATCGTCTCGTTCAAGGAGATCGTGCTCTCGCAGGCCTTCCAGCAGGGGAAGGACGCGCTCCCCATCGCGCTCGGCAAGGACGTCGCGGGCGTTCCCTTCACGACCTCCCTCGAGCGGATGCCTCATCTCCTCGTCGCGGGCGCCACCGGATCGGGGAAGAGCGTCTCGGTGAACGTGCTCATCATGAGCCTCCTCATGAGGCGCACGCCCTCCGAGCTCCGGTTCATCATGATCGACCCGAAGATGCTCGAGCTGACCCCCTACAACGGAATTCCGCACCTCCGCATGCCGGTCGTGACGGACCCGAAGAAGGCGGCGCAGGCGCTCCGCTTCTGCGTGAAGGAGATGGAGCGGCGCTATCAGATCCTGGCGAAGCACGGCGCGCGCCACATCGAGGGCTACAACCGCCTCGGCCTCGATCCGGCCCTCCACGAGGACGCGAAGCTTCCGTACCTGGTCGTCCTCGTCGACGAGCTGGCGGACCTCATGGCGCTCCTGCCGACCGAGATCGAGGAGCCGATCGGCCGCCTGGCGCAGATGGCGCGCGCCGTCGGCATCCATCTCGTCCTCGCCACGCAGCGCCCCTCGGTCGACGTCATCACGGGGCTCATCAAAGCGAACTTCCCGTCGCGGATCGCGTTCCAGGTGGCGAGCCGCACCGACTCGCGCGTCATCCTCGACATGAACGGCGCCGAGAGCCTGCTGGGCCACGGCGACTCGCTCTATCTTCCGGCGGGGAAGCCCGAGCCCTACCGCATCCACGGCGCCTACGTGAGCGGAGAGGAGATCGAGCGCGTGGTCTCGTTCCTGAAGAACCAGGGCGTGCCCGCCGTTCCGGACGATTCGGTCCTCGAGACCGTGACCATCTCGGATGAGGGGGCGGACGACGATCTCTACGAAGAGGCGATGCGCATCGTGGTCCTTCACCAGCAGGCGTCCACCTCCATGCTGCAGCGCCGTCTGAAGGTCGGCTACTCGCGCGCCGCGCGGCTCCTCGATCTCCTGGAGGAGCGCGGCGTCGTCGGACCGTCGGAGGGGGCGAAGGGGCGCGAGGTCCTGGTCACCGAGCACGAGCTCGAGGAGCGGCGGTCGGGCCAGCCGTCCGTGGAGTCGGGCGCGTGAGCGAGCCGATTTCGCTCGTGCCCTCCCGCGGGACGCCGGCTCCGGGAGAGGCGGCGTCCACGGCGCGCGTCGCCCTCGTGACGCTCGGGTGCGCGAAGAACCTCGTCGACTCGGAGATCATGGCGGGACTCCTCTCGCACGGCGGCTTCACCATGACGGGCGATCTCCGCGCCGCCGACGTCGCGATCGTCAACACGTGCGCGTTCATCGGGCCGTCGCAGAAGGAGTCGATCGACCGGATTCTGGAGCTGGCGGCTCTCAAGCGGGAGGGGACGCTTCGCGGCCTCGTCGTCGCGGGCTGCATGGCGCAGCGATACCAGGCCGACCTCCTCCGCGAGATACCGGAAGTCGACGCGGTCGTCGGCACCGGCCAGGTCGACGCCATCGCGCGCGTCGCGCACCGCGTTCGGCGCGGCGCCGCCGAGCGGATCGTGGAGGTCGGCCCGCCCGGCACCGCCGTCGATCTCGCCGCGCATCGAGCCGTTTCCACGCCGCGCCATCTCGCCTATCTTCGCATCGCCGACGGCTGCGACTTTCGATGCACCTTCTGCATCATCCCCGCGCTTCGCGGCGATCTCCGGAGCCGCAGCGTCGAGTCGATCGTGGAGGAGGCGAGGCGCCTCGCGGGAGCCGGCGTGCGGGAGCTCCACCTGATCGCGCAGGATTCGACGTCCTACGGCGACGATCTCTACGGGTCGTCCCGGCTCCCGGAGCTCCTCCGGTCGCTGGCGGCGGTCGAGGGGATCGACTGGATCCGGGTCCACTACACGCACCCGAAGACGTGGAGCGAATCGCTGATCCAGGTGTTCGAGGAGGAGGCGAAGGTCTGCCGCTACGTCGACATACCGCTGCAGCATCTGACCGATCCGATGCTGCGCCGGATGCGCCGCGAGGTGAAGCGGTCCGACATGGAGCGCCTCTTCGCCACGCTGCGGGAACGGATTCCGGACGTCGCCATCCGGACCCATTTCATCGTCGGATTCCCGGGCGAGACGGAGGAGGACTTCGAGGAGCTCCTCGCGTCGGTGCGCCGCGCCGACTTCGATCACGTCGGCTGCTTCGCCTACTCGCGCGAGGACGGGACGCCCGCCGCCCGGATGAAGGAGCAGGTTCCCGAGCGGACGAAGCTGGAGCGCCGCCGGCGGCTCATGGACGCGCAGCGCGACGTGGCGACGCGCGTCTGGGGACGCTGGGTGGGCCGCACGGTCGACGTGCTGGTGGACGGGCCCGCGCCCGGCCGCGCCGGCGTCTGGATCGGGCGGGTATCGCAGCAGGGGTACGAGGTGGACGGAGTCACTCACGTCCGTGGCGGCGACGGTGTCGCGGCGCCGCTTCCGGGCACGTTCGCGCGGGTGCGCATCACGAAGGCCCGCCACTACGATCTGGAAGGGGAGGTGGTCGCGTGAGAGGGGCCTGGATGGCCGCCGCGTCGCTCCTCGCCTCGCTCGCGGCTCTCGCGCCGCCGGCGGCGGCGAAGGATGCGGCGCCGCGGACGCACGTCGCCGTGTTCGACTCGGTGGCGTCGATGGTGGCGGCGGAGCTCCTGACGGCGGGATCGATCCCGGCGGGCCGGCCGGTCGAGCTCTCGCCTCCCGTGCTGGGCGACACGCTCACGATCTTCGAACAACGAGTGCTGCAGCGTCTCCGCGCCGACGGAATCGATGTCCGCGTGGCGGCGGCTCCGACGCCCGTCATCGATCCGGTGACCGGCGAGTCGAGAATGCCGGCCGTCGCGAAGCCGGCCGACGGCACGCTTCAGCTCGGGCTCCGCGTCGAATCGAAGACCGTGGTCTACACCGGCCGCCGCGGGAAATTTCCCACGGGCACGAAGGGATACGACCGCCTCGTGGCGCTCCAGGCCCAGGCGAGGCTCGTCGACGCCGCCACCGGGGAGGTGCTCTGGGCCCGGACGGCGTCGAAGAGCGCCGCGGACTTCGTGAAGGCGGGCGACGCGCGGGCCGCGGCGAGCGGAACGGGGCTCTTCGCCCCGTCGATCCCGCAGAGCTCGGGCTTCGGGTTCCTGGAGCCGCTCCTCGTGTCGGCCGTGGTCGTGGGGCTGGTGGTTCTCTTCTACTCGAACCGCACGTGACGCCGAGGATGGGAGTCGTTTCGGGACGGAGGGGCATGGAATGGGCATGACGCTCGCGGCGCGGCAGCACTGGGTGCTCGGACGCGACGCGTTCGACCGCGGCCGGTACGAGGAAGCCGTTCAGGAGCTCGAGCAGGCGATCGAGAGCGCGCCCGAGTTCCCGGATCTCCACAACCTGCTCGGACTCGCGTTCGGGATGACGGGAGCGCGCGAGAGCGCGGTGGCCTGCTTCCAGAAGGCGCTCCGGATCAATCCGCACTACGTCGAGGCGAGGCTCAATCTCGCCATCGTCTACAACGAGATGGGCCGGTACGACGACGCGCTCCGCGAGTTTCGGGCCGACTCGCACCGGGACCCGGACCACGGCAATCTCTCGCCGGACGTCCGCTCCTTCCTCGCGGAGTCGCACGTGCTTCTCGGCGACACGTACCGGAATCTCGGGCTCACGCTCGACGCGTCGCAGGAGTACAAGAAGGCGCTGAAGGTCGCGCCCCAGTTCCTCGACATCAAGAACAAGCTCGGCGCCGCGTACGGCGACATGGGCTTCTACGAGGACGCCGAGGCCGAGCTGGCCGCGGCGCTCGCGCGCAATCCGCGCTACGTCGAGGCGCGGGTCACGCTCGGCGTGGTCTTCCACCGCTCGGGGCGCGCGCATCGCGCCCGGGAGGAGTGGGAGCAATGCGTGCGCGACGATCCCGGGAACGTCCGGGCGCGCGCCTACCTCGAGCTCCTCGAGCGCGAGGGCTCCTCGCCGGAGCGCCTCCCTCGGCGATGATCCGCCGGACCTCCAGGGCCGCGCGCGCGGCCGCGTTCCTCCTCGGCGGCGCCTTCCTCGCGGGCTGCGGCGCGACGGTCAGCGAGCAGCCGGGCGGGATCGCCGACTACGAGCGGGGGAAGCGCGCCTACGACCAGGAGAACTGGCTCGACGCGTCGCTCGACCTGAAGGCGTTCGTGGAGGCCTATCCGGGGACGGAGCGGACCGACGACGCGCTCTACTACCTCGGGGACGCCTACTTCCGCATGAAGGACTACGCCCTCGCGTCGGGGCAGTTCGACCGGCTCCTTCGCGACTTTCCGGCCTCGGTCCACGAGGCCGACGCGAGCTTCCTCCTCGCGCGCTGCGACGATCTCCAGTCGCATCCCGCCAAGCTCGACCAGACGGAGACGGAGCGGGCCATCACGCGTTACCGGGCCTTCCTGGAAGCCCATCCGGATCATCCCCGCGCGGCCGAGGCCCGGACGCGCCTCCTGGCCCTTCGGACGAAGCTGGCCGAGAAGCGCTACCTGAACGGCAAGCTCTACAAGAAGCTGAAGCACATCGACGCCGCGGAGCGCTACTACAAGAGCGTGATGAGCGACTACTCGGACACGAAGTGGGCCGCCGACGCGGCGCTGGGCCTTGCCGAGATGCTCCTCGAGCAGGGATTTCCGCCCGGGGAGTCGCTCGACATCTTGAAGGCGATTCCGCCGGGGCTCGCGACGCCGGAAACCCAGCACAAGATCGACGATCGCCTCCGCAAGCTGGAGGCCCGGGAGGGTTCGAAGTGAGACGCCGCGTCGGGATCTACGGCGGCACGTTCGATCCGGTCCACATGGGGCACCTCCTCATGGCCGAGGAGGCCGTGGAGCGTCTTCGCCTCGACCGCCTCGTCTTCCTCCCCGCGGGCCGGCCCGCGCACAAGCGGGACCGGAGCATCACGCCCGCGGCGCATCGAATCGCCATGCTGAAGATCGCCGCCCGCGGCAATCCCCATTTCGAGGTCTCGCCGCTCGAGGCGAAGCGCGACGGGGTCACGTACACCGTCCAGTCGCTCGAGTGGTTCGCGAAGCGGGGCGATTCCGAGCTCTTCTTCATCATGGGGCAGGACAGCCTGGAGGAGTTCGGCACCTGGCGCGACCCCGATCGCATTCTCGCCCTGGCGCGGCTGGCCGTCGTGCCGAGGGGGGAGGGCGACGGCGAGCTGCCAAGCCTCGACGCGACCGTCCGGCGTCGCGTGGTCTTCCTGAAGCCGCCCCGCATCGAGATCGCCTCGTCGGAGATCCGGCGGCGCCTCGGTCGCGGGCGCACGGTCCGCTACTGGGTTCCCGACCCGGTCCTCGCCTACATTCGCCGACATGGTCTCTACGCCTCGCGGCGCTAAAGGCGCGTCGCTCCTCCTGGTCGACGGGTCCGCGCTCCTCTACCGAGCGCATTTCGCGTTCATTCGGAATCCCCTCCGGACCGCGAAGGGCGAGGTGACGAGCGCCGTTTTCGGCGTGCTTCAAACGCTCCTTCCCGTGCTCGATCAGCGGAAGCCCGATCGCGTCGCGGTCGTCTTCGACACCGCGGCGCCGACGTTCCGGCATCGCGCCTACACCGACTACAAGGCCCATCGCCCGCCGATGCCGGAGGATCTCGCCGCGCAGATTCCGCGGGTGCGCGAGGTCCTGCGCCTTCTCGGGCTCCCGATCGTGGAGCAGGAGGGAGTGGAGGCGGACGACCTGATCGGAACGCTCGCCAAGGAGGCGGAAGCGGACGGAGCGACGGCGTGGCTCCTCACGAGCGACAAGGACTTCTACCAGCTCGTCTCCGAGCGGATCCTCATCCTCTCGCCGCGCGGCCGAGGCGCCGAGCTGGCGGTGGTCGACCGCGCGGGGGTGCGCGAGCGGTACGGCGTGGCTCCCGAGGAAATGATCGATCTCCTCGCGCTCATGGGGGACGCCTCGGACAACGTGCCGGGCGTGCCGGGCGTGGGGGAGAAGACGGCGGCCCAGCTCATCCAGAAATTCAAGACCATGGAGGCTCTCTACGCCTCCCTCGACCAGGTGGAGCGCGCGTCGCTCCGCGAGAAGCTCCGGACGAACGAGGATCGGGCGCGGCTGAGCCGGATGCTCGCGACCATCCGCGCCGATCTTCCGGTCGACCGCCACTGGTGGGAGCTGATCCGGAACCCCGTCGACTACGGCGCGCTCCTTCCGTTCCTCCAGGCCCTCGAGCTCCACACGCATTTCCGGCGCTTCTCGAACGAAGCGGCGAGCGGAGCCGCGCCGGCGGCAGCCGCCGCCGGGACCGCCGCTTCCGCCCCGGAGGCCCCGCCCGTCGACGACGAGCCGGCGGGCGACCTCTTTCCGGAGACGGCCGGCTCAGGGAGAAGCGGACGGAGCGCGAAGGGAGCGCGGAATCGCGCGGGCTCCACGGGGCCGCCGAATTCGGACGCCGCCACGGTCGAGACGTCGGTGGAGTCGAGCGCGGACGAGCGGCCGGCGCTCGGGCGCTACGCGATCGTCACCGACGGCGCCGCGCTGGAGGCGCTGGCGCGCGCCCTCTCCTCGGCGAAGGGACCGGTCGCCTTCGACACCGAGACGACCGGGCTCGATCCCCAGCGCGCCGACCTCGTCGGGATCGGCCTCTCGCTCCGGGAGGGCGAGGCCTACTACCTCCCCGTGGGCCACGCCGGCGGCCCGAATCTCGACCCCGAGCAGGTGCGCGCGGCGCTCCGGCCCTTCTTCTCGGACCCGAAGGCGCGCCGCGCGGCGCAGAACGCGAAGTACGACTGGCACGTTCTCCACCGCTTCGGCATCCCGGTCCACGACATCTCCGACGACACGATGGTGGCGGCGTATCTCGCCGATCCCGATCGCCCCAAGAACCTCGACGCCCTGGCCTCCACGCGCCTCGGCATCGAGAAGATCCCGACCGAATCGCTCATCGGAGCGCGTGGCCGCGACCAGAAGACCATGGCCGAGCTCCCGGTGGAGCGCGTCGGCGTCTACTGCTGCGAGGACGCGGACGTCGTCCTCCGCCTCGTGCCGATCTTGGAGGCGGAGCTGCGGGCCGTGGAGGGCCTCGCCCTCTATCGGGAGGTCGAAGTTCCCCTGGTGGGCGTCCTGGTGCGGATGGAGCGGGCCGGCGTGAAGATCGACACGGCCGCGCTCGAGGGGATGTCGCGGTCGCTCGGCGAGGCGATGAGCCGGCTCGACCACGAGATCCAGGAGGCCGCGGGCGTTCCCTTCAACGTGAAATCGACGCGGCAGGTGGCGGAAGTGCTCTTCGAGCGGCTGAAGCTCCCGAAGGGGAAGCGCACGAAGGACGGCTATTCCACCGACGAGGAGGTTCTCGAGACGCTCTCGCCCCTCCATCCGATTCCGCGGCTCCTCCTCGACTACCGCCAGGCGCAGAAGTTGAAGTCGGCCTACGTCGATTCGCTTCCGAAGCTGGTCCATCCGGAAACGGGCCGCGTCCACGCGACCTTCCACCAGACGATCGCGTCGACGGGCCGGCTGAGCGCGAGCGATCCCTCGCTCCAGAACATTCCCATCCGCTCCGAGGAGGGGCGCGCGATCCGGCGCGCCTTCGTCGCGGACGGGGCGAAGGGAATTCTCGCGTCGTTCGACTACTCGCAGATCGAGCTCCGGCTCCTCGCCCATTTCTCCCACGATCCCGTCCTCTCCGAGGCGTTCCGCGTGGGGGGCGACGTGCACACGGCCACCGCGGCGCGGCTCTTCGGCGTCGCGCCGGAGGCGGTCACGTCCGCGCAGCGGGGGCAGGCGAAGACGGTGAACTTCGGAATCCTCTACGGCATGGGGGCGGCGCGGCTCGCGCGGGAGCTCTCCCTCTCGCGATCGCTCGCGTCGGCCTTCATCGACGAGTACAAGAAGACCCACGCGGGAGTGGCCGCCTACATGGAGGAGATGCTCGCCCGCGCGCGGGAGCGGGGCTACGCGGAGACGATGCTCCATCGCCGGCGCCCTCTCCCCGGGCTCCGCGACACGCACGAGGGACGGCGCGCCGAGGCGGAGCGCGCGGCGATCAACACGCCGATCCAGGGCTCCGCGGCCGACCTCATCAAGGTCGCCATGGTGAAGATCGACGCGCTGACGGCGGAGCGCGGCCTTCGCTCCCGCCTCATCCTCCAGGTCCACGACGAGCTCCTCTTCGAGACCGACGAGGAGGAGATCGAGATCCTGGCGCCGCTCGTTCTGGAGGCGATGGAGCACGCGCTCCCGCTTCGCGTTCCCCTCGTGGTCCATCGGGGCCGCGGCAGGAACTGGGACGAGGCGCACGCGTAGGCGCCTCGCGGCGACCGCGCCGGCCGGACCGCTCCATCTCGTATCCTTGACGCAGTCTCCGCCGACCGATAGGGTGCCGGCGTGGTTCGCATCGGACTCTTCGGGCTCATGGCCTCCGGGAAGTCGACTGTCGCGGGCTGGTTTCGCGAGTGGGGCGCCGCGCTGGTCGACGGCGACGCCCTCGGCTGGGAGGTCCATCGGGAGCCGGGGATCGCGGCGGCCGTCGCCGAGTCGTTCGGCCCCGGCGTCGTGACCGCGGAGGGCGCGATCGATCGCGCCGCGCTCGGCGCCGTCGTCTTCCGCGACCGGGCGGCCATGGCGCGACTGAACGCGATCGTTCAGCCCCGGCTGATCGAGCGCGTGCGCGAGTCGATGGCTCGCGAGACGGGGCGGTTCGTCGTGCTCGACGCCGCCATGCTGACCACGTGGGGACTCGAGCCCGAGCTGGACGGCGTCGTTCAGATCGTCGCGCCGGAGCCGGCGCGCGCCGAGCGGCTGCGCCGGTCGAAGGGCTTCACCGCCGAGGAGGCGGAGGCGCGGATTCGGGGGCAGTGGCTCCCGGAGCCGAAAGAGACGAAGCGGCTCTGGATCGTTCAAAACGACGGCGACCTCGCGGCGCTCCGCCGGAGGGCCGAAGCCGTCTGGCGGGACATCGCCGCCCTCGCCTGACGGCGCGGCGGCGGTCGGATCGACTCTCGGGAGGACACGATGGATTTGACGGTCACGCGGAAGCGGCTCGAGGAGGGACGCCAGATTCTGGCACAACTCGGGAGCTATCTTTGACGTCGCTCGGCGCGAAGCCACGGCGCGGGAGATCGAGGAGCGGATGGGCGCTCCCGGCTTCTGGGACGATACGGAGAGCGCCCAGAAGACCGTCGTCGAACTGAAGTCGATCAAGCGGGTCCTCGACTCCTATCGGGGGCTCTCGCGCGAGATCGCCGACGCCGAAGGGCTCGTCGGTCTCCTCGAGGCGGAGCCGGACGACGCGCTCGCCGAGGATCTCGAGCAGCAGACCGGCCGCCTACTTCCGCGAATCCAGCAGCTCGAGCTGAAGAGCCTCCTCGCCGAGGAGGTCGACGCCCACGGCGCGATCGTGACGATCCACCCCGGGGCCGGCGGAACCGAATCGCAGGACTGGGCGCAGATGCTCTACCGCATGTACGTCCGCTACGCGGAGCGGAGCGGATACGCCGTCGGCGTGCTCGATCTCCAGCCGGGCGAGGAGGCGGGCATCAAGGACGCCACGATCCAGGTGGACGGCGAATACGCGTACGGGTTCCTGAAGGCGGAGCACGGCATCCACCGCCTCGTCCGCATCTCTCCCTTCGACGCCCAGAAGCGCCGCCACACCTCCTTCGCGTCGGTCTTCGTCTACCCGCAGGCGGGGGAGGACGTGCCGATCGAGGTGAAGGACGCCGACATCCGCATCGACACCTACCGCGCGGGGGGCGCCGGCGGGCAGCACGTGAACAAGACGGAGTCGGCCGTGCGCATCACCCATCTCCCGACCGGGCTCGTCGTCCAGTGCCAGAACGAACGGTCGCAGCATCGGAACCGCGACGCGGCGATGAAAGTCCTCATGGCGCGACTCTACGCGCTCAGGCTCGAGGAGGACAACGCGAAGCGGAACGCGATCGGGGGCGGGAAGAAGGACATCTCGTGGGGAAACCAGATCCGCTCGTACGTCTTCCAGCCGTACACGCAAGTGAAGGACCACCGCACCGACGTGGTCGTGACCGACGTGCAGGCGGTGATGGACGGCGAGCTTCAGCCGTTCATCGACGCCTACCTGCGCCGAAAGGAGCCAGCGTGAATTCCGCGATCTTTCGCGAATACGATATCCGAGGCATCGCCGACACCGACCTGACCGACGGCGTGATCCGCGCCGTCGGGCGCGCCTTCGGGGAGCGGATGCGCGAGAAGGGCCAGTCGAGCGTCGCCGTCGGGAGGGACGTCCGTCTCTCCTCGGCGAGGATCCGGAGCGCCCTCGTGGAAGGACTCCTCGACCAGGGAATGCGCGTGATCGACGTCGGCGAGGTGCCGACGCCGGCGCTCTACTTCGCGGTGCTCCGCCTGAAGACCGACGCGGGCGTCATGGTGACCGGGAGCCACACTCCGATCGAGTACAACGGGCTGAAGCTCTCGGAGGGGATCTCCTCGCTGCACGGCCCCGACATCCAGGAGCTGGGGAAGCGCGCCCTGACGGCGGGCGTCGTGGCGAAGCGGGGAACGGCGGAGACGGCGTCCGTCGACGACGAGTACCTGGCCGATCTCGCCTCCCGCGTGAAGCTGGCGCGGCCGCTCAAGGTCACGGTCGACCCGGGGAACGGCGCGGCCAGCATCCTCGGCCCGAAATTCCTGCGAGCGATCGGCTGCGACGTGGACGCCATCTTCGCGGAGCCGGACGGCCGCTTTCCGAATCACCTTCCCGATCCGACCGTGCCGAAGCTGATGGAGGCGCTCATGGCGCGCGTGACGGCGAACGGCTCCGACCTGGGGATCGGGTTCGACGGGGACGCCGACCGGGTGGGCGCGGTGGACGAGAAGGGCCGCCTCCTCTACGGCGACCAGACGCTCGCCCTCTACGCGGCCGACGTCCTCGCCCGGAGGCCGGGAAGCCCCATCATCTTCGAGGTGAAGTGCTCCCAGGGACTCGTCGAATGGATCGAGGCCAAGGGGGGAAAGCCGGTCATGTGGAAGGCCGGGCACTCCCTGATCAAAGCGAAGATGCGGGAGACCCAGGCGCCGCTGGGAGGCGAGATGTCGGGCCACATGTTCTTCGCCGACGAGTTCCCCGGGTACGACGACGCGCTCTACGCCGCCGGGCGTCTCCTACGGATCGTCGCGGCGTCGGCGAAGCCGCTCTCCGCCCTGGTCGACGAGCTCCCGCAGTCGAAGTACGTCTCGACCCCGGAACTCCGCTTTGATTGCACCGACGCGGCGAAGTTTGCTATCGTCGATTCCGTGCGCGAGCACTTTCGCGCGCGCTACGACGTGGTGGACGTGGACGGCGTCCGGGTCCAGTTCGGCGATGGATGGGGTCTCATCCGCGCCTCCAACACGCAGCCTGTGCTGGTCGTACGATTCGAAGCGAAGAGTCGGGAGCGGCTCCAGGCGATCGCGCGCGAGGTAACCGACGCGCTCGCAGCCTATCCCGAGGTGACGATCCCCGCGCTCTCCTTCTAAGCGCCGTCACCCTCGAGCTCCGCCGGGTTGAGGGATCTTGGATTGCTCGCACGGACCGGCCACGCTCCAGGGCATCCGTCCGCCTCCACTCGACCCGGCGTCCGGTTCGCCGCGGCCCTCCTCGCGGCGCTCGCGGCGTCCGGGGCCATGGCGTCGCGGCCCCCGCGCGCGTGCGCCCAGGACGAATTCCTGCTCAACGACGACCGGGTGAGCCGAAATCAGTGGGAGCCGGCCGTGGCGCGCGGCGCCACGGGGACCCTGGTGGCCGTCTGGCAGGACGGGCGGAACGGGAGCGGCTCCTTCGAGGAGTTCGACATCTACTCCCTCACGCTGCGAAGCGCCTTCTCCCTCGGCTCGACGCTCAACCGCCGCCTCAACGACGACACCGTGGGGCACGCCCAGGCGAATCCCGACATCGCCGCGAGTCCCGCCGGCACCTACTTCTGCGTTTGGGTCGATTCCCGGAACAGCGACCGCGACATCTACGGCGTCACGCTCGACACGCTCGGGGTCCCCATCACGCCGAACCTCCGGGTGAGCGACGACAGCATGGGGCACGAGCAGTTTGCGCCGAAGGTGACGGCGGTCGGTTCCGACCGCTATTTCGTCGTCTGGGGCGACGGCCGAGACGGCCAGGGAGAGATCTTCGGCTCGTATCGCACCGCGTCGGGCGCGGCCATCGGAGGGAACCTCCGCATCTCGAACGATCCGGCCGCCGGCGGGAGCTACCAGGGGGATCCGGCCTGCGCGTCGGAACCGGGAGAGAGGACGCTCGTCGTCTGGTCGGACGGGAGGAACGGGAGCACCTTCGGGGTCACGTTCGACATCTACGGGCAGTGGCTCGACGCCTCGGGAACACCCGTGGGGGACAACTTCAAGATCAACGACGCCGGCGGGATCCAGACGGCGACCTCCCCCGACGTCGCCGCGTCGGCCGACGGGTTCGTCGTGGTCTGGCTCGACAAACGTCGCACGGGAGATCCGGGCGACGTCTGGGCGCAGCGCTACGCCCTGGACGGAACTCCGATCGGCGCCAACGCGAGGGTGAACGACGACGCGGCGGGGAACGAGCAGCGCTATCCGCACGCGAGCCAGTCGCCGACGGGGGCGACGGTCGTCTGGGAGGACCTGCGCGGCGGCCTCGGACTCGACTCGAACGTCGAGGGGACGATCGTCCCGTGGAACGGCGACCCGCCCGGCGCGAACTATCGCGTGAATCTCTCGACGCCGGCGCGGCAGGGGAATCCCGAGGTGGTCTGGGACGGATTCGAGGCGTCGATCGTCGTCTGGGAGGACCTGCGCCGCGGCTCCTCCGACATCTTCGCGATCCCGATGCGGATCGACGGCTCGGCGCGCGGCGCGGACTCGCAATTGAACGACGACGCGGCTCCCTTCGATCAGCGGCGCGCCCAGCTGGGAAAGGGCCACGGCCGGTACTTCGCCACGTGGACCGACCTGCGCTCGTCGCGGAACGATCTCTACGGCCAATGGATCACCGCGGCCGGGGCGCGCGACGGTCCCAACGTGCTCGTCTGGATCGACAATTTCTCCGAGCGCCCCGTGGCGGCCTCGAGCGCCGTGGCGCCCAGCGGGGAGGCGTTGGCCGTCGTGCAGGTCACGCAGAGCTTCGATTCCGGCGACATCCGGGGCGTCCTGCTGCCCACGGAAGGAGGCGGCATCGGATCGACGATCTCGATCGGCGACGAGCTGCCGAGCGCGCAGTCGACGCCGCACGCGGCCGGCGACGCGACGGGGTTCGGCGTGGCGTGGCTCGACACGAGGGAGGGGACCCCGCGCCTCTACGCGCAGCGCCTCGGGCTCGACGGGAGCCGCGTCGGAGCGAACCACCCCGTTTTGTCGTCGGAGCCGGCCGATCCCGTCTACGCGTTCGATCTCGTCGCGGCTCCCGACGGAGGGTTCTGGCTTCTCTACGCGGAGGGAGCCGACGCCTCGCAGCGGCTCTGGCTCGTTCGCCTCGACGCGTCCCTCGTGGCCGCCGGGCCGCCGATCGAGGTGGCGCCGACGATCCAGGGCACGAAAGCGGCGCCCTGCGTCGACGTGGCGGCGGGCGGACGGGTCGAGGTGATCTGGCTCGGCGACGGCCCCACCGGTTCGGGGCAGGTCTACCAGCGGGCGTTCGCGCCGGCCGGCGCCGGGGCCGATCCGCTGGCCGAACCGCTCGAGCTTTCGCTCCCGACCGCCGTCTACTCGCAGACGTCGCCCTCGCTCGCCGTGGACGGCTCCTTCAGCGTCGTCGCCTGGGCGGCCCGCCCTTCGGCCGACTGGAGCATCTGGATCCAGAGGATCGAGAACGGCACGACGCCGAACGGTCCGGCCCTCCACGTCGATCAGGACCTGCTGGGAGCCGACCAGCTCCAGCCGACCGTCGGCGTGGACGGCGCGGGGGACGTGCTGACCATTTGGACCGACGGCCGGTCGCTCTCGAGCGGCACCGACATTCTCGGCCGCGTGCTTCGATTCACGCCGACGGCCGCCGACGAGCCGCCCGAGGAACCGCCTCCCGCGCCTCCGCCCGTTCCCTCGGCGCTGCGAGTCGGGTCGGCGCGGCCGAATCCGTTCCTCGCTTCGCTCGGCGTTCCGCTCGACGTGCCGCCGCGAGCGGCGGGTCACGTTCGCGTCGCCGTCATCAACGCCCGCGGGATGTGCGTCCGCGTGCTTCTGGACGGCGCGCTGCCGGCGGCTTCCACCACGATCTCGTGGGACGGCCGCGACGGCGAGGGGCGTCCCTCGCCGGGAGGCGTCTACTGGATCGTCGTCGACGGAGGAGGAGAGCGTCATGCGCGACGCGTCGTCAGGCTTCGTTAGCGTGTCGAGGCCGTGGAAGCAGAGGGCCGGGGCCTCGCGCATTTCCGTCGTGGTGCTCGTCGCCCTCGCATGGTGGGCCTCGGTCGCGCCGCTCGCGTCCGCGGCGATCGGGGGCGCCGTCGACGAGCGCGCGCTCGCCGACGCTCTGGGCCGGATCGAGTTGCCGGCCGGAACGCGATTGGTCGAGAGCCCCGCGGATTTGGGTGCGCCGGAAGCCGAGGCGCGTCTTCGAGCATCGGGATACGAGATCGCGGTCTCGATCCCTCCGACGCTTCGGATCGTGCGCGCGACCCGTCGCGCCGGTCCGCTTCCGGCCGGCTTCGTGAGTCGGACGGTCGGTGTCGTCACGACTTCGTCGGCGCCCGCGATGACGAGCGCGGCCGCGCCCGCCGCCGACGTCGATCCGTTCCACGGTCTCGCCGACGCGCTCCCGCCCGCGCCGCCCCCATCGGGTCTCCTGGCCGCGGGGGGGCGCGCGCCGCTGGCGTCGGGGAGCGCCCCGCCCCTCCCGTCGGGGCTCTTCTACGGAACCCGATGGGACGATCTCAGCGAGTACATGGTCGGAAAAGTGGGGATCGGCATCTACTTCCCGGAAAGCGACGGCAGCCTCGATCAGAATCGGTACGACTGGACGCCGGCGCTTCGCGACTCCGTCGTCCGCTCCGCCGTCCGAGGGTTCCTCGGATGGAGCGACTTCGCGGCCGCCCGCGGCATTCCGCTCTCGTTCTACCTGGAGATCCACCCTTCGCTCCCGACGCGCTACGAGCCGATCACGCGGACGGTGAACCAGGAGGAACTCTGGATCGAGGACATGCTGCGGCCCCTCGTCGGCACCAAGGGGGACGCCGTGACCATGTCGTACGAGGTGGCGAACGGCGTGCGCGCCCGGCTCGGCACGCACTGGGCCGGACTCGTCTTCGCGGTGCAGAACGACTCGAGCTCCACCGGCTATTTCCCGGACGGACTCATCGCGCACGCGCGGCTCGGCGGGCCGTGGTTCGTGATTCCGGTGAACAATCTCAGGTCGACGAGCGCCTCCCTCGACTTCTACATGCGCCACGAAATCACGCACCTCTTCTGGGCGCTCGACGAGTTCCCGGCGAACAACGCCTGGTGGTCGTGCGCTCTCTCGACCGGCTATTTCAACCGCCCCAACTGGAACAGCGACGTTCCCATCCCGGGGTATTGCGAGCCTCACGTCGATTGCCTGATGCGCGGCAACTGGCCGAACGCGCTTTGCGCTCGGACGGCGGAACAGGTAGGCTGGGTCGATGCGGACCAGTCGGGGCTCCTCGATCTCTACGAAACGCGGCCCCTCGTCTTCCCCGACTCGACGCGTTACCGCCTGAGCGCCGGAAACCCGCTCTTCCTTCACGGGAAAGCCGGGGAGAGCGCGCTCCCGAACGTGAACCCCTACCGCTCCTACAGCGGGGACTCCATCTCGGTGTCGGTCATCGATTCCATCTTCTATCGCGTGGACGGGGGGGCCTGGACGTCGCTCCCGGCCGCCGACGGCCGCTTCGACGAGGGGGAGGAGCGCTTCGACTTGACGCTTCCGCCGCTCCCCATCGGAAACCACGCCATCGAGTGGCAGGCCAGGAACTCGAACGGTTTGCTGGCCGCGATCAACGCCACCACGTCGGTGACCGTGTCGGGTTCGGCCGGCGCCGTCGACGCGCCCGATTCGGGCGAGTCGCGGTCGCTCGGACTCGCCGTCTTCCCGAGTCCCGGGCGGGGAGCGATTCGTTTCAGCGTGACCGGAGCGCGCGGCGGCAGGGCGCTCGTTCGGATCTGGACGGCGACGGGCCGGCTCGCGAAGTCGTGGAGCGTGGAGGCCGCCGCCGCCGGAGGCGCGTGGACCTGGGACGGCCGTCTCGCCGGCGGGGAACGCGCGGCGAGCGGGGTTTACTTCGTGACGGTGGAATCGGGAGGAGAACGCGTGCGCCGCCGCCTCGTCTACCTGCGATGAGGATGTCCGATCGGGAGGCGCGACCCCGATGAGTTCCTTCGAACGTCTCGGGCCGCTCGGTCCGGTCGGCGCCGCCGCCGCCTGGGCGCCGCCGTCGCTCCACGGGCGGCGTTACGGGGAAGATCGCCTTCACCTCCTGGTCCGGGACCCGCGGCGAGTCCTCGCGATCTGGGAGATCAGCCAGGCGACGGCCTCGTCGGCGGTCGCACGCGCCTCGGCCGCCTCCGCCCCCCTCCGATACCAGCTGCGCGTCGAGCGGGAGCGCGACGGAGGGCTCGCTCCCGAGACCGTCGCCGGGGCCGATCTCCCCGACGCGCTCGGGGGGGAGGGCTGGTATCTCGCCATTCCGCCGCGCGCCGGCCGTTGCCGCGCCCTCCTCGGCCTCGACCTCGGAGGACGCTTCGAATCGCTTCTCGTCTCACGCTGGGTCGCCACGCCGCCCGAGGGGCCGTGCGACGCCGTGGCGCCGTGGCCGCTCGAGCCGGGCGGGGAAGCGTGGGTGGAGCGGGAGTGGCGTGAGGAGGCGGCCGCCGACCGATCGACCACCGCCCCCAGCTCGTCGGCGCGCTATCTTCCTCCGCCGGTGACGGGGGCCGGCCGGGCCGGGGCCCCGCGCGAAGGGGAGCGATGACGGCCCCCCGCCCGGCCGGGTCCCCGCCCGCGGGCCATCTCGCCTTCTTCCTCCACGCGCACCTCCCCTTCGTGAGGCATCCCGAATACGAAGACTCGCTCGAGGAGCGCTGGCTCGTGGAGGCGAACACCGAGTGCTATCTGCCGATCCTCTCCATGCTGGAGGGGCGCGCGCGGCGCGGGGCGCGCGGCGCCATCACGATCTCGCTTTCGCCCACGCTGCTCGCGCTCTGGGGCGACCCGCTCCTGCGCGACCGATACACGCACCGGCTCCGGATGCTCCTGGATCTCGCGGAGAAGGACGTGGCGCGATACCGGCGGGACGCGAGGCTCGGTCCTCTCGCCGCGCTCTATCGGGATCGTTTCACGGCTGCGCTCGCCGACTACGAAGGGCGCTACCGGCGCGATCTGGCGGCCGCGTTCCGGGACGCGGAGTCCTCCGGCGTGGTCCGCCTCGTCACCTGCGGCGCGACGCACGGTTTCCTCCCTCTCATGGACCTCGGCCCTTCCGCCTGGCGCGCGCAGATCGGGGTGGCGGTGCGCGAATTCGAACGATGGATCGGACATCCACCGGAAGGATTCTGGCTACCCGAATGCGGCTACGTGCCGGGGGTGGAGGACGTTCTCTCCGAGTTCGGCATCGGCTACTTCGTGGTCGACAGCCACGGGATCCGCCATGCCTGCCCGCGGCCGATGCCGGGCACGTACGCGCCGTTCCGGACGCGTTCCGGCGTGGTGGCCCTCGGCCGCGACGAGGAGTCGTCGCGCCAGGTCTGGAGCGCGACGGAAGGATATCCGGGCGACGAGTGGTACCGGGAGTACTACCGAGACCAGGGATTCGATCTTCCGCTCGACGAGGTGCGCCCCTATCTCCCGTCGGGGGGGACGCGAACCCACCTCGGGCTCAAGTACTACCGCATCACGGACCGGGGTCGAGCGCACCGCGAGCCCTACGTGCCCGAGGAGGCGGCCGCTCGCGTGCGGAGTCACGCCGACCATTTCGTGCGGGCCCGCGCCCTGCAGGCGCGTGAGGCGGCGGCGGCGCTGGGGCAGCCGGCGCTCATCCTCGCCCCCTACGACGCCGAGCTCTTCGGCCACTGGTGGTACGAAGGGCCGGCCTGGCTCGACGCGGTGCTCGACCGGGTCGAAGGGGAGGGGAGCCTCCGCGCCAGCGCCTGCTCGACCGCCATCGCCGGCATTCCGCGGACGTCGGAGGGAGTCCTGCATCCCTCCAGCTGGGGGGCGGGAGGCTATGCCGGCTTCTGGCTCGCTCCCGAGAACGACTGGATCTACCGGCACCTCCTTCGCGCCTCCGAGCGGATGCACGCCCTGGCGCGTCGGGGAGACGGCGGCGTGGCGGCCCGGGGAAGGGCGCTCCGTCAGGCGGGCCGGGAGCTTCTCCTCGCCCAGGGGAGCGACTGGGCCTTCATCATGAAGACGGGGACCCTCGTGCCCTACGCCATTCGACGGACGGAGCGGCACTTGGAGACGTTCGACCGGCTCGCGGGGATGCTGGAGCATGGAGAGGTCGATCTGGCCGCCCTGGAGGCGGCCGAAGCGGCGCATCCTCTTTTCCCTACGCTCGATCCCGGGCTTTTTGCTTGACACTTTCGGAGGGTGATTCGTACCCTACCCGGCGTTCCCCCCCACGGCTCGTTTGATCCGAGGAACATACATGCCTCATCGCAAGATCGTTCGTGCAGGGCTCCTTTTGCTTCTCGTCATCAGCGGCTCGCTCTCCTGCGGCAGCCAGGAACCGACCGAGCCGGCACTTCCTTCGGCGCTCATCGCTCCGGCCCTCTCGGAAAACTTCGAGACGTCCCCGCAGCGCGAGTCGCGAGAACTCCTGATCGACGGCCGCGCCACCGACGTGGAGTGGAACGGCACCGGGGAACCCTCGTTCGTCATCGCCAGGGGCAACGGCGGGAACTACTTCGTTCTCGTGCGCTCGCTCTGGTCCTTCGACGCCCGCACGGGAGAACCGCGGGGAATCTACTTCCTCCTCCAGTGGCCCGACGCCGACGAGAGCCGCCTCGAGTCGCCGCTCGTGACGAGCGCCGACACGGGCGACGAAGACGGCATCGTGAACTTCGACTGCAATTCGGACGACCGCGTCGTATCGCCCAATTCGTGGACCGTGGGCTCCTCGCACGAGGACAAGGTCTACGTGGAGATCTACAGCGACTCCCTGGGGGGCTACCCGGCGGACAAGTGGGTCTGGGGCGCCGGAACGACCGACCCGGCCGTCCCGGTGAATCCCACGGAATTCACGGGCGCGGGCCTGGACGAGACGCGCGGCGCGGCCGAGCATCCCTTGGGCGGCGCGGTGGAGGATTACTACAACACGGGCGGCGGCTGGACGCCCGACGTCGGGCTCCTCCCGCACGTTCCGAACACCTCGGGCGGGAGCGACACCCCTCTCCGGAAGCCCGACAAGGCGACGCGCGACGTCCGACTGAATCGAAACAAGCTGACTTCCTACGTCATTTGGAAGGAGGTCGCCAGCAATCTCACGCCTTGCGACACGCTGAATCCGCTTCGCGTCGACGATGCTTCGATCCGCGACAAGACCTGGAACCCGGGCGACTATCTCCCCTCCGTCCAGATCCAACTCCCCGATTCGAGCCAGTCCGACGTCATCGCGCGAGGCGGCTGGTTGAACGGCAAGTGGTCGCTCGAGTTCCGGCGCGAGCTGGTGCCCCGGCCTCCGGACGTCCTCGGAACGCCGCAGCCGCCTCGCCCGGACGACATCCCGCTCCAGGAAGGGCGCCACTATGTCGTTCGTTTCACCCTCTACAACTCGAGCAATTCGCAATATAGCCAGACTGAGTTCCTTCCCCTCTATCTCCGGCCGAGGAATTGAGAACTCCATGAACCCGACGACCTCCGTGGCTTCGAATCCCGCTCGGCCGAGCGCCTCGGGGTTCCGCCTGCTGGCCGCCTTCGCGGCGGCCGCGGCCCTCGTCACGATTCCGCTTTCAGGGCGCGCCCAGGTGGCGCAGACCTGGTCCAACGACACGCCGCTCGACGCCTACAGCATGTGGAAGGGCGCCCGCGTTCTCGCGATGGGGGACCTGAGCGTGGCGGTCGAGGACGATCGAAACCCCTTCAATCCCTACGGATACTCCGGGAACCCGGCCGGACTCCTCACCGCGCGCGACACCTCGTGGGCGGAGCAGAACTCGAGCTATCGCGACTACTTCGACACGTACTACGGCCGGTCCCACAGCGTCGTCGGCCGGACGGCCGCGATGCGGTTCGGATGGCTCTCCGGGAGCAAGTGGGCGGTGGCGGGCGACGTCGGGTACGGAAACCTCAAATCGAGCCGGCACGACGAAGGCACGGTGGAGGACCAGAGCCGGTTCATTCGCGACTTCGACATCTCGCTCCCCGACTACTTCATCCCCCGCACCGGCGACCGGACCATCGGCGCGGGCGTCGACTATCCCTCCGGAGGCATCACGTACGCCCGCAAGTTCCGTTCATGGTTCACGCTCGGCGGGCGATTCGCGTACCGCTCGGAGCGGGAAGATCGAACGGTCGTGAACGATCCGTACGACTTCGACAACAAGTCGGAAGCCACGGAAATCGGCGGCGGCCTGCTGCTTCATCCGGCCTTCTTCCGCGAAAAGGTGCGGGTCGGCGTCTTCGCCTCCTGGACGGGAAACACGCTGACGGGCGTCAGCTCGTCGGGGCTCAACGACGACAAATACGAGATGAGCCGGCCCCTCGTGAACTGGGGCGGGCAGATCGAAGTCCTCCATGGCTGGCTCCACGGAATCGTGGAGGGGAACCATCACTCCTACGACGGAGAGCAGATCGCCCACGTGAACTGGGCGCCGCAGTTCTTCCTGAATCCGTTTCCATCCGAGGTCGACCAGATGTTCGTCTTCAAGAAGGATTGGACCACCGGCCTCGTGGGGCTGCGCCACAATCAGTTCAAGACGCGCTGGACGGCCGACGTCCCCGGGACGCCGCTGCACGTGGGCGCCCGCTACGCGTATTACCGCGAGTACCAGTGGTCGCGGCCGCTTCCCGACGTCCTCTCGCCGCTCCTTCCCATCGACGTGAAGCGGCTCGGGTACGACGGCGCGGGCGGGGTCTCCTTCGATCTGCCCGAGAAGAGCGGGACGGTGGCGTTCGAAGTCCAGATGGCCCGCGAGAATCGCGCCGACTACACCTTGGAGAACGCTCCGGCCCCCCCCTCGCCGCCGATTCCCGACGTGAACATGGGGCGTGTCAGCTATCACTTCGGCGCGGAGTACAAGGCGAAGCCGTGGCTCCCGATTCGGGCGGGCCTGGCGCTCCGCCGCTACGATCCGGATCGCGGAGACGGGTACGCGCCCTTCCGCGGCACCCGGGTCAGCGTGGGCATGGCGTACCGGTGGAACGCGCTCGGAATTCTCTTCGACGGCTCCTACTCGCACGAGCAGTTCCACACGACGCCGGAAAATCCGTGGAACGAGATCGGCAAGAGCGACATGGGCAGCCTTTCCCTCCAGTACCTCTTCTAGACCCCGGGCCGTGAAGGATCTCCTCCGCCTAGCGCTCGACACGGCGGTCCAGCGCGGGGCGGCCTATGCCGACGCTCGCCTCGTCGAGGCCGAGCGCGAGGACCTCCACGTGAAGGATCGCGAAGTCGGCTCCCTCGACCGAAGCGAGTCCACGGGGATCGGCGTCCGCGTGATCGTGCGAGGGGGGTGGGGCTACGCCGCCACGGACGACCTCACGCGCGAGGGCGTGTCGGCTTGCGCCGCGCGCGCCGTGGCCATCGGCGAGGCGAGTTCCTCGATGCTCCGCCAGCCCGTGCGTCTCGCCCCCGAGCCGGCGCATCGCGCCGCCTGGACGAGCGAGTGCGCCGTCGATCCCTTCCTCGTCCCGCTCGAGCGAAAGCTCGATCTCCTCGTGCGATGCTCGGATGCCACGAAGAGCGTCCGCGGCGTCACGACCTCCGAGGCCTTCTTTTCCTTTCTCCGGCGGCGGACGCGCTTCCTCTCGTCGGAGGGAGCCGATCTCGACCAGAGCGTCACGCGCTCGGGGGGCGGGCTCGTCGCGCTCGCCGTCTCCGGCGACGGCGTGGAGCGCCGGTCGTATCCCCAGTCGGAAGGGTTCTTCCTCACCCGCGGCTACGAGCTGATCGACGAGATCCCCTGGCTCGAGAACGCGGAGCGGATCGGGGAGGAGGCCGTCGCGCTCCTGACCGCCGACCCCTGCCCGGCCGGCGAGATGGACGTAATTTTGGAGGGGTCGCAGCTCGGCCTCCAGATCCACGAGTCGTGCGGGCATCCCACCGAGCTCGACCGCGTCGTCGGCATGGAGGCCAATTACGCGGGGACGTCGTTCCTCACCCCCGAGAAGCTGGGAACGCTCCAGTACGGATCCCCGGCCGTGACGCTCGTGGCGGACGCCACGCTTCCGCACGGTCTCGCCACCTTCGGCTACGACGACGAGGGGGTGGAGGCGCAGCGCTGGCCCATCGTGGAGTCGGGGAGGTTCGCCGGATACCTCACCTCGCGGGAGACGGCCCACCGAATCGGGGAGGCGCGCAGCCGCGGCTGCGTGCGGGCGGACGGTTGGCACCACACCCCGATGATCCGGATGGTGAATCTGAGCCTCATGCCCGGGCACGGGTCGCTCGAGGATCTCCTCGCCGACACCGACCGCGCGATCTACATGGAAACGAATCGCTCCTGGTCGATCGACCAGCTCCGCTACAACTTCCAGTTCGCGGCCGAGATCGGTTGGGAGATCAAGAAGGGGAAGCGCGTTCGCATGGTGAAGGGCCCCTCCTACCAGGGAATCACGACCCAGTTCTGGAATTCGTGCGACTTCGTCTGCGGCCCCGAGGCGTGGAAGCCATGGTCGGTGATGAATTGCGGAAAGGGGCAGCCGGGGCAGGTGGCCGAGATGACCCACGGCGCGGCGCCGGCGCGCTTCCGCAAGGTTCGCGTGGGAGCGGCGGCGGACGGGTCGAAATGACGAGGGACGACGCGAAGCGGCTCCTCGACCGGCTCCTCTCGAGGGCCGGCTCGACCCGGGCCGAAGCCACGCTCGGCGGCGGCGAGAGTTGCCTCACCCGATTCGCCAACAACGAGATCACGCAGAATGTCGCGGAGTCCCGGCACGTCGTCTCCGTCCTCGTCGCCGACGGAAAGCGGACGGGGCGGGCGACCGGAAACGATCTGAGCGACGCAGGGCTCTCGCGGCTTCTCGCGCGGGCGGAGGAAGCGGCCAAGGTCGCCCCCGAAGCGGAGAACGCGCTACCGCTCCTCGGGCCGCAGCGCTATCGGGAGGTGGAGTCGGTCGACCACGCGACCGCGGCGCTCGGCCCCGACGCCCGGGCGCGCGAAGTGGGCCGCGCCCTCGCACGGACGCTGGCCGCCGACCTCGACGGCGCCGGGATCTACGAGACGGGCCACGGCACGATCGGCGACTACGGCGAGCTGGGAACGCTCGCCATGGCGAACACGAGCGGGCTCTTCGCCTACCACAGCGAGACGTCGGCGACCTTCTCGATCACGGCCCTCCGCGGGACGGAGTCCGGATGGGCGCGGGCCGACAGCCATGCCGCCTCCGACATCGACGGCGACGCGCTCGCGGCTCGCGCGGTCGACAAGGCGCTGCGCGCCCGCGCGCCGAAGACGTGGGAGCCCGGCTCGTACGACGTGGTGCTCGAGCCGGCCGCGGTCGCGGATCTTCTTCAGGAGCTGAACTACCTCTCCTTCGGCGCGCTGGCGATCCAGGAAGGGCGGAGTTTCCTGACGGGGGCGATGGGGACGTCGGTGCTGGGCGAGACCATCACGCTCCGAGACGACCCCTACCATCCCCTCCATCGCGGCGCGCCGTTCGACGGGGAGGGGGTTCCGACCGAGCCCGTCACGGTCATCGAGCGAGGCGTGGCACGGAGCGCGGTCTACGACCGCCGGACGGCGGCGAAGGAGGGGCGGGAAAGCACCGGGCACGGGCTCTCCTACCCGAACACCTTCGGGCCCCTCGCGCGGTATCTGGTGATGGAGGGGGGGAACGAGACCCTCGAGGAGCTCGTGGCGGGGGTCGAGCGGGGGCTGCTCGTCACGCGCGTCTGGTACACCAACGTCGTCGATCCGAAGAGCGTGACCGTGACCGGGATGACGCGCGACGGGCTCTTCGCCATCGAGCGGGGGAAGCTCACCCACGCGGTCCGAAATTTCCGATTCAACCAGGGGATCGTGGCGATGCTCCGGCAGGTGGACGGGATGACCACGGCCGTGAGGGCCGGGGGCACGGTCTGCCCGGCGCTTCGGGTCCGGGGGTTCAAGATGTCGAGCGGGACGGAATTTTGAGTCGGGCGGGAAAAAAGAGGCAAAAAGGGCTTGCGCGCCGCAAACGAGCGGATATAATCCCGCGGTAGGAGCGCTCCCCGGCCCATCGGCGCTTCGACCGAAGTCCCCCCCGCTGGATACGACTAGTCCCCCTGTCCCATGCCGTTCGTTTGCCTGCACTGTCCGGTCGCGTCACGGGCGTTAGAGTGCTACAACCAGGGTTGGTTCAACGATTTGCCTTGACGGACGAGCGCCACCAAGACGTAAAATCGGCCCCTTCGTTACGTCTCGTGTCAGCCAGGAAAGGAGCACACCAAGCTATGCCGAGCTTGCGGAATCGACGTCGCGGCGGGACCCCCCTCCGCGTTCCCCGCTCGCCGATGATCCTCGCGCTCCTTCTCGCGGTGGCCGCATTCGCGTTCGCGGGCGTCGCCAACGCGCAGACGGGTACGATTCAGGGGAAAGTGGTCGATCAGAGCGGGATGCCCCTTCAGGGCGTCAACGTCGTGCTCGTCGGACTGCAGACGGGCGGGGTCACGAACGCCGCCGGCGAGTTCAAGATCGCGCGCGTCCCCGTCGGCACCTTCACCCTTCGCGCCATGATCGCGAGCCACGAACGCCTCGATCGGCAGGTCAAGGTGGACGCGAACCGAACGAGCGAGGTCGCCTTCACGCTCGTCGAGAAGGTGACGCGCCTGAAGGGAATCGAAGTCAAAGGCGACGTCAAGATCGCCATCAACAAGCGGAGTTCCTCGACCAAGCAGACCGTGACGAGCGAGGACCTTCGCTCGCTGCCGGTCGACTCGTACAAGGACGCCATCGGCCTGAAGGCCGGCGTCATCAGCCAGGGCGGCGATCTCCACTTCCGAGGCGGCCGCGCCAACGAAGTTCTGACGATCGTGAACGGAATCCCGAGCCGCAACCCGCTCTCGGCGGAAGGCGTCGACCTCGGGCTCCTCGCGGTCTCGTCGAGCGAGCAGGTCCTCGGAGGGCTCGACGCCCAGTACGGCAACGCCCTCTCCGGCGTCATCAACCTGACGACGCGCGAAGGCGGCGACCATCTGGCGGGCGAAGTCCGGTACTTCACCGATCGTTTCGGCGAGTCCGACAAGTCGTTCACCAACTACGAGCGGCTGAGCCTCGGCGTCGGCGGTCCCTTCTTCTTCCCGAAGACCAACTTCTTCGTCTCGGTCGAGGGCACCTTCTCGGACACGTATCTCAAGAACACCGCCGAGACGGCCGAACACCGCTTCCTCGACTTCATTCGGATCGGAAACCGGCAGTCGAACCAGACGAACATCTCGAGCAAGCTGACCTACAAGGTCACGCCGAACGCGAAGCTCAACACCGAGCTGATCTACAACAAGAGCTCGCGCAGCCCCTACCACAATCGCTGGAACCGGAAGGGATTCGTCCAGGTCCGGTACGACTCCACGGCTCCGACCGACGGCTCCATCGCGACGCGGTACGGCACCTGGGCCTACTACCAGGTGGACCCGAGCTACATCGAGTCGAACACGGCGGAGCACCTTCCGATCACCGACGAGGACTACACGTCGCTCGCGTTCACCTGGCGGCAGACGCTGGCGCCGGGAACGATCTACAACCTGCGCGCCTCGCGGCAGGAGTGGCGCTACATCGACGACGTGCTCGGCCGCCAGCTCTGGGAGTACCAGCAGACGCCGGCCAACTACTACGACCCCTTCAACCGCGTCGACGGGCAGTACTACGTGACGAACGGCGACTATCCGCACTTCGAGGAGCGCAACACGATCACCTACACGTTGAACGGGGACTTCTCGAAGCGCGTGGGGACGCACAACCTCATGACCGGCGGCGATCTCTCGTACAACTCCCTCAACTTCCTGAACACCGACTTCCCGAACGTGCTGAATCCCGAGGGGAGCTACGGCGCGACGCGCGACGAGTTCCAGTATTACAACCCGGAGGGCTCGGCCTTCGTGCAGGACCGCTGGGAATACGAGGGGATGGTCTTGAACGCGGGGCTCCGGTACGACGCCTTCTCCGTGGGCGAGCAGATTCCCTCGGAGGAGGTGACCGACCGGGTGAAGACGCAGTGGAGCCCGCGCGTCGGAATCGCCTACCCCATCTCCGACCGGGACGTCATGAGCTTCCACTACGGCCGGCTCTTCCAGGTTCCCGAGCGTCTCAACATCTACCAGGGCCGGAACATCTCCGCCCAGGCGCGCGGCAATCCGAATCTCGAGCCGCAGACCACGATCTCCTACCAGCTCGGCGTGCAGCACCTCTTCAGCAAGGAGATCTACGGGCAGTTCGGCGTCTACTTCAAAGACATCTTCGGTCTCCTGACGACGGTCGACCAGCAGATCCCCGGGTTCGCCTTGACGGTCCCGACATACGTGAACGGCGACTACGCGTCGTCGCGAGGCTTCGAGTTCACCCTGATCAAGAAGCACAGCCACGGTTTCTCGGGAGAGCTCAACTACACCTTCGGCAACGCCACCGGAACCGCCTCCGATCCGAATCGCGCGCTCGCCAGCTCCGGCAACCTGCGCGATCAGTTCAAGCCGACGTCGGAGCAGCCGCTCGACTGGGATCAGCGCCATTCGTTCTCGGCGTCGCTCCGTCTCGGCAACGAGAAGGATTGGGCGGCGTCGTTCGTCTACCAGTTCGGCACCGGATTCCCCTACACGCGCATCCAGCGCCAGCAGCGCCAGCAGGATCCGAACGAGATCAACGCCAGCCGGCTCCCCTCGACGTCCACGCTTTCCTGCCAGGCGGAACGCTTCTTCCGGATGTGGGGTCAGAGCGTGACGTTCTACGTCCAGGGCACGAACCTGCTCGACGCGAAGAACATCAGCATCCTGCAGCCGTCGCTCTGGCCTGACAACCAGGTCAGTTCCAGCTCCTACGAGATCTACTACTCTGAAACGGGCCGCGCCGGCGGCGCCTTCCTGACCGCGGACCAGAACGGCGACGGAGTCGAGGATTGGTATCCCGTCAACGATCCTCGCGTGTTCCAAGCCGGGCGGATCATTCGGGTCGGTTTGGGGGTCCAATTCTAATGCGAGACCATTCAGCAGGGCAGGGAGCCTCGGACCGGGAGCCTCGGCGGGGCCGCGGGCTCGCCGTGGCCGCGCGTCACGCCGCGATCGTCGCGGCGGTGGCGTCGCTCTACCTCGGCGTCTGCGGCTACCACGATCCCGTCGGCGTCTATCCCGACGATCCCCGCAATCAGCACAATCTCTTCCGGCTCGACGGCAAGTTCGTCCACAACGTCGGGCGGCTCCAGCTCCAGATCACGAACATCGGCGAGACCGGAAACCAGGACAACCCGCGGCGCACCACGGTTCCCTCGGCCGAGTGGCCCCAGGGGTCGGGGCACGACTATCTCTTCGCGGCGGGGCTCTGGGTCGGCGCGCTCGACGCGAGCGGCATACCCCACGTGACGACCGCCACCTACGAGCGGGAGTTCTCGCCCGAGATCGCCCCGGCGGACGCCTGCGTGAACCTTCCGATCGACCAGGTGGCCGACGTGCGGGAGGCGTACGAAGGGATCCCGAACGGAAACCGCATCATCTCCTCGAGCGTCGACCCCGACGACGACGGCGACGGACGGATCGACGAGGACTTCCTGAACGGGCTGGACGACGACGGCGACGGGCTCTGCGACGAGGATTACTCGGCGGTGGGGCAGCAGATGCTCGCCTGCGAGTACTACGACAACATTCCTCAGACCCGCCAGCAGTTCCCGGAGCACGTTCCGCTCGGCCTGAAGGTTCGCCAGACCTCCTACGCGTGGGCCACGCCGGGCCAGAACGACTTCGTCGGGATGGACTGGGCGATCACGAACGTCAGCGGCCGGACCCTCCGAAACGTGATGGTCGGCATCTTCGCCGACATGGATATCGGCAGCCGCGCCGTTCCGGGCTACTTCCTGGACGATCAGGTCGGACTCATCAATCGCGACATCGAGTACATCGGCGCCAGCGGCGAGACGGTCCGCCGGAGGCTCCAGATGGGCTACGGATACGACAACCCCGACAACCCGAACAATCCGCAGGAGAACAAGGGCGGCGACGTGCCGGGCTACTTCGGCATGATGTTCCTGAACCATACGACCGACCCGAGCGGCCTCCTGGCCCCGAAGTCGGTCGGGATCACGGCCTTCAAGTTCTTCTCGGGATCGGGCGCGCCGTTCGCGGCGGGCGGGGATCCCGAGAACGACGCGCAGCGCTATCAGCTCATGACCGATCCGACGCTCAATCCGGACAACGTCGGCGAGATCCGGTCGAGCCGTCCGCTCGACTATCGACTCGTCATGGCCACGGGGCCCTTCCGCTCGCTCCTTCCGGAATCGACCCTCGTCATTTCGGTCGGCTGGGTGATGGGCCTCGGCCTGGGGCAGGGAAACACGATCGGGGCGGGTGGAACTCTCATCGAGAACGCCATCGCGGCGCAGCAGGTCTTCGACGGCCTCTACACCGACCTCGACGGCAACTCCCTGACGGGCCAGTGCGGCAAGGAGACCTGCCTTCGCTCCTCGTCCGGCGCGACCTTCGTCTATCAGATTCCGGAGTCGTCGGTCTGCCGCGTCCGGTTCTGGTCCTCCATCCCGACCGGCCCGGACTTCCCGCAGTACGCGGGCCTGCCGCCGTGGGATCCGTTCGTCCCCTGCGACCAGCAGCAGCAGGGCAAGTACGTCTGCATCGACAGCCCGACGCTCACGCATTGCGCCAGCGCCGACACGCTCCCCGTCCCGGTCGGGAAGGATTGCGTCTTCGTCGACCTCGACTGCAACGTGAACACGGGGCAGGGAGGGCGGGAGCGCCTGGTGAACTGGGTCGCGGCCGCGCCGCTTCCGTCTCCCGTGTTCCTGGGGCAGAACGGGAACAGCGAGCCGCGCGACTTCCTCGATAACTACAAGACGGGGCGAGACTCGGCACGCGTCTCGGCGTGGTTCTTCCCGGGCGACCGCAAGGTCACGCTCAAATGGAACAATTTCGCGGAGCTGGTCCGAGACGCTCAGCGAGGCAACCTGAAGGAATTCATAGGCTACCGCGTCTACAAGGCATCCGGATGGGACCGCCCCCTCGGCACGAACGGGCCGGCGAAGGAGCTCTGGTCGCTGCTGGGTGAATGGCGCGTCGATCCCAAGGGATCGCCGGCGCGGGCGCTCTCGGAGCTGATCGACCCCTCCGCGGCCATGATCTCGAAGGAGGACGTGATCGTCCGGTGGGATCCCGTGGCACGGAAGGTCTACTCGGACACGACGTTCTACGTCGAGACCGACACCCTCTTCGCGGTGGGGCGCTACAGCATCGTCGACAACAACGTGCTGAACGGATTCCCGTACTTCTACGCGATCGTGCCGGTCTCCGTCGTGCCCGGCGCGACACCCGACCAGGACGTCGTCCTGACTTCGAATCCGTCCGCGCAAAATTCCCAGGTGGTCTATCCGCGCGCCAACGCGCAGGACAACCAGTCGAACGTCTACGTGGTGCCGAATCCCTACAAGGCGCGGGCCGAGTGGGATCTCGTGCCTCGCGAGGAAGACCCGTCGGGGACCAAGGTCACGTTCATGAACCTACCGCAGGTGAAGGGGACGATTCACATCTTCTCCCTCGCGGGCGACCTCGTTCAGGATCTTCCGTTCGATGGTCGTCCCCCCGCGGATCTGCAGTACGGCAAGGATCCCGTGGCAGCCGCCGCCGGGTCCGTCTCCTGGAATCTGATCTCGCGCAACGGTCAGCGAATCGTGAGCGGGATCTACCTCTACTCCGTCGATACGGAGCTGGGGCGGGAGATCGGAAAGTTCGTCATCATCCGATGAGACCGGCCGGAGCGACCCGTCGTTCCACGGGCCAAGCGAGGAGGATTTTCGTGAGAATCGCGATCGCCATGTTCATGGTTCTGCTGCTCCCGCTCCACGCGGAAGGGGCGCAGATATTCGAAAAGGTCGGAACGCTGGGCGGCCAATCGCTGAAGATCGGCGTGGGCGCTCGCGCGGCCGCCATGGGTGAGGCGTACGTAGCGATCGCCGACGACGCGACCGCCGTCTATTGGAATCCGGCCGGCATCGCGCGCCTCTCGGGGCAGTCGATCACGCTGAACCACACGGCGTGGCCGGCCGAGATTCTCTTCGACCAGGCCGCGTACGTCTTCAACATCAAGTGGATCCCCGGGATGCTCGGCGTCAACGTGCGCGCGCTCACCATGAGCCGCGACGTCGTCCGGACGACGTACCTGCCGGACGGCACGGGCGAGACTTTCGACGCCGGCGAGTGGGCCTACGGGCTCAGCTACGCCCGAGCCCTGACGGACAAGTTCTCGGCGGGCCTCAGCGTCAACTACGTGCAGACCGGACTCGACGACGTCACGGGCAGCTCGGTGACGTTCGACTTCGGCACCCTCTACGACATCGGGCTGCTCGGAGCGAAGATCGGCATGACCATCCAGAACATCGGAAGCGACATGACGTTCATCGACGAGCAGGTGAAGATGCCGGTCTTCTTCCGCGTCGGCGGTTCGTTCAACGTGCTGCAGCAGGGCGACAGCCGGCTCCTGACGTCGGCCGAGTTCACGCACCCGCCGGACAACTCGGAGAAGCTGAACCTCGGCGCCGAGTACGGCTTCCGCGACTTCTTCTTCCTGCGCGGCGGGTACAAGATGAACTACGACACCGAGGGATTCACGGGCGGATTCGGCGTGAAGTTCCCGCTCACGCAGTCGAAGTCGTCGGTGGCCCGCGTCGACTACGCCTACAGCGACCTCCAGTACCTGTCCGACGTGCACCGGGTGTCGATGAACGTCAGCTTCTAGCGGGAGGTTCCTCGTGCGCCGCTGGCCAGGAAGCGAAAGGGGTGCGGCGATTCGAGGCGTGTGGGTTCTCCGCGTCGTCCTGGCGCTCTGTCTCGCGGCTTCGCTCGGCCCCGGTTCGGCGCGAGCGGGCCGCCCTCGCGATTCGGTCGGCTGCGCCTCCGTCGGCGATCTCCGCTTCCACGCCCGCGCCATCCCGTTCCGCCACGGCGACAAGGAAGCCCGGGCGGAATTCTCCATCCGCGTCCCCTACGACCAGGTGAAGTTCGTCCCCAAGGACTCCGTCCTCCAGGGCGATTTGCGCATCACCGTCGAGCTGAAGAATTCATCCGGCAAGACGTTGAGCCGCAATCAACAGACGGCCATCCTTCAAGTCACGGATCAGGCGGTCGCGCAGGACTCCCTCCTGGGCGAGATCTACTCGGTCGGGCTCGCGGCGCCGCCCGGCGAGTACAGGTTCAGGGTCCTCGTGGAAGACATGAACGTGGCCCGAAGGGGCCTCGTCTACGTCATGAAGAACCAGAAGCGCCAAGGCGAGGTGAACGGCTCCGTGAACCTCGGGAAGTGGCTCTTCGGCAAGCCGGCCCTGAGCGGCATTCTCCCGGCCTGGAACATCGGCGAGCGAACGGAGGAGACCCGCTTCGGGAAGGGACCGTACGACGTGCTCCCGCAGCCGAGCGGCTACTACGGTCTCTTCCAGGACGTCTTCTCGGCCTACTACGAGATCTACGACCTGGCGCCCCCGCCCGAGGGGCGCAACTACCGGCTGACGTCGCGCATCGTTTCCGCGAAGGGCGACACGGTCTTCACGTCGGTCGACTCCCTGCGCGCCAAGGAAGGGGAAGCGTGGCCGCACGCGCTCGCGATCGACGTCTCCTCGCTCGCGGCGGGGCACTATTGGTTCGTTCTCACGCTCGAGTCGTCCGAGGTCCGCGCCCGTCCGGCGCAGAGCGCCACGGAATTCGACGTCCTCTGGTCCTCCGACTCCTGGACTCCGTACGCCGCCGACGGCTACGAGGTGGCCGCCCGCGCCCTCCTGACGGCGGAGGACGAGATCGACTTCCGCTCGCTCCCCATGGGGGAGAAGGAAGTCCGGATCGGGGCGCTCTGGCGGTCGGTCGATCCGACGCCCGACACCGCCGAGAACGAATCGATGGAGGAGTTCCGGCGCCGGATCGAGCACTGCAACATCAGTTACTCGGTCTACGACAAGGGGATGTTCAGCGATCGCGGGCGCGTCTACATCCGCTACGGAGAGCCCGACGACGTCCAGATCGAACGCCTCCCGGTGAACGATCGAACCCTCGGATTCGCCATCAGCGACGAGATCCCGAAGGAGGATCAGAAGCAGATCGCGAAGCAGGAATCGGGAATCGTCGACACGCGCGCGTACGAGATCTGGACGTACGAGCACAGCGGCTCCGAGATCGTCCGGCGGGAAGGCCTCAGCGAGATGGTGCAAGGTCTCAAGTTCGTCTTCGTCGACGAGCAGGGCTACGGCGACTATATCCTCCGCTACTCCTCCGTCCCCGACATGCACTGAGGCTTCTCCTTCCGTCCCCCTTGACTTCGGTCCCGCCGCGACCTAAGATCGTCCGTCCTAAGTCCATCTGCAAAAAAGAGTTAAACATATACATGGAGGGTCTCGTCCCGATGCGTGTCGGAGTCTTGACCGGTGGTGGCGATTGCCCCGGGCTGAACGCCGTCATCCGAGCCGTCGTGAAGCGCGCCGTCAAGACGCACGGCTGGGAGGTCGCCGGCATTCGCCATGGATGGCGCGGCCTTCTCGTCGGCGAGATCGAGCGACTCGGCCTGGACGACGTGTCGGGCATCCTCCCTCGGGGCGGCACGATTCTCGGCACCTCGCGCACCAATCCCTACAAGGACGAGCAGGGCGAGGCGAAGATCCGCGCCTCCGTCGAGAAATTCGGACTCGACGCGGTCGTCGCGATCGGCGGGGAAGACACGCTCGGCGCCGCCAACAAGCTGGCCAAGGCCGGATTCAAGATCGTGGGCGTCCCGAAGACCATCGACAACGACGTGAACGGAACCGACTACACGTTCGGCTTCGACACCGCCCTCACCATCGCCACCGAAGCGATCGACCGGCTCCACACCACGGCCGAGTCGCACGATCGCGTGATGGTCGTCGAGGTGATGGGACGGCACGCGGGGTGGATCGCGCTTCAGTCCGGAATCGCGGGCGGCGCCGACCTCATCCTCGTTCCCGAATTTCCCTCCACCTTGCGGGAGATTTGCGACGTCGTCCTAAGGCGGCAGTCGCAGGGGAAGAGCTTCAGCATCATCGTGGTCGCCGAGGGGGCGCAGGTCTCCGACACGGACGGAAAGCCGCTCTTCGTCCCCGGGGAGAAGCGCGACGCCTTCGGCCACGTGCGCCTCGGCGGGATCGCGCCGTCGATCGCGGAGCGCGTCGAGGCCGAGACGGGCTTCGAGGCTCGCTACACCGTCTTGGGGCACATCCAGCGCGGCGGCTCGCCGACCGCGTTCGACCGCGTCCTCGGCTCGAGGTTCGGGGTCGCCGCGGTCGACCTCGTCTCGCGCGGCGGATTCGGCCGGATGGTCGCCATTCAGGGTACGCAGATCGTGGACCTTCCCCTCGCCGAGGCGGTCGGATCCATGAAGTTGGTCGGCCCGGAGCTCTACGAAACGGCCCGGGTCTTCTTCAGCTAGGAAAGGGGCCCATCGTGCGCGTCGGCATCAACGGATTCGGCCGGATCGGACGTCTCGTCGTCCGCGCGGCCTTGAAGCGGAACGCGGGGATCGACTTCGTGGCCGTGAACGACATCACGGACGCGAAGAGCCTCGCGCACCTTCTCAGCTACGACTCGATCCACGGTCCGATGGCGGAGCGCGCCGAGGCCGTGGAGGGCGGTCTCCGAGTCGGGAAAACGACCATTCGGTGCCTGAGCGAGACGAACCCCGCGGCGCTTCCGTGGAAGGATCTCGGCGCCGACGTCATTCTCGAGTGCACCGGCAAGTTCACCGACCGCGAGAAAGCGGCCCTCCACCTGCAGGCGGGCGCGAAGCGCGTCCTCGTCTCCGCGCCGTCGAAGGGCGCCGACGCGACCTTCGTCATCGGCGTGAACGAGAAGTCGTTCGACCCCTCGAAGCATCAGGTCGTCTCCATCGCCTCCTGCACGACGAACTGCCTCGCCCCCGTCCTCTCCGTCGTGGACGAGACGTTCGGCATCGAACGAGGGCTCATGACGACGGTGCACGCCTACACGAACGATCAGCGCGTGCAGGACGCCCCCCACAAGGACCTTCGGCGCGCCCGCGCGGCGGCCGTGTCCATGATCCCGACGAGCACCGGCGCCGCGAAGGCGATCGGCCTCGTCATTCCGTCGCTCCAGGGCAAGCTCGACGGCGTGGCCGTTCGCGTCCCCGTCCCGAACGGGTCCCTCATCGACGTTACGCTCTCGGTCTCGAAGAGCGCCTCCGTCGCCTCGGTGAACGAGGCGATGAAATCCGCCGCCGCGGGACGCCTGAAGGGGATCCTCCAGTACAACGAGGACCCGATCGTCTCCGTGGACATCATCGGCAATCCGCATTCCTCCATCTTCGACGCCCCCCTCACGATGGTGTCGGGCGACCGACTCGTGAAGGTGCTCGCGTGGTACGACAACGAGTGGGGCTTCTCGAACCGCATGGTCGACGCGCTCCTCATGCTGGGGCGCTCGTAAGGAGCTGACATGAACCATCGCACGCTCTCCTCGCTGGAGGTGGCCGGGCGACGCGTCTTCGTCCGGGTCGACTTCAACGTGCCGCTGGCCGCCGACGGTTCGGTGGCGGACGACACCCGCATCGTGGAGACGCTTCCGACGCTTCGCTATCTCCTTCAGAAGAACGCGAGACTCGTGGTCGCGTCCCACCTGGGCCGGCCCAAAGGGAAGCGGGATCCGAAGCAGAGCCTGAAGCCGGTCCGCGAGCGGCTGGCGAAGTTCCTCCGGACGCCGGTCGCGTTCGCCGAGGGAATCGTGGGACCCGAGGCGGAGGCCGCCGCGGCCTCGCTGAAGGACGGCGAGGTCCTCCTCCTCGAGAATCTTCGCTTCGATCCCCGCGAGGAGAAGAACGACCCCGAGTTCAGCCGCGACCTCGCGAAGCTCGCCGACCTGTACGTGAACGACGCCTTCGGCTCCGCCCACCGCGCCCACGCCTCGACCGCCGGCATCACGGCCTTCGTGTCCGAGCGGGCGGCGGGCTTCCTGATGGAGAAGGAGCTGGCCGCGCTCGGAAAGCTGCTCGCCGGCGCGGAGCGCCCGTTCGTCGCGATCCTCGGGGGCGCGAAGATCTCCGGAAAGATCGACGTGGTGCAGAACCTCCTGCCGCGGGTCGACCGCCTCGTGATCGGCGGCGGCATGATGTTCACGTTCCTTCGCGCGCGCGGTCTCGAGACCGGCGCCTCGCTCGTCGAGGAGGACCGGGTGGCGATGGCGAAGAGCCTCCTCGAGGGGCCGCACGCGTCGAAGATCCTTCTCCCGACGGACTGCCGCGCCGCCGCGGACATCTCCGGATCGGATCCCGGGGCGATCGTGCCGGTGACGGCGATTCCCGCGGACCGCATGGGCGTCGACATCGGACCCGCCTCGCTCGAGGCGATCGGCGCCCTCCTGGCGGACGCCCGCACCATCTTCTGGAACGGACCGATGGGGGTCTTCGAAGTCCCGGCGTACGCCGAGGGAACCGTCGGAGTGGCGCGGGATGTCGCGAACGCCACGAAGCGGGGCGCGTTCACCGTCGTGGGCGGGGGCGATTCGCTCGCCGCGGTCCATCAGGCGGGCGTCGAGACACAGATCACGCACTGCTCCACCGGGGGAGGGGCCTCGCTCGAGTTCCTGGAAGGGCGCGAGCTCCCGGGTGTCGCCGCCCTCGCCGGAGCCCCGGCCGTGAAGGCCTAGAGGACGCCATGAAACGGATCCTCGCCGGCAACTGGAAGATGAACCTGACCGTGGCCGACGCGCGCGCCCACTTCGAGGCCGTCTCGGACGACGCGCGCCGCCGCCCCGGCCTCTCGTTCGTCGTGTTCCCGCCCGCCACCGCGATCCACGCGCTCGCGGCCGCGCGGAAGCCCGGCGATCCGAAGCTGGGCGGGCAGAACTGCCACACGGAGCCGAAGGGCGCCTTCACCGGCGAAATCTCGGCGGAGCAGCTGAAGGAGGCGGGGGCGGAGTACGTCCTCGTCGGCCACTCCGAGAGGCGGCGGCTCTTCTGCGAGAGCGACGCCATCTGCCGCCAGAAGCTCCAGGCGGCCTGGCGGGCCGGCCTCACGCCGGTTCTCTGCGTCGGCGAAACGCTGGCGGAGCGGGAGAGGCGGGAGACGCGCGACGTGCTCGCTCGGCAGATCCGGAGGGCGCTGGAGGGGGCCTCGCCGCGCGCGGCGCTCGTTCTGGCCTACGAGCCGGTCTGGGCGATCGGGACGGGAGTCGTGGCGAGCGCCGAGGAAGTGGCGGAGGCGCACGCGTGGGCGCTCGAGGAGCTGGTGGGAGCGGGACGGACGGACGCCGCCGGGACGAAGGTGCTCTACGGGGGAAGCGTCGACCCGAAGACGGCGGTCCCCCTCGGAAAGCTGGCCGACGTGGGAGGATTCCTCGTCGGCGGCGCCTCGCTCGCCGCGGAGTCGTTCCGGGCCATCGCCGTCGCGCTGGAAACCGAGCCAACGTCCACGCCCGCCGCGCATTGACCCGCGCCGGGGGGCGTGGTAGTCTCTTCAACTCGGGTTCGGCGCGTCGCCGGCCCCCATGCAACGAGTTAGGAGAATTTCACGACGATGCCTGACTTCTTGGTCGCACTCTTCACCGGCGTTCACATTCTCGCCTGCATCGCGCTGATGGTCACCATCCTGCTCCAGTCGGGCAAGGGAGGCGGCCTCGCCGGCGCGTTCGGAGGCGGCTCGAGCCAGACGCTCTTCGGCGGACGGGGCGCGGCCTCGTTCCTGAGCCGGGCGTCGACCGTTCTCGCCGTCGTCTTCTTCGTGACGTCTCTCACGCTCGGCCTCGCGGCTTCGCGAAACGCGACGGCGCGTCCGAGCCTGATCCAGGAAGAGGCTCGCCGCCGCGCCACGCAACGCGCGGGGACGACGGGCCAGCCTGGAGCCCCGGCGCCGGGCCAGCCGTCGCAGCAGGCTCCGGCCGGGCAGCCTCCGTCGGGAACCGCGCCTCCGAGCGGCGCTCCGACGTCCGGAGCACCGACGACCAACGCGCCGACGCCGCCGGCCACGACCTCGGGTTCGGGCGGCAAGTAACAGACTTCGGATTCAGCAGGGAAGCAGTGATTCGATGCCCGGGTGGTGGAATCTGGTAGACACGTACGTTTGAGGGGCGTATGGGTAACCCCGTGCGAGTTCAAATCTCGCCCCGGGCACACTCTGGGTCCCCTTCCCGCGAGGGGAGGGGACCCGATTCTTTATCTCCGCGAGAAGGCGATCAGGCGCCGGGCCGCGAAGCCTGCGGTTCGGGGATGATGCCGACGAGGCGGATGCAGAAGCGGTCCTCGGCGCGGATTTCGTTCTTCCCGCCGCAGTGCTGGCAACGGATGTAGGAACGCCGGGGATCCTCCTTCAGATGGAAGATCTGATTCGGACCAAAGAGCTTGCCGCAGCGCATGCACTCCACCGCGGGATTGCTGACCAGTTCGGCTGGGTCCACCATGGAGATTCCTCCGTCCTCGGGTGCGCGTTCCGCCGCCGCCGCATGAGCGGGGCGCCTCGAACGGGGACCATCCTAGCGATTCGGCCCGGCCGCGTCCAGCGGAGGGGCCACGGAATGACGTCACGATGAGCTACGACCCACGGCGAGCGGCCGAGTACTGGAGCGGGGCCCGGCACGAGCGGGGCGACGAGCTGGCCGCCGTGCTGAGCTTGGGCGAGCCTCCGTCGGTCAACCAAGCCTACGACGCCTGGGAGACGGGGCTTCTCCTCGACTCGCTCGAAGACGCCCCGATCGCGCGAGCTCTCGATCTCGGCGCGGGCGTCGGACGAGTCTCCGAACGGCTCGCGGGCCGGGTGGGCCGGCTGGCCTGCGCCGATCTCGCGCCGGGCATGCTGGAGCGGCTCCGCCGTCGCCTCCACGACGCCGGCATCCCGGACGGTGCCTACGACCGGCTCCGCCATCGCGCCGATCTCCTCCCGTACCGCGGGCACTCCTTCGATCTCGTCGTCTGCCTCGGGCTCCTGGAGCATCTTCCCGCGGAGGCGCGCTCGAGAACCCTCTCCGAGATCGCGCGCGTGCTTCGTCCCTCCGGCCATCTCGCGCTCGTCCTGAACAACGCGTCGAGCCGCTTCCTGGGCGACCCGAACGACAATCCGTACCGCGTCGGCCTCCAGCGGGAGAACGGCTACTTCTGCGCGGTGGTGGACGAGCGCTCGCTCCTGGACGAGGCCTCCGCCTGGTTCGCCTGCGAACCACTCGGCTCGAACGTCATCTATTCGCTCCAGCGGCACGCCGCGCGCCTTTTGCCGGACGCGGCGCGCGCCTCCGAGGCGGTCGGCGCGTTCTTCGCCGCCGCGGCGCGATGGGACGTGGCGCTCCGGCCCCTCGGAGGCGCCGCGCGCGTCTCGGCGGATCATCACCTCTATCTCCTGAGGCGGACGTGAGCCGCGCCCCGATCCTCGTGACCGGCGGCGCCGGCTACATCGGATCGATCCTCGTCCGCAGGCTCCTCGCCGCCGGGGAGCGCGTCCGGGTCCTCGACCGCATGCTGCACGGCGCGCACGGGCTCGCCGGGCTCGAGGGGGAGAGCCGTCTGGAAATCCAGTCGCGGGATCTTCGCGATCCGCGCGTCTTCGAGGAGGCCCTCGAGGGGACCGACACCGTGATCCACCTCGCGGCCATCGTCGGCGACAAGGCGTGCGCGCAGGACGAGGAGGTGGCCGTCCAGACGAACTGGACCGCGACGGTGGCGTTCGCGCGCCGGGCCGCCGCGCTCGGCGTCCGGCGCTTCGTCTTCGCCTCCACCTGCAGCGTCTATGGCGAGGGCCGGAACGAAACGCTCACGGAGACCTCGCCCGTCCATCCGCTCTCCCTCTACGCCGAGACGCGCCGCCATGCCGAGATCGGCATTCTCGAGCTGGCGGGGAAGGATTCCTTCGAGCCGGTCATTCTCCGCTTCGGAACCGTCTACGGGCTCTCGCCCCGGATGCGGTTCGACCTGGTCGTGAATCTCCTCACGCTCCGCGCCGTTCGGAAGGGCGAGATCACGATCTTCGGCGGCTCGCAGTGGCGTCCCTTCGTGCACGTGGGCGACATCGCCCGGGCCCTGGAGCTCGCCATGGGCGAGCCGCTCCCGATCGGGGCCGACCCGATCCTGAACGTCGGAGACAATCTGGAGAACTACCAGCTCCGGGATTTGAAGGACGAGTACGAGAAGGTCGTTCCGGACGTTCGAGTGAACATCGCCGCGGAGGCGACCGACCCGAGAACCTACCGCGTCTCCTTCGACCGGATCGAGCGGCTCTGGGGCTTTCGCGCGAGCCGCCGCGTGCGCGACGGGATCGAGGAGATCGCGAAGGCGCTCCGCGCCGGCGCCATTCCCGACCCGGAGCATCCGCGCTACGTGAACGCGTAGCGGCGGCGGGGGAAACCCCTTGCCGCGCCGGGCCCGGTTCGATAGCGTAATGGGCTCTGGCGACGGTCGCGGCGGACGCCGCGGCCTCACGAACTCCTAGGGGGACCGGACCGCATGCCGCGGCTTCAATTCACGCTCGACCAGCTCCGGGATCGCGCGCTCATCGTCCGGCGCGACATCGTCACGCTCCTCGCCCACTCGCAGAGCGGGCATAGCGGCGGGCCGCTCTCGTCGGCCGACTTCGGCACCGTCCTCTTCTTCCACGAGATGAATCTCTCGCCCGAGCGCCCCGACTCCGCCGATCGCGATCTCTGGCACTTCTCCATCGGCCACGTGACGCCGGTCATCTACTCGCTCATGGCCGAGCGGGGCTACTACCCGCTCAAGGATCTTCTCGAGTTCCGCTCCTTCCAGGGGCATCTGCAGGGGCATCCGAGCAAGCACGACACGCCCGGCATCGACGTCTCCGCCGGCTCGCTCGGACAGGGCCTCTCGGTCTCCTGCGGCATGGCGCTCGGCTCGCGCATGGACGGATCGCCGCGCCGCGTCTACTGCGTGATGGGCGACGGAGAGCAGCAGGAGGGGCAGATCTGGGAGGCGGCCATGTTCGCCGCCCACTACAAGCTCGACAATCTCTGCGCCGTGATCGACTACAACCGGAAGCAGATCGACGGCGACGTGCAGGACGTCATGGGGATCGCCCCGCTCGCCGACAAGTGGCGGGCCTTCGGCTGGAACGTGATCGAGGCGGACGGGCACGACATCCCGAGCATCGTCGACGCCTTCGCCCAGGCGCGCGCCGCGAAGGGGCGGCCCTCCGTCATCCTGGCCCACACGGTCATGGGGAAGGGCGTCTCGTACATGGAAGACGACTACCGGTGGCACGGCGTGCCGCCCACCAAGGATCAGGCGGAGCAGGCGCTGCGCGAGCTCGGAACGAGCTTCGACGCGTGGACGGGGCGGCTGCGCTCCCACGCGAGCCGCGCGGTGGCGCCCGCCGAGAATGGAGCCGCATGAGCCAGGCCACTCCCATCTCTCCGCCGGGATCCGGCGCCCCGCCGTCGCTCGCGAAGCCGGAGATGAAGAAGACCCGCGAGGGGTTCGGTCACGGGCTCGTGGAGCTGGGCGAGACGAATCCGAACGTGGTGGTTCTCGTCGGCGATCTCTCGGGATCGACGAACGTCAGCTACTTCGCCGAGCGGTTCCCCGAGCGGTTCGTCCAGGTCGGGATCGCCGAGCAGAACATGATGTGCGTGGCCGCGGGCCTCGCGGCGGTGGGGAAGATTCCCTTTCTCGCGACCTACGGCGCCTTCGCGTCGTGCCGGGCGGCGGATCAGATCCGCGTGACGGTGGCCTACACCGATCTTCCGGTGAAGATCGGCGGCGCCCACGGCGGCATCAGCGTCGGGCCCGACGGCGCCACCCACCAGGCGATGGAGGAGATCGCGATCATCCGCTCGATCCCGAACATGCGGATGGTCGTGCCGTGCGACTACTGGGAGACGAAGAAGGCGACGCTCGCGATCGCCGGGGACCGCCATCCCTACTACCTTCGCTTCGGCCGGGAGTCGGTCCCGGTCGTGACGACCCCCGACACGCCCTTCGTCATCGGCAAGGCCAACACGATGCGGGAGGGGAAGGATCTCGCGATCATCGCCTGCGGCGTCATGGTCTACGAGGCGCTCGTCGCGGCGGAGGAACTCGCCGCCCGCGGGATCCAGGCCCGCGTCCTCAACGTCCACACGCTGAAGCCGCTCGACGAAGAGGCGATCTCGCGCGCCGCGCGCGAATGCGGCGCCATCGTGACGGCGGAGGAGCACCAGATCCACGGCGGACTCGGCGGCGCCGTCGCCGAGGTGGTCGTTCGGAGCCACCCGGTGCCGATGGAGTTCGTGGCGGTCCACGACCGCTTCGGACGCTCGGGAAAGCCGGACGAGCTGATGACGGCGTTCGGGATCAAGGCGCCCGATGTCGTTCGGGCGGCGGATCGGGTGCTGGTCCGGAAGGGTTCGTGATCGCTTCGTAGCGCCGCTCTCGCGGCCGGCCGGAGCGGGCGGGGGATGTCTCTGGTCGCTCTCCTCGCC
>DASTKG010000162.1:0-22990 GCA_035716005.1 Candidatus Eiseniibacteriota bacterium
ATGGGCTCGCCACCGGGTTCGTCCGATTCCAGGTAGACGAACCGTATCCAGTATCCGAGATATCCGGAACGCGAGTACCACACTCGCACCCATTCGTCCTCGTTCATCTGGAAGGGCGGAAATATGTCGACTCTCGCTGCCGGGAAATTGCCCGCAGGTGTGTCGAGAACTTCTAGGGCGGCGACTCGGGCGGGCCAGGGGAAATCGGAGCGGATGCTCCATTCGGCTCCGGGCCGGACTGGATAGACAAGTTCCGTTAGCTCACCATCAACTCGGGAGGCCGGCTTCGCGCCTCCGGACACCGTGGGGACCCACCCGTGCGCGAGCGCACGAAGTTCCCCCAACCGCGCTTCCAGCCGCTCCCTCGTCTCGGCCGAGACCCCGCGGAGTTGCAGATGAGCGGCGTACGGGGCCCCGCTGTAGACTCCGCGCTGGCTTGGACTCCCCGCGGGGAGCAAGGCCGATCCCATCGGCGGTGGCTCGAAGAGCACCGTGTCGAGGCCAAAGAGGCCCGCGCGGTCCTGTCTCCATCGGAACCACCAACGGGTCGGCGGCCCATCACCGTCTAGATTTGATCGATGCGTCGTCTCTTCGACGACGTAACTCAACCCCTCGTGCTGTGTCGTCCCGATCAGGTGCCTAACTTCGTCGTAGTCGACGTCAATTCCGACTTCAACGAGCGTACCGCCTCGGTCGTAGACATGCTCGCGGATGCTGCCTGAATAGATCCACTTGTTACCAACCCCGAGCGGATAGTACGAGGCGTCGCCGTATCCGGACGCGGCGGCGCCGGCGCGACCGGAAGATGCGAGCTCGCCGCGCGGCACTGCCGGAGTGAGCGGAGACGGATTGGAACAGCCCAGGATGGCCGCCAGAAGGAGCGCTATCAAGCCATCCCGGCGAACATGCCGCGACGAGCGGCGTCCTAAAGATCCTTTCATCTCAGAGATCCTTTCATCTCGGAGATCCTTTCATCTCATGCTGTACTCCCAGACCCGCGCGAGCCCCCGCGCGAGCGATTCTTGGCGGCGGCGCCTACACCCTTCGAAGTACCCCACCGCCGATCACTTCAAAATCGTCGCCCGGCCGCGCCACGTGCCGTCCAACGTGGTGACCTGATAGAAGTAGATCCCGCTCGACAGAGCCCGACCCCTCGCGTCGAACCCGTCGATCGGAACCCGCACTTCGCCCGTCTCGACTCGGCCATCGAGGAGCGTCCGCACCAGCCTCCCGCTCACGTCGTAGAGGCGGACGGTGGCGTTGCCGGGGCGTTTCGCCTCGAAGGCGATCATGCCGCGGGGGTTCATCGGATTCGGCCAGGCGGAGGCGCCCTTCGCGGGGGCGCCGAGAATCTCGATCTCGAACGTCCCGCGGACGCGAGAGCCGTCCGAGAGTCGTCCCTGGAGCCGCGCCGAGACGGTCTGCTTGCCGCGCACGTTCGCGAAGAGCCGGCGAAGGTCCTCCTTCGCGAACGGGATCGCGAGTTCGGGGACGCCGTTTCGGTCGCGGTCTTCGACCCTTAGCCCGCTCGAGACCTGCGCGAAGATGGAGTCGACGCTCCCATGCCCCGGGCTCCAAAGGCAGAGCGAGGCCGGCGCGAGATCCGCCAGCGAATACTCGTCGCCCACCCGCTCCATCCGGATCGTCGTCAGCGGCCGGCCCGAGCGCAGGACGATCGGCGTCTCGTCGGGCGACAGGAGCGCCCGCGCGGGAAGCGCGTCGAGAACCGTGACGGTCGCCGTGTCGCGCGCGACGTAGTTCGGGGCCAACGGAACCGTCGTCGCGAGAATGGCCCGGTACGTTCCCCCTTCCCGGTACTCGTGGGCGAGCACCTTCCCCAGGCCCGAGGTTCCGTCTCCGAAGTTCCATTCGAACCGGAGAATCGCGTCCGCCGGATGCACCTTGCCGTTTCCTTCGAATCGCAGGCGGCTCCCCGCGACACCATGGGTCGGCCCGACCACGACCGCCGCCAGCGAATCGAAGACGGGGCTCTCGGTCGACCCACTGCCGCGGGGACAATTCCAGACGTCGGCGAGCGTCAGCGGCACGACCAGATCGGCCGTCGCGCCGGACGCGTCCACGGTGTGAACCGAAAGCCCGAATTCCTGGGCAGGATCGTCCGACGTGGGCGACAGGACATACCGGCACGAGGTGGGCGATTCGACCGTGGCGGTCCCCCACGCGGGAGGCGGACCGAACGTCGCGGTGAACGGGTCGTCGTCGGGATCGGAAACGCTCAGGAGGACGGTGTAGACCTCGCCCTTCTCGACGCAGGGTCTTTCGGGCTTCGAGTGCGCCTGCGGCGGGAAGGGCCGGTTGGCGACCGAGATTCGGAACGACTTCGCGGTCTGGACGGCGGGAAGTCCGACCAGGTCGTCCGCGGCGACGACGGTCGCTTGCCAATCGCCCGCGTCATGGGGCCCGGGGGCGATCGTGAGCATTCGACGCGTCAGCCCGGGCTCGGGGGCCCAGCGCCATGGCTCCGATTCGAGCGCCACGAACGGCGGGGAATCGGGCAACGCGAGAGCGATATAGTTCCCGTCGACATCGAGGGAGGTGATCAAGTGCGTGACCGTGTCCCCCTCCGCGAGCGCGAAGTCGGGAATGGAGTCGAGCGTCGGCGCGTGCAGGTTGTCGGGATCGTACGCGTAGACGATCAGGTGCTCGACGGCGCTCGACGTCTGGTCGGTGACCTCGAGCGCCACGTCCCAGCTCCCCCCGTCCGACGGGCCCGGCGCGATCGTCGCGATGGCCCGATACGCCCCCGCGACGGGCTCGGTCGGCCCCAGGGTCACGAAGGGAGGCGCCGAGCGGAGAGCGATCTCCAACGGCTGCAGGTCGGGATCGCGTGCCGTGACGGCCCGCTCGCCGACCGTGCCGAGCGCCACCGCGATCGGTTCGATCGGATCGAACGTCGGGGCCGGGTTCAGGTCGCGCACGACGACGCCGAGCCCGATGGTGGTGGCGAGGGTTCCGTCGCTGCAGACGATCCGGATCTCCTCGGCCCCCGCGTCGGCGTAGCTGGGCGCCAGAGCCAGGCGGCCCTCGACCCGCCCCTGATCGGAGGAGGTGACGGTCAAGCTCGCGTAGCCGGGCGCCTGCGTGAGCGCGAGCCCGAGCGAATCGGAATCGGCGTCGGTCGCCGTGATCGTACGGAAGACCTGCTCGCCTTCGAACATCGATACGCCGTAGGCGCGCGCGAATACCGGCGGCTCGGACGTCACGCCCGCGGCCGCGAGGCCGTCCGCGTCGCTCCACTCCTGCCCGAGCTTCATCGTGTTGTCGTTGTCCGCGCCCGGGCAGAGGGAGCCGAACGATGTCTGCCCCGCCGGGACGAGGCGAGTGCTCGGGGCGATCACGATCCGCGGCGACCCCGAGAGGGCTTCGATCGTGACCCGGCCGAGACGATACGTACCGGGCGTCTCGATGCTCGCTCCCCCGAAGCCCGCGTAGAATTCCACTTCGTCGCCGGCGTGCCCGAAGGAGGTGCTCCAGTCGGTCATGAGATTCTGGAGGGCGCCGTACGCGACGGTTCCGCCCTCCGCGCGAAGAATGACCTCGTAGGAATTGATCGTCAGCGCCGAGGCGGGATCGGAGGCGCACGCCGCGGGCGAGCCGTCGCGGTTCGCGTTCGTCACGATCCAGACTTCGACGGTCGCGAGTCCCGACGCGGGAAGGACGTCCGACGCGTCGTGGACGCCGTCGCCGTTGGCGTCGAGGAACATGAATTGGGCTTGGACGGGATGAGCGACGACAGCGAGGGATACGACGGCGGCCAGCCATGCGGCCGTCGCGGAACTGCGGAACATGAGGCCTCCTCGCCTATCTCGATGTGACCCTAAGTATAAACCAACCCGGGTCCGGGCGCGAGGAGTCCTCGTTCTCCAGGCCTATAGCCTCCGAATTACCTCCGCGGCGAGCCGCTCCACCTCGGACAGGTCGTTGTAGACCTGAGCCGACAGCCGGACCCAGAGACGCCCTCGCCAGGCGTGCATCTGGATCTCGATCTTCTCTTCCAGGAGAAGCGCCAGCCGAAGACGCGCGGCCTCCTCGTGCGACGTCCCGGCCCGGGCCGGAAGCGGCACGGTGACCATCGTTCCGACCATCGACTCGGGCACCCCGATCTCGGTCTCCCAGCGCTCCGCCAGCAACCGGCCGCCCTCCCAGGCGAGCCGATGGTTGTGCTCGGCCACCGCCTCGAAACCCCATTCGTGAAGCAAGGCAATCCCTTCGGGGGCCGCCAGATAGTTCGTTGGGTCGAGCGTCCCCACCCAGTCGAACTCGGCGGCGAGCCCCTTCCCCCATCCCCAGGAAATGGTCGACGGATGAAGGCCACGCTGTCGCTCCGGCGGCGCCCAGAGGAAGCCGCACGACCTCGGCGCGTGGCACCATTTGTGGAGGTTCGCCGCGTACCAGTCGACGCCGTACGAGGTCACGTCGAGCGGAATGGCGCCCGGGGCGTGCGCGCCGTCGACGAGCACCATCACGCCCCGCGCCTTCAACCCCGCCGCGATCTCGCGAAGCGGCAGGAGCTGGGCCGACTCGGACGTGATGTGGTCGACGATCGCGAGCTTCGTGCGCGGCCCCACGGCCCCGAGCATGGCGTCCCGCGCGGCCTCGGGGGTCGACGGGTGGGGCATCTCCACCACCTTCACCGTGCCGCCGAACTCTTCGGCGCGGTTTTCAGCTCCGTAGACGATCGCGCCGTAGGACAAGTCGGTCACGAGGATCTCGTCGCCCGGCGCGAACCTGAGCGATCGGAGGACGGCGTTGACGGCGTGGGTGACGTTCGGCGTGAAGACGAAGTCCTCTTCGCGCGCGCCGACGAAGTCGGCCACGGCGGCCGCCGCCTCGCGCATTCGTGTCGGGCCCGGGCGCCACGGGGCCGGCTTGTCGCCCGTCAGCTCGCGGAGCATGAAGCGCGAGGGATTCCGCTCCATCTCGTCCCGGAGCGCCTGCTGCGCCGCGCGCACCCGGTTCGGGACCACGCCGACGGTCCCGTGGTTCAGGTAGAGAAGTCCGGGTTCCAAGGACCAATGGCCGCGCATGACGGGACCGAAGGTCGGGACGCGGGATGCGGGAGCGGCGCCGGGCATGGCGGGGATTCTACGCGGCGACGGCGCTCCGCGCCAAGGGGGCTACGAGAAGAGCGAGCGAACGCTCTCCTGCGCCGCGGAGAACCAGGTGCTCGGGAAGAGCCCCGGCCAGAGCGTGCCGACCGACGCCACGAGGAGGGCGAGCGCGAGCGCGAGCGGGATCTTCACCGGCGGGAACGACTCCTGCGGCTCCCGCATGTACATGAGGACCAGGAGGCGGAGGTAGTAGAAGACCGACGTCGCGCTGGCCAGGACGCCGATCACGGCGAGCCAGACGTGGCCCGACTGGACGGCGCCGCCGAAGAGGTAGAGCTTTCCGATGAACCCCGCCGTCGGCGGAATGCCGGAGAGCGAGATCATGAAGATCGAGAGGAGAATTCCGATGAGCGGATACTTGAAGCCGAGTCCGGCGTAGTCCTTCAATTCCTCCCCGCGCCCGCTCTTCGCCTCGAGCAGGATGACGATGGCGAAGGCGCCGAGGTTCATGGCGACGTACGCCATGAGGTAGAAGACCGCGCCGGTCCCGCCGATGACGCCGCCCGAGACGAGGCCGACCAGGACGTACCCGGAGTGCGCGATGCTGGAATAGGCGAGCATTCGTTTCACGTTCGTCTGCGCGATGGCCGCCACGTTCCCCACCACCATCGTCAGGACCGCGATCACCGAGAGGACCATGTCCCACTCGGCCTGCGCCGGGCCGAACGCGATGAAGAAGGTCCGGATGAAGGCGGCGAACGCGGCGGCCTTGGGGCCCGCCGAGAAGAAGGCCGTCACCGGCGTCGGGGCGCCCTGATAGACGTCGGGCGTCCACATGTGGAACGGGACCGCCGCCACCTTGAAGCAGAGGCCGACGAGAATCATCGCCATGCCCGCGTAGAAGAGACCCTCCGGAACCGGGCCCCCCGTCCCGGCGATGGCGTCGCCGATCCGGTCGAGGTTCGTAGTGCCGGTGGCGCCGTAGACGAGGGCGATGCCGTAGAGGAGGATCCCCGAGGCGAACGCGCCGAGGAGGAAGTACTTCATCGCCGCTTCGTTCGAGGCGTCGCTGTTCCGCCGGTACCCCGCCAGGATGTAGAGGGAGACCGAAAGGACCTCGATCCCCAGGAAGAGCGTGATGAGGTCGAGGCCGGAGGCGAGCATCATCATGCCCGACGTGGCGAAGAGGAGGAGCGAGTAGTACTCGGGCTGCTCGACGTTCTCCTCCTCCAGGAACGGCCTCGACATGAGGACCACCACGGCCGTCGTCGAGAGGAAGAGCACGTTGAACAGGGTCGAGAGGTTGTCGAGCGCCACCATCCCGGCGTACCCGCGCTCCGACATTCCCCACTGCGCCAGCGTCCGCCAGAGCGCCCAGAGGAGCCCCGCGAAGGCGACGTAGCCCGAGACGTGCTTCTTCCCGTGCGGCAGGACGAGGTCGAGCATGAGGAGGAAGATCGCGACGCCGCAGACGATCAGCAGCGGCTCGATCATGCCGAGCGGGGCGTCGATCGGAATCGGCAGGTTCACGGCGTCACCCTCCCCGGCGAGCCCGCGGGCGGATTCGGAGCGATCGTCTCCACGCCCGCGGAATCGGCCTGCGCGCCCGTCTCGCCTTCCACCATGCCGCGGCCGAGCATCGTGCCCGCCGTGTCGGCCGGCATCGTCCCGTCGCCCTCCTCCATGCCCTGCGCGTCACCCGGCTCGTCGCCGCCGTACATCTCCGGCTCGGCCGTCCGCTCGGCCACCGTCCTCGACGACATCCGCTCGATCAGCTCGGTCGCCGGCACGTCGAGGAACCGGAGGAACGTGTTCGGATAGACGCCGATCCAGACGATGAAGAGGATGACCGGCGCCATGACCCAGAACTCCCGCCGCGTCAAATCGGGAAGCCCGCGGTTCTTCTCGTTCGTCACCGGGCCGAACATGACCCGCTGGAACATCCAGAGGAGGTAGACGGCGCCCAGGATGACGCCCGTCGCCGAGATTCCCGCCACCCAGGTGTTCATGCGGAACGCCCCGAGGAGGATGAGGAACTCGCCGATGAAGCCGTTCAGGCCCGGGAGCCCGAGGCTCGAGAGGACGACGACGAGGAAGACCGCGGCGAACCAGGGCATGATCTCGCTGATTCCGCCGAACTCCGAGATCTCCCGCGTGTGGCGCCGCTCGTAGATGATCCCGACCGCGAGGAAGAGCGCGCCGGTCGAGAGGCCGTGGTTCACCATCTGGAGCACGCTGCCCTGGATCCCCTGCGCGTTCAGCGCGAAGAGCCCGAGCATGACGAAGCCGAGATGGCTCACGGAGGAGTAGGCCACGAGTTTCTTCACGTCCGACTGCACCATGGCGACCAGGGCCCCGTAGATGATCCCGATCACCGAAAGCGCGATCAGGAGAGGCGCGAAGGCGATCGCTCCCTCCGGGAAGAGCGGCATGGCGAAGCGGAAGAAGCCGTACGTTCCCATCTTGAGGAGGACGCCGGCGAGGATGACCGAGCCCGCCGTGGGCGCCTCGACGTGGGCGTCGGGGAGCCACGTATGGAACGGGAACATCGGCACCTTGATGGCGAAGGCGAGCGCGAAGGCGGCGAAGAGCCAGAGCTGCGGCGTGCGCCCGAGCGGCGTGTCGTAGAGCTTGAGGAGGTCGAACGTGTACTCGCCGAACGCGGCGTGATGCGCGAAGTAGAGATAGAGGATGCCGACCAGCATGAGGAGGCTGCCGGCCACCGTGTAGAGGATGAATTTCACGGCGGCGTAGATGCGGCGCGGCCCGCCCCAGACGCCGATGAGGAGATACATCGGGATCAGGACGACTTCCCAGAACATGTAGAAGAGGACCAGATCGAGCGCGGCGAAGACGCCGACCATGCCCGTCTCCAGGACGAGGAGCAGGGCCATGTAGGTCTTCACCCGGTCGGTGATCGCGGCGAAGGAGGAGAGGACCGCGACGGCCGTGATGAGCGTCGTCATGAGAATGAGGAGAACGCTCACGCCGTCGACGCCCATGTGGTACTCGATGCCGAGATTCGGAACCCACGGAACCTTCTCCACGAACTGCATCCCGCGCTGCCCGAACTTGAACGCCGTGAAGAGCGGCAGCGACGCGAGGAACGTCAGGACCGTGACGAGGAAGGTGAACCCGCGGATCACGCCCGTCTTGGCCGCGGGGATGAGGAGCAGGAAGAGCGCCCCCACCAGCGGCAGGAAGGTGACCAGGGAGAGAACCGGGATCCCCATCACGGTCGGTCCGGGGGTCATCGGAGCGCCAGGTAGCCGAACACGACCACCATCCCCAGGGTGAGGATCAACGCGTAGAGCTGCACGTAGCCGGTCTGCGCGAGCCGCAGCCAGCCGGAGCCCTCCTCCACCTTCTTGCCCACGCCGTTCACCGCGCCGTCCACCACGGCGGCGTCGACGTCCTTCCAGAGCTTGTTCGAAAGGCGGACGATCGGCTGCACGATGCGCGCGTCGTAGATCTCGTCGACCCACCACTTGTGCCAGAGCAGCTCGTAGAGGCCGCGCGCCTTCTCCGCGAGCCGGTGCGGCGCCTGCGGATCCTTCACGTAGAAGCGGTGCGCCACGAAGATGCCGAGAAGCGCGACGCCGAGGGAGATCGCCATCAGCAGGACCTCGAGCGTCGGGTCGTGGTGCGCGCCGGCGCCGTGCGCCATCGCCCCCTCGGCCGCCGCCGCGCCGTGGGCCGCGGCTCCGCCGGCCAGCCGCTGGAGATCGCCGAAGACGGGCTCCAGGAAGGCGTCGAGCCGCTGCCCGCCCTGCATGAGCGGCACCTGCACGAAGCCGCCGATCAGGCTGAGGACGGCGAGGAGCATGAGCGGAACGGTCATGCTGTTCGGCGACTCGTGGAGATGGTGCTTCGCCTCGTGGGTCAGGCGCTCCTGGCCGTGGAAGGTCATGAAGTAGAGCCGGAACATGTAGAAGGCCGTCATGAAGGCGCCGAGCACGCCGGCGGCCCAGAGGATCGGTCCGCCGTTCTGGTACGCCTTCCAGAGGATCTCGTCCTTCGAGAAGAAGCCGGCGAACGGGAAGACGCCCGCGATGGCGAGCGTCGCGATCAGCATCGTCAGGTGCGTCTTCGGAAGGTGCTTCTTCAGGCCGCCCATCCGGTCCATGTCCTGCTCGCCGGAGAGGGCGTGGATCACGCTCCCGGCCCCGAGGAAGAGGAGCGCCTTGAAGAAGGCGTGCGTCATCAGATGGAAGATGCCCGCCGTGAAGGCCGAGACGCCCATGGCGAGGAACATGTAGCCGAGCTGGCTCACCGTCGAGTACGCCAGCACCCGCTTGATGTCCTTCTGCACGAGGCCGATCGTCGCGGCGAAGAGCGCGGTCGCGGCCCCGACGATGGCGACCACGAGGAGCGCCGTCGGCGCGAGGGCGTAGAGGATGTGGCAGCGCGCGATCATGTAGACGCCGGCCGTGACCATGGTGGCGGCGTGGATGAGCGCGGAGACCGGCGTCGGGCCTTCCATGGCGTCGGGGAGCCAGACGTAGAGCGGGATCTGCGCGCTCTTGCCGGTGGCGCCGACGAAGAGGAAGAGGGCGATCGCCGTGACGAGCCCGCCGCCCATCGCCAGCCGGCCCGGAGCCTCCGAGAATACGCGGCCGAAGTCGAGCGTCCCGAACGTGACGAAGATGAGGAAGATGCCGATCAGGAAGCCCCAGTCGCCGATCCGGTTCACGATGAAGGCCTTCTTCCCCGCCTCGGCCGCCGACGGGCGCTGGTACCAGAACCCGATCAGGAGGTAGGAGCAGAGCCCCACGCCTTCCCAGCCGAAGAACATGACGAGGAAGTTGTCGGCCAGGACCAGCACCAGCATGCAGAAGGTGAAGAGGTTCAGGTAGGCGAAGTAGCGCCCGTACGACTTCTCGTGGCTCATGTAGCCGGTGGAGTAGACGTGAATCAGGAATCCGACTCCCGTCACCACCAGCATCATCACGGCCGAGAGCGGATCGAGCCCCAGCCGGACCGCCACCGACAGGTCGCCCGAATCGATCCACGAGAAGAGCGTCTGCTGGAAGAAGCGCTCCTCCGCCGGCGAGGCGAGAAGCGTCTGGAGGCAGCCGAGCGCGATGGCGAAGGCCACCCCCACCGATCCGACGCCGATGGCGCTGACCAGCTTCCGGGGCAGCTTGCCGGCGCCGAACCCGTTCAGAATCGCTCCGAAGAGCGGAAGGGCCGGCACCAGCCAGAGCATGTTCAGGGACATCGCGTCAGCCCTTCAGTAGGTGGACGTCGTCCACGTTGGCGGTTTCCTTCTTCCGGAAGATCGCGACGAGAATGGCGAGACCGATCGCCACTTCCGCCGCGGCGACCGCCATGACGAAGAAGACGAAGATGTGTCCGTCCATGGAGCCGTGCTGCCGCGAGAAGGCCACGAACGACAGGTTCACCGCGTTCAGCATGAGCTCGATCGACATGAAGATGATGAGCGCGCTCCGCCGGACCAGCACCCCGACCACGCCGATCGTGAAGAGGATCCCGGCGAGGATCTGATACGCGACGAGCGGCGGCATCATGGCGTTCATCAGGCGAACTTCCTCTTGGCGAGAACCACCGCGCCGACCACCGCCACGAGGAGGAGGATCGAGGTGATCTCGAACGGGAAGAGCCAGGTCGTGTAGAGGATCTTCCCGATCGCGGCGGGCGAGCCGAAGTCGGCCGGCAGCGGCGGCGCCGCGGGCAGGCCGCCCCCTTCCCCGCCGTTCGGCGAGAGCGCGGTCCAGAGGAGCTCCACCATCACGAGGAGCCCGAAGAGGAACCCGAAGCCCTTCGCGGCGCCGGGGGTCAGGACGTCCGGGTCCTGCCGGAAGTTCAGGAGCATGAGGACGAAGAGGAAGAGGACCATGATCGCGCCCGCGTAGACGATCACCTGGAGCGCGGCGATGAACTGCGCGTTGAGCAGGATGAAGAGCCCGGAGAGCGACAGGAGGACGCCGACCAGGAGGAGCGCGCAGTGCACCGGGTTCCGGTGGAAGACGACGCCGAGCGCGCAGACGACCGAGGTCAGGGCGAAGAAGGAGAAGAGAACGGTCTCGAGCATGTCGCGGTCTCCCCCTATCCCTTCAGGACCAGAACCACGGCCGTCACGGCCATGTTCAGGAGCGACGCCGGCAACAGCACCTTCCAGCCGAGGCTCATGAGCTGATCGTAGCGAAGCCGCGGAAACGTCGCGCGGAGCCAGATGTAGCAGAAGAGGAAGAAGCCGAGCTTGATGAGGAACCAGACCGGGCCCGGAAGGACCGGCCCGTGCCAGGCGCCGAGGAAGCAGGTGATGGCCACGCCCGAGACCACCATCATGTTCGCGTACTCCGAAAGGAAGTAGAGCGCGAACTTCATGCTCGAGAACTCGGTGTGGAACCCGGCCACCAGCTCCGACTCGGCCTCGGCCAGGTCGAAGGGCGCGCGGTTCGTCTCCGCCACGGCGCAGATGATGTAGATGAGGAAGGCGAAGAATTGCGGAACGATGAACCACATGTTCGCCTGCGCGCGGCCGATCTCGGCGAGGGAGAGGCTCCCCGTCATCATGATGATCGGGACGATCGAGATTCCCTGCGCCAGCTCGTAGGAGATCATCTGCGCCGAGGAGCGGAGCCCGCCGAGGAGCGGATACTTGGAGTTCGACGACCAGCCGCCGAGCACGATCCCGTACACCCCCATCGACGTCGTGCCGAGGAGGAAGAGGACCGCCACGTTCACGTCGGTGATGTGGAGCATGATCGTCCGGCCGAAGAATTCGAACGAATCGCCCCAGGGGATCACCGTCATGGCGACGAGCGCGGTGATGATGGAGAGGGCCGGCGCCAGGAAGTAGAGGACCTTGTCGGCCTGCGAGGGCACCAGGTCTTCCTTCATGAAGAGCTTGATGCCGTCGGCCACGGTCTGGAGGATGCCGAAGGGGCCGACGCGCTCGGGACCGATCCGGTCCTGCATGTGGCCGAGCACCTTGCGCTCCATCCAGACGATCAGGATGACGCTGACGCAGGTGAAGCCGAGCACGACGAGGACCTTGACCGTGGCTTCGATGATGAGGGCGAGGTCCACGGGGCTATTTGAGCTCCGTCAGGAGCCGGTCCACTTCCTGAGGCGTCACGTTCTCGTGGTACTTGTCGTTCACCATGAGAACCGGAGCGGTGCCGCAGGAGCCGAGACACTCCACGGAGACGAGCGTGAATCGGCCGTCCGTGGTCGTCTCCCCCTCCTGGATGGCCAGCTTCTCCTCGATCTGCTTCTGAAGCCGATGCCCGCCCATCGCGCAGCAGGAGAGGTTTCGGCATACCTGTAAGACGTACTTCCCGACCGGCCGCTGGTAGAACATCGTGTAGAAGGAGACGACGCCGCGCACCGTCTGCTCGGCGAGCCCCAGGATCTCGGCCACCTCGCGCTGCGTCTCCTCGCTCAGCCAGCCCTGATCCTCCTGGGCGGCGTGGAGCGCGGGAATGAGCGCCGACTGATTCGTCTCGTAGACCGATTTGAAGGATTCGATCTTCTGGCGGGTCTGGGCGGAGAGCACGGCTTCCTAGTTCTCGACGTTCGGGAATTGGTCGGTGCGGGTCGGGTGATCCTTGCGAAGCGGATGACCCAGCCAGCCGTCGGGCGTCAGGATGCGCTGCAGATTCGGGTGGCCCTCGAACACCAGGCCCATGAGGTCGTAGACCTCGCGCTCCATGAAGTCGGCGCTCTTCCAGACGGGGACGGCCGACGGCACCGTCTCGTTCTCGCGAACCGGCGTCTTGAGGAGGATGCGACGATTGAAGGCGATGGAATAGAGATTGTGGATCAGCTCGAAGCGCGGTTCGTCCGGTCCGCGGTGATTCAGGTAGTCGACCGACGTCACGTCGGTCAGCAGGTCGCAGAGGAGATTACGGTCGTCCCGCGCGAATCGGAGCGCGTCGAGCAGGACGTCCCTCCGAATCCAGATCGAGAGCTGGCCGCGGAAGGAGATCGCGTCGAGGACGGCATCGCCGAACTTGCCCCGAAAGCCCTCCACGACCGCCTTCTGGTCGTCCGTGAGGGCGTCGAGCTGGTCGGGATCGGGTCTCAATCCCATTCGAGCGCTCCCTTCCCCCAGATCCAGATGAAGCCGGCAAGGAGGATGAGGAGGAAGATCCCCATCTCGATGAGGCCGAAGATATGGAGCTGCTTGAAGATGACGGCCCACGGATAGAGGAAGACCGTCTCGATGTCGAAGACGATGAAGAGCATCGCCACGAGGTAGAAGCGGGTGTGGAACCGCTCCCGCGCGTTCCCCACCGGGGTCACGCCGCACTCGTAGGGGAGGAGCTTGGCCTTGCTGTAGACGCGGTTCCCGAGGAAATGGGACGCCGCGAGCGTGAAGGCCGCGAAGCCGACCGCCACGATCACCATGATGAGGATGGGTATGAACGCGGCGACGCTGTTCGGATCTACCGGGCCCACCGATTCCCTCGCCTCCGAAGGGGTCGAATCCGCCCCGCGCCTCGAACGGCCGCGAGTTCGTGAAAAAAGGTGCTAATCGCGGCAGGATAGGAACTTGCCTAAGTCCCTGTCAAGCCACTTTCTCCGAGACCACCTTGTCGACGCTCCCGCTCACGCGAACCGCCATGACGTCGGGATCGTGCTCGAAGAGGAAGATCCAGTTCTCCCGGGTGGCGTCGGCGAGGATCTTACGCTTCGTTTCGAGCGTCATCATCGGATAGAGGTCGTACCCCATGATGTACGGAAGGGGTATATGGGCGGCCGTCGGGATGAGATCAACGGTGTAGAGGGCCCGGCCGCTCGGAAGGTCGAAGAAGGTTCCTTGGTGCCCGAGCGTGTGCCCCGGTAGGAGCCGCATCGAGACGCCCGGAAGGATCTCGAGATCGTCCTCGTGGATGGTCAGTTGCCCCGACGCCTCCAGCGGATCGTAGTTGTCCGGGAAGTAGGAGGCCCGGTTCCGTTCGTTGGCGTGGTGCGCGTCGTGCCACTCCTGGCGCCGAACGAAGTAGCGGGCGTTCGGAAACGTGGGGCGCACCGTCCCGTCCTCGCCGCGCGTCGTGCCGCCGCCGCAGTGGTCGAAGTGGAGATGCGTCAGCGCCACCGTGTCGATGTCGCCAGGGGCCACGCCGAGGGCCGCCAGATCCGCGATGAGCCCTTCCGGGCCCTCGATGGCGTAGATGTCGCGGAACTTGGCGTCGTTCTTCGTCCCCGACCCCGCGTCGACCAGGACGCGCTTTCCATCCCCTTCGATGAGGAGGCAGTTCATCCCCATCCGGATGCGATTCTTCTCGTCCGCCGGCGCGACGCGGCTCCAGAGCGTCTTCGGGACGACGCCGAACATGGCGCCGCCGTCGAGACGGAACCGCCCGCCCGAGATGAAGTGGACCTTGTAGGGCCCGAGCGAAATCGAAGGCACGGGAATGGGCGGATCCTCGTGTGGGAATGGATGCGGCGAATTCGAGACTCCGGAGCGCCCCGTAAGCCGAGTTCTGTCGGATTGCTCCGTGGCGACCATTTCTCTAGGACGTGCGTTACCGCACGCCTCCAGCGACCTACCCGGGACTTGTAGCGAGGCGGGCCACCTCTCGTCCCCTATTCGGTCTTGCTCCAGGTGGGGTTTACCGAGCCGAGGGAGTCGCCTCCCCCGCTGGTGCGCTCTTACCGCACCGTTTCACCCTTACCGCGGGCCTCGCGGCCCGAGGCGGTTTGCTTTCTGTTGCACTTTCCCTGGGATCGCTCCCGCTGGGGGTTACCCAGCACCCTGCCCTGTGGAGCTCGGACTTTCCTCGCGTCGCTTGCGCGACCCGCGGCCGCCCGTGGCACTCCGGAAGTCTTCGAATCCTGCCTGTTACGCCGCGGTTGATCTTAGGCTGCGAACCCCCAAGAATCAAGGGATGGAGCCCCTCGTCAGGCCGGCGCTTCTCACGTTCGACGTCTTCGGCACGCTCCTCGACTGGCGCCGCGGGATGCGCCAGGCGGTGGAGCGCGCCGGAGGGCCGTGGAACGAGGCGACGTTCGACCGCGTCGTCGACGCGCAGGGACGGGCCGAGGGCGGTCACGGCGATGCATTCCGCCGCTACGCCGACATCACCGCCGAGAGCCTCGTCGAGGTGGTGGGGCTTTCGCCCGCCGCCGCGGAGGCGATCGGCGCGACGGTCGGCACCTGGCCTCCCTATCCCGATTCGCCGGAGGGCCTGCGTCGATTGATGCGCGTCGCGCCCTGCGCCGCCATGACGAACAGCGACCGCGCGCACGGCGTGCAGGCGCAGGAGAGCCTCGGCGTGCGGCTCACGCACTGGATCTGCGCGGAGGAGTCGCGGGCCTACAAGCCGTCGCCGGACGTCTGGCGATACGTGAGCCGGACGCTCGGCGTGCCGTTCGGGCGGTCGTGGTGGCACGTCTCGGCCTACGGCGACTACGATCTCGCCACCGCGCGTTCGCTCGGGCTCACCTGCGTCTACGTCGAGCGACCGCACGCGAGGCCCGGCCCCGAGGACGTCCATGTCGGGGACCTGATCGAGCTGGCGGCGGTGGTGGAGAGTCTCGTCCGCTAGAGGCCCGCGGGCGGCCCCGCCTCGGCGTCGAGCGCCTCGTTCGCGAGCGCGTCGGCGCGCGCGTTCTCGGCGCGGCGGACGTGCCGGAAGGAATGGTTCGGCACGGCGTTCAGAAGCATCGTCGTCCGCCCGAAGAGCGCCTGAAGCCGCGGCTCCTTCACACGGTACTCCCCCTTCAGCTGCTTCACGATCAGCTCGCTGTCGAGGAGGAAGTCGGCCTCGGTGATGCGGGACTCCTTGAGGTACTCGAGGGCCGCGATGAGGGCGAGGTATTCGGCTTCGTTGTTCGTCTTCGTTCCGAGCGACCGGCTCGCTTCGTAGACGACCCGCCCCTGGTCGTCCTGGATCACGATGCCGATCGCCGCCGGACCCGGGTTTCCGCGGGCGGCTCCGTCGGTGTTCACTCGATAGCGCATGGCCGCAGAGTACGGGCCGCGCCGTGGTTTGACAACCTTCCATCCCCCGGCGACAATCGGCGGCGACCGACCCACCATCCACGGAGGAACCCGCCATGTCGAAGCCGACCACCGCCGACGCCGAACTTCTGCTCCACCTCTACGAGATCCGTCGGGATCCCGAGCTCCGGAAGGCGCGGCAGTGGCTGCTCTCCGAGTTCAAGGCGACCACCTGGGACGAGATCGCGGCGATCTACCTCGACGGAAGCGAGGCCGACCGCTGGTACCGCATGGCCACCTCCTATTGGGAGATGGTCGCGGCCATGGTGAACCGCGGCGTCCTGAACGAGGAGCTCTACTTCGACAGCACGGGCGAACACATCGTGGTCTGGAACAAGGTGAAGATGATCGTGCCGGGAGCGCGGGAAAAGGTCCGCCCGACCTACCTCTGGAATCTGGAGCAGATGGCGCGCCGCCACCTGGCCTGGCGCGAACAGACCGCCTCCTCCCCGGCCGCGGTCGCCGCGATGATCGAGGCCGGTTCCCGCTGGGGCGCGAAGACCGGGAAGAGGGCGAAGCCCGAGAAGTCGAAGAAGCGCGGCCGGTGAGCAGCGTCTTCGGCAAGCTGCTCACGCTGACGACCTTCGGCGAGAGCCACGGGCCCGCGGTCGGCGTGGTGCTCGACGGCTGCCCGCCCGGCCTGGCTCTCGACGCCGCGCTCGTCCAGCGCGATCTCGATCGCCGCCGCCCCGGCCAGAGCGCCGTCACCACGCAGCGGCGCGAGCCCGACGCGGTGGAGATCGTCTCAGGCGTCTTCGAGGGTGTGACGACCGGCGCCACGATCGCCATGATCGTCCGGAGCGTCGACGCGCGTTCCGCCGACTACGCGAATCTGAAAGACCTCTTCCGTCCAGGTCACGCCGACTACACCTATCTCGCCAAGTACGGCGTTCGCGACTATCGCGGGAGCGGCCGCTCGTCGGGACGCGAAACGGTGGCGCGCGTGGCGGCGGGAGCCGTGGCGCGGGCTCTGTTGGCGCGCGCGGGCGTTTCGGTCCGCGCGGGGACCGTGCAGGTGGGCGGCGTCGTCGCGACGGGGCGCGACTGGGGGATCGCCGAGTCGAACGCGGTCCGCTCCCCCGACGCGGCCGCGGCCGCGGCGATGGAACACGCGATCGTGGAGGCACGGGAGCGTGGCGACTCGCTCGGCGGCGTGGTGGAGATCGTGGCCGAGGGCGTCCCCGCCGGTCTCGGCGATCCCGTCTTCGACAAGCTCGACGCCACGCTCGCGCACGCGCTCCTGTCGATCGGCGCCGTGAAGGGCTTCGAGGTTGGCGACGGCTTCGCCGCGGCGCGGCTTTGCGGCTCCGAGATGAACGACCGGATGACCGCGGGCGGCTTCGAGACCAACCACGCCGGAGGGATCCTCGGCGGCATTTCCACCGGGCAGCCGATCGTCGCGCGGATCGCGGTGAAGCCGCCGTCGTCGATCGCCGTCGCGCAGAAGACGGTCGACCGCGAGGGGGCCGCGCGCGACTTCGCCATCGCCGGCCGCCACGATCCCTGCCTGTGCCCACGCGTCGTGCCGGTGGCCGAGGCGATGACCTGCCTCGTGCTCGCCGATCACTGGCTCCGGCAGCGCGCGGTGGAATCGACGCGGCCCGACCCGGGGCTGAAGTGGCCGCCGGCCGCGTCATGATCGAATCGATCCGCACGCGCGTCACCGACCTCCTTCGAATCCGCTACCCCATCCTCCAGGCCGGCATGGTCTGGGCTTCGGGACACCGCCTCGCCGCCGCGTGCGCCGAGGCCGGCATCCTCGGCTGCATCGGCTCGGGCTCCATGAAGCAGGAGATGCTGCGCGAGCAGATACCGAAAGCGCGCGCGGCGACGACGGGGCGGCTCGCGGTGAACGTCCCCCTCCTGCGCGGCGACGCGGCCGAACTCCTGGCCATCGCGCTCGGCGAAGGAATCGACGTCATCGTGACGAGCGCCGGCAATCCCGCGCTCGCGGCGCCGGCGATCAAGGGCGCGGGCGCCGCCTGGATTCACGTCGTCCCTTCGGTGAAGCACGGCAAGAAGGCGGAGTCGTGCGGCGTCGACATGGTGATCGGCGAGGGGTTCGAGGCGGGCGGGCACAACAGCCCCGACGAGATCACCACCATCGCGCTCATCCCTCAGCTCGTGGACGCGGTGAGCGTGCCGGTCGTGGCGGCGGGCGGCATCGCCGACGGCCGCGGCTTCCTGGCCGCGCTGGCGCTCGGCGCCGAGGGAATCTCGGTGGGGACCCGCTTCGCCGCGACGCTCGAGTCGAGCGCGCACGAGAACTACAAGCGCGCCGTGGTCGACGCGGGCGACGCCGCGACCGCTCTCTTCGCGAAGCCGCTCGGCCCGGTGCGGGCGATCAAGAACGCCTGGGTCGACCGCGTGCGCGAGGCCGAGGCGCGGGGCGTTCCGCGTGAGGAGCTGGCCGCGGTCTACGGGGTCAAGCACGCGCGGCTCGGAATTCTGGAGGGCGACGTCGTCGAGGGCGAACTCGAGGCCGGCCAGTCGAGCGGGCTCATCCACGACGTCCTCCCCGCCGCGGAGGTGGTGCGGCGGTTCGTGGAGGGATACGCTGAAGCCCGCCGGAGGATCGACCGGCTCCCGATGAGGTGACGATGCGCCTGCTTTTCGCGGTCCTGTTCGTCTGGTCGTCCGCGGTCTCCGTTCCCGCATTCGCGGAAGTCCCCTGTTCTTCGCCCCCGGAATCCTCGGCGTGCCCCGACTCGATCCGGGGCAAGGGGATCGCCGCGCTCCGCGCGCGCGTCGGCGCGGAGCGGGCCGACCCGTGGTTCACCGCGCGGCCCGATTGCTGCCGGCCCTTCACGCGCAGGAGCCTCGATGGACCCGTGCCGCTCGAGCTGGGAGAGTCCGTCCGCGCGCTCGGCGGTGCCATCGGAGACGACCAGCTCCTTGGGTGGCGGCTCGAATTCGATCGCGCGATCCCGAAGGCGCCCTGGGCCGGCGGCAAGACCTACGTCTTCGTCGATACGCTCGGCGCGCCTCTCGGCTTTTGGGGCGTCGATAGCTGCGCCGTTCATCCGGAGCGCTGCTGGTTCAGCCTCGATTTCGAAGGCGCGAGAAAGCTCGCGCGCGTCTTCGGGCTCGAGCCCGGCATCGCGCCATGGGCGATAAGCTTCGCGTGGGAACCCGAGCGCCAGAGATTCGTCTGGATCGTCCGGAACACGCTCGAGATGGAGGCGGGTAAGCCGGACCGGGCGGGCCGCGAGCTCTACATCGATGCGAATAGCCGGTTGCTCCTGGCCGAACAGCGGTGGGTCACGACAGGCGAATAGCGCGGTCGCGAAACCGAAACCTACCTCGAGCAGGCACTCCGCGCTCGCGTCGGTCGCATTTGGTACACCTCCGCCGCGCCCCTCGAACTGGCTCGAACGAGCCATCCCAAGCCGCCGCGCGCCAATCGCTTCGACCGTCCCGACGGGCCCACCCCAGGCCCCAATCTTGCAGGTCTCGTCTCGCCTCGACCCCGACCCAAGGAGACAACACCATGCAAGGCGACAAGATCGAAGAGCTGTTGGCCAACGCTCACGAGGGGACGAAGGAGTGGGACGACGCGATGACCCGCGGGCGCGCCCTGGTCGACTCGGCGGCGCAGGATACGTCGCCGTCGGCCACGACCGCCAAGCTCCGCCAGGCGATGCGTCACTTCCAGACCGCCATCGCGGTCAACTCCGCGAAGGACGAGGGCTACGGCTGGCTGGCGCGCACGCTGCGCCTCCTGTCGCAGTCGGTTCGCGATCGGAGCCCCGAGGCCTCGATCCACTGTCTCCGCTACGCCTCCGCGGTCGCGTGGGAAGCCCGCATGAAAACCCCCGCCGCGTCGCTCTCCGTCTTCACGAAGCAGGAGGCGAAGACGCTCCTCGCGTGGGTCCGCATGTCGAAGCGGCTCGATCCCAAGGCCGGCGAGGCCGAAATGGAAGCGCTTCGCGCCGAGTTCTTGACGCCGGCGCTCGATCCCGACACGATGGCCGCCGTCACGGGGGTCTAGACGGGACGACGTCGGCCGAACCGTTCCGCACCCTCCGTCGCGTCACGGAGGTTGGCCGGATGAGGTTCGCGACTCGCACTCGAACGATGGTCACGATGGGCGGACAGCTCGCGCTGTTCGCCCTCGTCGTTTTGGCAGGCTGCGCCCGCGACACGAGCACGCTCACCCCGGCCTGGCAGCAGCGCTTCGAGACGGAGGGGATCGTCCGCCGCGCCGACAACGTCATCGTGCGCCACACGCGCGAGGCGGGCCGCTGGGACAACTCCTACAAAGACCGCCTCGCCTCGCTCCTCGTGACCCACGGGACGATCTTGATTCACCAAGGGGAACGGGTGCTGCTCGAGGTGACGCCGCGGACGCGCCGCGACATCTCGATCACGCGCCGGGGCGGGCGGGTTCGAATCCGGGCCGTGGGTCAGCGGGTGACCGAGATCTTCTCGTTCGAGCCGAAGGAGGATGCCGCGGGGTGGGCGGAGGATCTGAGGGAGGTCGCCTCTCCCGCCGGACGCACTCCATAGGTCGCCCTTGCCGCCGAGGCTCGCGGGCGTATCCTTCGGAGTGGCGTTCTTGCGCCGCAACGGAGGAGGTTTCTTGCGCTCGGGGGGGCGAATCCCAGGCTTTCCGATCCTACCGGGGCGTCCGCGACGCAGCGGGCGGGGGAAGCCGCGGGGCAGCCCCACAACCCTGCATGTCCTACGGTGTGCTCCGTTCCTCCTCCTCTTGCATCACGTCTCCGCCGCCCAGACGGCCCCGGTCGATTCGGTGCTCTCGAGTCCGCAGAGCAGGGTCGCCGCCGCGCCGATCGCGGCTCCGGCGCCGTTTCCGAGCAGACCCCTCTCCCTCGGCCAGCCAGCCCGAATCGGACTCCAGTTCGGCCCCCTCGCCGGCTACGACTTCGACCGGGATCAGGCGGCGACACGCTTGTTCGTCAACACGTCAAAGCCCATTTTCGGGCCCAAACTCGGAGGGTTCCAGGGAGAATTGGAAGCGTCGGTTGGAACGATCGGGGCGTCGTCGTACGGGTCGGTGGGCGCGAACCTGGGTCTCCCGTGGTGCGTGGCCGGTGCGGAGTATTCCGGCTCGACGAAGGACATTCATCTCGTGCTCTCGCTGCGTTTCCCATGGCGCCGCGGCGGACTGTTTCGAAGCGGCGACCTGATTCGCGTCGATTACCATGGCGGCCAGGAAGCGATCCTCGCGGGAATCTCGTTCCGTTCGCCCTTCACGCGCTACCATCCGAACCGGCCGCGCCGCAGGAACGTGACGCTCCCGGCGTCGACCGCCTCCCTCCGCGCGCCCCCTACGTCCGACAGCGGACTCGACACGGCCGTCGAGAAGAATCTCGCGGCGGTCGAGCACTCCATCGCCTGGATGGAGCGAATGCTGACCCCTCGATTCGATCCCAATCACTTCGAGAAATCCGCGGCCGGCTACCGCGACCATATCCGACAGCCGGGCCACGCGTACCGCGACGAGGACGCCGCCTATCACCGCTCGCTCGACGCCGCCTTCACCGTCGCGGTCGGGGGCGACAGCACGTCGGGCCGCGCGGTGGCCGCCCTCGCTGAGTCGATCCTCTTCCGCGATGTCCTCGTCCCGTTCGATCGGGAGTTCGGCCAAGCGAAGTCGCCGAAGCATGCCGGGGGCCTTTGCGCCCAAGCCCTCCCCGGGTTCGATGAACGGCTCGCCTCGCTTCTCCCGACGCTGGGGGTCTCGCCCGCCGTCCGCTCGGCGGCCCCGGCGCGTTGCCACGAGATTCTCCGCCGGGTTCTGCTCGCCGTTCGCAGGGCATCGGAGGAAGCAGGCGACCGATGGCGAAACCGCTACCTCCTCTGGTGCAACGAGGGCGCGCTGGCCTGGCTCCCGCTCAATTCCGGGCTGCGCCCCGAACAGTACGACACGCAGCAAGAGTGGGACTCCGTGCTGGCCGCGGTCGCGGGCGAACCGTTCACCGAGGCGAACACGTTCGAGTACCTCATGATGGAGCAGTTCCATCCCGGCCTGAAGCGGATGATCCGTGAGACTCGCGACTACCAGGTGACGATCGTCCACGATTTCCGAGGCGTCAACAGCAGCGGATCGGGCGACATGTACGGATGGGATCTCGTTGTCGACGGGTACATGGAGGCGTTCGCCCGCGCGATCCGGGAATTGGACGAGGGCGAACGCGATCATCTGCCGCAGTTCTTCCTCTTCCTCGACGACAACTACTACGAAGCGAACGGCTCACGCGACATCGTCAGCTATCTCGAGAATCTCTACCACCCCTCGCTTCCGAACCTGAAGCCTCGGGCTTTCCGCGACCAGATCGACGCGGCCCATGACAGCCTGCTCGCGGCGGTCCGAAATTCCAGCGCGTTGAAGGGAATCGGCGAAGGCCGGCTCCGGGACCTCATCAAGGTCCACGTGAACATCACCAACCGCTTCGACCCGACCTTCGTGCTCGACGTGACGCATCGAGACCACCGCAAGATGGCCTTTCGCGACGTCTCCGAAGCGGATCCCGCGGCCGGAATCCTGCTGGTTACGGGCCAGGGGATCGGAGAACACTACAACGGCACGGGGTGGGAGGATCGCAGCCTCAGCCTCCGCGGCACGGCGCTCGTCGAGGCGAAGACGGCGGCTCGGAATCTTTTTCTCCGGCAGGGGTTCAACCCGGAAGAGGTCCCGGATTGTCTCCGGCCGCAGCCCTTGCCGGCGGATTACTCCGAGCGCTGCGCGCGGCTGCGCGAGAGCGGCTGGACGACCCCCGCGAGCATCCTGACGAATGAGACCGGTTACGGCACGAAGGAAGCGTCCGTCCTGAAAACCACGATCTACAACCTCGCGCCTCCGGGAAGCGTCATCCTCTGCTACGACTCGATCTGGACGAGCGAGTTCTGGGCGGGCATGCTCGTGGGCGCCGCGCTCCGCGGCAGCCACGAATTTCCGATCGGCCCCACGCCCCCG
>DASTKG010000163.1:0-6912 GCA_035716005.1 Candidatus Eiseniibacteriota bacterium
GAAGTCCTCCGCGACCGCGGCGAAGGGAGGCTCGAAGTGAAGTCGCTTCGCATCGGCACGCTCAAGCCCGCCAAGGGCGCCACGCACGCGCGCAAGCGCCGCGGCCTCGGCCCGGCCTCGGGCACGGGCGGCACCGCGGGACGCGGGCACAAGGGACAGAAGGCCCGCACGGGCGGCAAGGTCCACCGCTGGTTCGAGGGCGGCCAGATGCCGCAGTCGCGCCGGCTTCCGAAGATCGGCTTCAATCCGATCCAGCGCGTTCCGCGCCAGATCGTGAACGTGACCGATCTCGGCCGTTTCGAGAAGGGCGCGACCGTCTCGCGCGAAACGCTCCACAAGAAGCGGATGATCGATCGCATCGACCTCCCGGTGAAGATCCTGGGCGACGGCGAGCTGTCGGTCGCGCTCCAGGTGCAGGTGGACGCGGTGAGCGCCACGGCCAAGTCGAAGATCGAGGCCGCCGGCGGAAGCATCACGCTGCCGGTCGCCAGAGTGCCGCGGCCGCGCCACGTGAAGAAGGCGCGCGTCTAGCCCATGGGCGTTTTCGACAAGGTCCAGGACATCTTCCGGATTCCGGAGCTGAAGCGCCGGATCCTCTTCACCGTAGCGCTCCTCGTGGTCTACCGCCTGGGCGGGCACGTCCCGACCCCGGGCGTGAACAGCGAGGCGCTGGTGGCGGCGTTCGCCGCCCAGTCGAACACGCTGTTCGGGCTCTACGATCTCTTCGTCGGCGGGTCGTTCGCGAAGGCCACGGTCTTCGCGCTCGGCATCATGCCGTACATCTCGGTCTCGATCATCTTCCAGCTCCTCGGGGCGGTCGTTCCGTACTTCGAGAAGCTCCAGAAGGAAGGGGAAGAGGGCCGGAAGAAGATCACGCAGTACACGCGAATCGGCACCGTGCTCCTCGCCATGGCTCAGTCGCTGGCGTTCGCCCGCTTCCTCGAGTCGATGGGGGCGCAGGGCGCGCCGGTCGTCCCGAATCCCGGGTTCGGCTTCCAGCTGATGACGATGATCACCCAGACCACCGGGACCATCCTCATCATGTGGCTCGGCGAGCAGATCACGGAGCGCGGCATCGGCAACGGCATCTCGCTCATCATCTTCATCGGCATCGTGGCGCGGTTCCCGGCGGACGGAATCAACACCATCCGCGCCCTCCGGGTGGGAACGCTGAGCCCGGTCGTCGCGGGGCTGATGGCCATCCTCTTCTTCCTGGTGATCGCCTCGGTCGTGGCGATGACGCAGGCGCAGAGGAAGATACCGGTTCAATACGCGAAGCGCGTCGTGGGCCGGAAACAGTACGGCGGGCAGACGACGCACATCCCGCTCCGGGTGAACACGGCGGGCGTGATCCCGATCATCTTCGCGCAGTCGCTCATCATGCTGCCGAGCACGCTGGCGCTGGCGTTCCAGGGGAACCCGATGATCCAGGGAATCGCCAACTTCGTGGCGCACGGCACGTGGGCGTACGTCGTGATCTACGGTCTGACGATCGTCTTCTTCACCTACTTCTACACCGCCATCGTCCTGAACCCGACGGACATGGCGGACAACATGAAGAAATACGGCGGCTTCATCCCGGGGATTCGCCCGGGGCGGAAGACCTCCGAATACATCGATCGGATCCTGTCGCGCATCACGCTGCCGGGGGCCATCTTCCTGGCCATCATCGCCGTGCTGCCCGACATCCTGATCACGAAACTGAACGTTCCGTTCTACTTCGGCGGAACGAGCGTCCTGATCGTCGTCGGCGTCGCGCTCGACACGCTGCAGCAGATCGAGTCGCACCTCCTCATGCGGCACTACGAGGGGCTGACCAGCGGATCGCGCATGCGGGGCCGCCGATGAGAGTCGTGCTCCTCGGACCTCCGGGGAGCGGGAAAGGAACGCACGGCAAGGGGCTGTCGGCCGAGCTGGGCGTCCCGATGATCGCGACGGGCGACATCCTGCGCCAGGCGATCGCCGAGGGAACGCACCTCGGGATGGCGGCTCAGGCGGACGTGAAGGCGGGACGGCTGGTCGCCGACGAGACGGTGCTCGGCCTGATCGAGACGCGGCTGGGGCTCCCGGACGCGGCGAAGGGTTTTCTGCTGGACGGCTTCCCTCGCACGGTGGCTCAGGCCGACGGACTGGCCCTGCTGCTGCAGAAGGGAAGCGAGCATCGCCTGGACCACGTGGTGAACCTCGTGGTGCCGGCCGAAACGGTGGTGAACAGGCTGCGCGACCGCTGGCTCTGCGGGTCGTGCGGCGCCATCTACAACCTGAGCACCAAGCCGCCGAAGGCCGCGGGAATCTGCGACCAGTGCGGCGGGACGCTCAAGCAGCGGGCGGACGACGAGCCCGCGACGGTGCGGGCTCGGCTCGTGGTTTACGAGCGCGAGACGGCGCCGCTCGTGAAGTACTACGCGGATCGGGGCGTGCTCCGCAACGTGGACGCGTCGGGGCCGGCGGAGAAGGTCTACGCCGACATCCAGCGCGCGCTGCGGGCCGCGGTCTGAATTCGGAGACGGCGACCGGCGTGGCCGGCGGTTCGAGCTCGATGATCCGCACGTACGGAGCCGAGGAGATCGCTCTCATTCGTGAGAGCGCGCAGATCGTCGGGCGGTGCCTTCTCGCGGTGGCGAGGGAGGTTCGGCCCGGGATCTCCACCCTCGACCTCGACAAGGTGGCGGAGCGGTTCATCCGCGACCACGGAGGCGAGCCGGCGTTTCTGGGATACCGCGGGTATCCGGCGAGCATTTGCGCCTCGGTGAACGAGGAAGTCGTTCACGGGATTCCGTCGGCCAAGCGCGTGCTGCGCGAGGGAGACGTGATCTCCGTCGACATCGGCGTGAAGAAGGCCGGGTTCTACGGCGACGCGGCGAAGACGTTCCCGGTGGGGACGATCGCGCCGGACCTGCGGCGGCTCCTCGACACGACGGAGCGGTCGCTCGCGGCGGGGATCGAGATGGCGAAGCCGGACGGCCGGGTGTCGGACATCTCGGCCGCGATCGAGCGGACGGTGAAGGCGGAAGGTTTCTCCGTCGTCCGCGCGCTCGTGGGTCACGGGGTCGGACGCGCGCTCCACGAGGAGCCGCAGGTTCCGAACTACGGGCGGCCTGGAGAAGGGCCGAAGCTCCGCGTCGGCATGGTGCTCGCGATCGAGCCGATGGTGAACGCGGGAACGGCGGACGTGGTGACGCTGGCGGACCAGTGGACGGTCGTCACCGCGGACCGGAAACGATCGGCGCACTTCGAACACACGGTCGCGATCGGCGCGGCCGGGCCCGAGGTGCTGTCGCTCGTGCAGGCGGACTGAGAGGCGCATGGCCAAGGAAGAAGGCGTTCAGGTCGAAGGAACGGTGGTCGAGCCTCTGCCCAACGCGATGTTCCGGGTGGAGCTCGAGAACGGACATAGAGTGCTGGCGCACATCTCCGGCAAGATGCGGATGAACTTCATCAAGATCCTGCCGGGTGACAAGGTGACGGTGGAACTCTCGCCCTACGATCTGACGCGCGGGCGCATCGTCTACCGGTACAAGTAGCAACATCGAGGAGCGGAAACGCCATGAAGGTGAAGGCTTCGGTCACGAAGATTTGCGAGAACTGCAAGGTCGTGCGGCGCAAGGGCGTCGTGCGGATCATCTGCAAGAACCCGCGCCACAAGCAGCGGCAAGGCTGAGCGCCGGGACAGGAGGAGCATTTTGGCACGTATCGCCGGGGTCGATCTACCGAACGAGAAACGAGTCGAGATCGGCCTGACCTACATTTTCGGGATCGGTCCCTCGACGGCCCGCAAGATCGTCAGCATCACGGGGATCAACCCGAGCACCCGCGTGAAGGCCCTCACCGACGAGGAAGTTCAGCGGCTGCGGCAGGTGATCGAAGCCCAGTTCAAGGTGGAAGGGTCGCGACGCACCGAAGTCGCCATGAACATCAAGCGTCTCATGGACATCGGCGCGTTCCGCGGGCTTCGCCACCGGAAGGGCCTCCCCGTGCGCGGGCAGCGCACCCGCACGAATGCTCGCACGCGCAAGGGCCCGAAGAAGACGGCCGGCGCGATGCGGAAGACGGTCGCGAAACCCGCGCCGAAGCCCGCGGCGAAGTAACCGCGACTCACGAGGAAAGGAAGCAGCGTGGCCGAAGCAACCGCAGCACCGAAGCCGAAGAAGAAGCGCGAACGCAAAGTGGGCGTGGCCGGAGTGGCGCATGTTCAGTCGACGTTCAACAACACGATCATCACGATCGCCGACCTCGACGGGCACACGGTTTCGTGGGCCAGCGCCGGGAAAGTCGGCTTCAAGGGATCGCGCAAGAGCACGCCCTTCGCCGCTCAGATCGCGGCGGAGTCGGCGGGCAAGGAAGCGATCGGACTTGGTTTGAAGAAGGTGGAAGTGTGGGTGACGGGCCCGGGCGCCGGGCGCGAGGCGGCCATTCGCTCGCTGCAGGCGGCCGGCCTCGAGATCACCGCCATCAAGGACGTCACCCCGATTCCGCACAACGGCTGCCGCCCGCCGAAGCGGCGCCGCGTCTAGCGGTTACAGGAGGAATTCGCTCAGCCTATGGCGACTTATCGCGATGCCAAATGCCGGCTCTGCCGCCGGGAGGGCGAGAAGCTCTTCCTGAAGGGTTCGCGCTGCTTCACGGAGAAGTGCGCGTTCGAGCGGCGTGGCTACGCGCCCGGCGAACACGGGCGCGACCGACGTTCCAAGGAAACCAACTACGGCCAGCAGCTTCGCATGAAGCAGAAGGCCCGCCGCATCTACGGAATTCTGGAGACTCAGTTCCGTAACTACTTCCACAAGGCCGAACACAAGAAGGGCGTCACCGGCGCCAACCTGATCCTGCTCCTCGAGCGCCGGCTGGACAATCTGGTCTATCGCCTCGGCTTCGCGCCGTCGCGGACGTCGGCGCGCCAGCTGGTCCGGCATCGCCACTTCACGGTGAACGACCGCCTCGTGGACATTCCGTCGTTCCAGGTTCGGGTGGGGGACGAGATCCGCGTCCGTCCCGGCAGCAAGGATCTGGTGGCGATTCAGGCCTCGTTGGAGGCCAACAAGGGCCGGGAGACGATGTCGTGGCTTTCGCTCGACACCGAGAAGCTCTCGGGCCGGCTCCTTGAGTATCCGACGCGCGGCAACATCCCGACCAAGGTTTCCGAGCAGCTCATCGTCGAGCTCTACTCGAAGTAAACCGCGGTCCACGGAGGAACCAACGCGCCATGAAGTTCAAGAATCTGCAGATGCCGAAGAACGTCGAGATCGACGACAAGTCGACGACGCCGACCTACGCCAAATTCACCATCGAGCCGCTCGAGCGCGGCTTCGGCGTGACGCTGGGTAACGCGCTCCGCCGCGTGCTCCTCTCCTCGCTTCCGGGCGCCGCCGTGACGGCCGCCAAGATCGAGGGCGTGCAGCACGAGTTCTCCACGATCACGGGCGTCAAGGAAGACGTGCCGGAGATCATGATGAATCTGAAGCAGATGCGCTTCAAGATTCACAGCGACGCCCCGAAGATGGCGACCTTCGACGTGCGCGGCAAGGCGACCGCCACCGCCGCGGACCTGAAGGCCGATCCGGACATCGAGATCCTGAATCCCGAGCTGCACGTCGCCACCCTGAACAAGGACGGCGAGTTCCGCTGCGAGATCGAGATCGGCGCCGGACGCGGCTACGTCTCGGCGGAGAACCAGGCGACCCAGGACCGCCCCATCGGCGTCCTTCCGGTCGACTCCATGTTCTCGCCGGTGACGAAGGTGAACTTCGAGGTCGAGAACACGCGCATCGGCCAGCGCATCGACTACGACAAGCTGACGCTCGAGATCTGGACCGACGGAAGCCTCATCCCGTCGGACGCTCTCGCGTACTCGGCCAAGATCCTCAAGGATCACTTCGCGCTCTTCATCCACTTCGAGGAAGAGATCGTCGAGGAGATCGAGGAGGAAGTGGACGAGGAGTTCCTGCGCATCAAGGCGCTGCTGGAGCGGAGCGTCGAGGAGCTGGAGCTTTCGGTCCGCTCGTCGAACTGCCTCAAGGCCGCCAACATCAAGACGATCGGCGAGCTGGTCACGAAGTCCGAGGGCGAAATGCTCAAGTACCGGAACTTCGGCCGGAAGTCGCTGAAGGAAATCGCCGACATCCTGACCGGGATGAACCTGGGCTTCGGGATGGACGTGTCGAAGTACAAGCTGGGCGAGAAGATCGAGGCCGCGTAAGCGCCCTCGCCCGTAACGGACAGGATCCCGACCGATGCGCCACCGTAAAGCATTTCGAAAGCTGAGCCGCACGCGCGAGCACCGCCGCGCCGTGCTCCGAAACCTCGTGACGTCGCTCATCATCCACGAACGGATCGAGACGACCGTCGCGAAGGCGAAGGAAGCGCGCCGCGTGGGCGAGCGGATGATCACCTTCGCCAAGCGCGGGGACCTGGCCGCGCGCCGCCACGTGGCGAGCTACGTGCACGGCGACGACGTCGTGAAGAAGCTCTTCGAGACGGTGGCTCCCTGGTACACCGAGCGGAACGGCGGGTACACCCGCATCGTCCGCGTCGGACGCCGCCTGGGCGACGCCGGCGAGACGGCCCTTCTCGAGCTGGTGAAGTCGCCGGAACTCAAGGAGAAGCTGCGCCACGACGCGGAAGAGCGGATCAAGGCCGAGAAGGCCGCCGCGAAGGCCGCGGGCGTGAAGGCGAAGGGGAAGAAGGACGCCGCCGCCGCGGCCGCCGAGACTGGGGCCGAGCCGGCTGCCAAGAAGGGACGCGCGGAGAAGAAGCCGAAGCCGCCTCGGGCGGAGAGGACGAAGCGTCCTACCGGGTCGAAGGCTTCTACGCGGGCTCGGCAGAAGGGGCGTAGCGGGGACTAGTCCTGGCGGGATCGATGCGGGTCCCCATGAATCGAATATCCGCGCCGGCGCGTTGCAATGCGCCGGCGTTTTT
>DASTKG010000164.1:0-2304 GCA_035716005.1 Candidatus Eiseniibacteriota bacterium
CATGGCGCCGGCGCCGATATAGCCGACGCTCACCTTGGGGCCCTGAATGACCACGGACGCCGTGGGATTCGCCGCGTGCGCGACGCTCGACGTCGACGCCTCGCCCCCGAACGCCAGGACGGCCGGCGCCCGCGTGAGCGCCTCGCGGTCGAGCTCGGACTGGCCCCCCTTCCACCAGACGACGGCCATGCAGTCGCCGAGATCGGGGTCGACCTCCGCGATGGCGCGCGCGAGGAGCGGCGCGAAGAGAGGTTCCTGCGCCGCCGTCTTGGCCAGGAGCGCCGACTTCATGAGGAGCGCCGAGACGAGCGGCAGGACCGGCACCGTCGGAACGTTCCCCGCGTAGATCTGGAGCATCCACTCGGGGCCGTGCGCCTGGCGGCGTGTGCCGCCGGGGCCCGGCATCGGCCGGTCGAGCGCCTGCGCCGAGCCGAGTTCCGCCGCGAGCCAGCGGGAGAGCCCGCCGTGGGCCAGGGGCTGGAACGAGTCGTCGAGCGCGTGCGCGAGCATGGGAGCCGAGAAGGTGCCCGTTCGCGCGAGCGCCTCGATCGCATCGCGGCGCTGGCGCGAGCGCGGATCGAGGAAACGTTCGACCACGCGGTTGAGCGAACGGAGCGTGGCCGCGGTGGAGCGGGACGCCAGGCGCTTCGCGCGCGCGGCGCGGAGGTGCGCGATCCAACGCACGAGCGTCTCGGGCGCGATGAGCGGAATGCGGATCTCGAGCGGATCGCCGGGAGAGCCGAAGCGCTGCGTCGTGGCTTCGACCGACGTCGCGAGCGCCGGCGGGAGATAGAAGGCGTCGAGCGGGCGGGTCCTCGGGAGTTCTGCCGGGGTCACGCTCCGCCTCCCGAGGCGAGGAACTTCTCGAAGGGGAGGGAGCAGCCGCGCGCCTCCGCGCCGAGAAGGCGTCCCTCGAGGTGGAGCCGGTCGCCGACGCGCCGGCCGATGTCCTCGGTCTGGATCGCGAGCGGAATGTCGACGTTCGCCAGATCGTAGTGAACGAGGAGGCCGCGCTCGCCGTCGGGCTGCTCGTCGAGCGTTTCGGGGTCGAGCACACGCGTCCGGACCCAGGGCGGGATCGCCTTCCCGGTCCGACGCGGGCGCTTCTCATGATGCGCGAGGAGATTATCTTCGTAGAACTGGCTTCCCAGCTCCGCCATCCCGTACTCGTTCACCAGATGGGAGGGCGCGAGGCCGAGGTGCCGGGCGAACGCCGTCTCGACCTCCTCGCGCTCGAACTCCGCGCGAAGGCCCTTCGCGCCGCCCGTGTCCATGGCGCGGGAGCCGCGCGGGAGGGAGAGCGTCCTGCCGTCACGCTCGAGATGCTCGAAGTAGGCCATGAAGAAGAGTGTGGTCCCGAGGAGCAGGAGCGGTTCGCCCCGCGTCTCGGCGCGCTGGAGGACGGAGTCCGCCTCGCTCCATCGCGGCTCGCCGCCGCGAACGACGTAGATGGCCGCGGTCGCGAACGACTCGACCGCCTTCTCCACCATGAACCAGAGCGAGGAGCGGGGCGCCTCCGCCCGTCTCGGTCCGAAGACGATCGCCGGCATCCGCGCCCCGTCGGGAAGGAGGTGGCGCTCGAAGCTCTTCAGCAACGAAGCTTCGTAGGCGGCCGTCGACCCGAGCCGAACGCGCCCCGGCTTCGAGACCGACGTCCCGCTCGTCTCGAAGATCGCCGCCTCCTCGCCATGCCGCGCCGCGCTCATGTCGTGGGACTTGAACGCGGATGCGGGGACCGGGGGAATGTCGCGCCACTCCGATACCGAGTCGGGCGTGCGGCCGAGGTAGCGGCAATAGGCGGCGTAGGCGGCGATCGTCTCGAATTGACCGCGATAGGCGTCGAGGCAGCGCGAGGCGAAGGCTTCGCGCGACTCCACGGAGATCCACGAGGCTTCGGCGATGAGACGAGGGAACTCGTCGCTCAATGCTTCTGTTCCCCACAGGCCACCCGCGCGGCCTCTTCCGGATCCCGCGCGATGGTGATCAGACTCCGCACCGCCTCGTTGAACTCGAATCTCCGCGCCAGGAAATCGAGCAGCTCCTTCCACGGATCGCCGAGCAGCACCAGCCCCTGCGGCCCGTCGTCGCGATCCATCAAGAGCAGCGTCCAGACCCACATCAACTCGTTCAACGTCCCCACGCCGCCCGGCAGGATCACCGCCGCGCGCGTGCCGCCTAACAGGCAGCGAATCCGCGAATGGAGATCGGGCGCTTCGTAGACTTCATCCAGGTACTGGTTCGGCGTCCGCGCTTCGGCGAACCACTTGAGCGTGCAGCCGACGACGCGGCCCCCCTCGGCCTTCG
>DASTKG010000165.1:0-2360 GCA_035716005.1 Candidatus Eiseniibacteriota bacterium
ATCGACGGCGCCCGGGTCGGCTCGATCCCGGGAAAGCCCTTCGCCGACGCCTACTTCGCGCTCGCCCTCGGACCGAAGCCGAGCCTCGGCCGGAATTTCAGGAAGCGGCTTCTCGGGGAATGACGCGAGACCGAGCGCGAGGAAAGAGCGCCGCGCAGACGAGCCCGACCACGAGCATGCAGGAGAGCGCCGTCAGCCCCGCGTGAAGCCCTTGCCGGTCCGCGAGCGCGCCGATCGGGCCGATGATCAGGGCGCCGAAGCCCCACGCCGCCCCCATGAGCAGGCTGGCGATGGTCGAGGAATGCTCGGGCGAAAGCTCCTGGCCGAGCACGACGTTGACCGGCAGCGACGACTGCAGCAGGAACGATCCCGCGACCAGGCAGGGGATCCCCGCGCGGTCGGGGAGGACGAGAAACGCGGCGTAGAGCGGCGTCGCCGTGACGAACGACCAGAAGATCACGCGCGCCCCTCCCATCCGGTCGGAGAGCCACCCGCCGAGAAATCCACCGAGGGACCCGAGCAGCAGGTAGAGCGACACGACCGCGCCGCTCTGCGCGAGCGTGTAGCCGCGGCCCGAGAGATAGAGCGAGAGGTAGGTCATGAATCCGTAGGAGACGGACGAGCGAGCCACGGTCGCGAGGTAGAGGAGCGACAGCGGACGGGCGATCGGCCGGAGCCGTCGGAGCGGAGCGATCTTCATCTCGTGCCGTTCCCGGGGCGCGACGCGCACGAACCAGGCGAGAAGCAGGCCCGAGACGACGATTCCCGGGATCGCCGCGAGCCACGTCCGCTCGAGCCCGAAGGCGCTCACGATCCCCACCGCGAACATCGGGCCGACCGAGAATCCGATGGTTCCACCCGTCACGAAGAAGGCCATGGCCATCCCCCTCCGCTCCGACGTCGCCATGACGAGCGCCGCCGATTGGGGGTGGAACGCCGCGACGCCGAGTCCCGCGAGCATCAGGAGCGCCACGAGCGAGACATAGTTCGGCGCGAGTCCGAGCCCGCTCATGAAAATCGCGGCGGTGAGCGGCCCGAACGCCACGAACCACGGCCGGCGGAGCCGGTCGGAGAGGAGTCCGAACAAGGGCTGCGAGAAGGACGACGTGACCGAGGCGAGCGCCACGAGGGTGCCGACGAGTGTGAGATTGAGGTCGAGTTTCGTCACGAGGAGCGGGAGGAGCGGCGCGAAGAAACTCGAATAGGAGTCGATCGTGAAGTGGCCGAAGGTGAGAAGTCCGAGCCGCGGCGTGAACGAGGGGCGCAACTACGTCAGTCCGCGGCCGACGTCGAGATCGGCCGCGCGGCGGGCGGCCGATCCGCGGACGAGGGACGGTTCGTCGCGCGAGACCCCTCCCGCGCCCAGGGGCGCGGCGATCCGAAAGGAACCTGGGTGGCGGCGGAGAGGGCCATCGGGACCTACTCTAGCCGGGAGGAGCCACCCGCGCCACCTGGAACGATCCCCGTCGTGGGGGCCGAATCCGAGCCCGCTCGGCGAGCCGGGTCGGCCGATCGATTCCGGCCCTCTACGAGCCGGCGGTCTCGGCGAGATGGGCCGCGATCGCGCGCCTCACCAGCTCGGGCACGGCGTTCGGCGCCAGGCCGGAGCCCCTCGCGATCAAGAAGATGACGCCCTTCTCGTCGAGCAGGATCAACCCCGGTTGGATGGTCTGACCGTCCGGGTCGTACAGCCCGAATCGCTCGGCGAGGTCGGCGTTGGGGTCGCTCAGCAGCGGGAAGTCGAGCCGCTCCCGCTTCGCGAACTTCTCGATCGTTCGCGCCGAATTTTGACAGATGCCGTACGGACGGACTCCGAGCGCATCGAGGGAGTCCTTCTCCGCCGCGTAGGGCTCGAGCAGCTTGCAGTCCTCGCCGAAGATGAGCGCGGACAGGTGGCCCTTCAGATCCGAGAGCCGCGTCAGGCGGCCGGCCGAATCGCGAACTTTGAAGTCGGGGGCGCGGTCCCCCGCCGTGAGATCCGGGACGTCGGGAATCTCCCCGAGGTTCGGGGTGATCGATTCTTGCGCGGGCGTCTCCACGGGATCTTCGCCCTGCCCCGGCAGGTCGTGTTCGGGATTATCCGCCATGGCCGGAGTTGCGAGCAGCAGCAACACGATCGGAAGCCCCAGCAACGGTCTCATCGCAGCATCCTCCTTCCGCGCCCTGATCGCTCCCACGCCCAGGAAAGATCTACACCGGGATCGACGCGCGGTTCGAGGCATTCGGGAGGACCTCGCGAGACGCGTCGGGAGGCTCGTCGTGGGACGAAGGCGCGATCCCGGCATGAACCTTGCCGTCGCGGACCCGAGCCGACGCTCTATCTCGACGGGCCGCTCCGCCCCATGAGCGCCCGCCGCAGC
>DASTKG010000166.1:0-10204 GCA_035716005.1 Candidatus Eiseniibacteriota bacterium
CGCTGACGACGAAGGGGAAGGGGTACAAGTTCGCCGAGGCCGACGCCCGGAAGTTCCACGGGCTCGGCGCCTTCGACAAGCTCACGGGTGCCGTGGCGAAGAAGACGGGGCCGACGCCTCCCTCCTACACCGAAGTCTTCGGCGACACGATGGCTGAACTGGCGAAGACCGACCCGAAGGTGGTGGCGATCACGGCCGCCATGCCCGACGGCACGGGCCTCGCGAAGTTCTCGACGCAGTTCCCCGACCGCTTCAACGACGTGGGGATCGCCGAGCAGCACGCGACCTGCTTCGCGGCCGGGCTCGCCGCCGCGGGCATGAAGCCCTTCACCACGATCTACTCCACGTTCCTCCAGCGGGCCTACGATCAGATCGTCCACGACATCGTCATCCAGCGGCTGCCGGTTCGCTTCGCGCTCGATCGCGCGGGCCTCGTGGGCGAAGACGGCGCGACGCATCACGGCCTCTTCGACATCGCCTACCTGCGCTGTCTCCCCGAAATGGTCCTCATGGCGCCGAAGGACGAGAACGAGCTTCGCCACATGCTCGCCACGATGGCAGCGCACGACAAGGGCCCGATCGCGGTCCGCTATCCGCGCGCCGCCGGCCTCGGCGTTCCGATGGACGCGGCGCCGGCGCCTCTCCCGATCGGCGTCGGCGAGCTCCTTCGTCCGGGAAACGACCTCGTCCTCGTCGCCTACGGCACGATGGTGCCGGCGGCGCTCACGACGGCCGACGCGCTCGCCGCTCGCGGCATTCGCGCCGCCGTGATCAACGCCCGCTTCGCGAAGCCGCTCGACGAGCGCCTCATCCTCGAATGGGCGAAGCGCGTGCCGCGCGTCGCGACGCTCGAGGAGGGCGCCCTCATGGGCGGGTTCGGCGACGCCGTGCTGGAGCTCTTCTCCCGGCACGAGATTCCCGGGCTTCGGGCGCGCGCCTTCGGCGTTCCCGATCGCATCTTCGACCACGCGTCCCGCGATTCGCTCCTCCGATCCGCGGGACTCCACCCCGACGTCCTCGCGCCCGAGCTCGAGCGCTGGCTTCGGGACGAGACGAACGACACCCCGGAGCCTCTCACCCCGCTCGCGACGAAGGCATGACGCAGCCGCCCCGCCACCTCGGCATCATCGGCAACCGGGGGAAGGAGGGGGTCCGCGCGCTGCTTCCGCCCCTGGTCCGCTGGATCCGCGATCAGGGGCTCCGCGTTTCCATGGAGCGCTCGCTCGTCCGCGGGCTGAAGGGAGTCGGCCCCGGCGTCGCCCTGAAGACCCTCCTTCGCCGCTCCGACGCCCTCCTCGTCCTCGGCGGCGACGGCACCATGCTCCACGCCGCGCGCGAGGCCCGCGAGGGGCTTCCGATCCTCGGCGTGAATCTCGGAAGCCTCGGATTCCTCACGGAGACCGGCGTCGAGTCGATCTACCCGGCGCTCGATCAGCTCGTTCGGGGCCGGTTCGGCGTGGAGCGCCGGATGATGGTCGAGGCGACCATCCGCTCCGCCCGGGGCGCGCGCGTCTGGAACGGGGTCGGCCTGAACGACGCCGTCATTCATCCGCGCGATCGGTCGCGCGTCATCGCCATGGACATTCGAATCGGCGCCACGCCCCTCGGGACGCTCGTGGCCGACGGACTCATCGTGGCGACCCCGACCGGCTCCACCGCCTACTCGCTCTCGGCGGGGGGCCCCATCGTCCGTCCGACGATCGAGGCGCTCGTCGCGACGCCGATCAGTCCCCACACGCTGACCTTCCGGCCGCTCATCGTCGGCGGCGACGAATCGGTCCGGATCGTGCTTCGCGCCGGTCATCCGCGCGCCACCCTCACGCTCGACGGGCAGGTCTCGCGGCTCCTGAAACCGGGGGAGGAGATCGAGATCCGCCGCGCCCGCCGTCACGTCTCCCTCATCACGCTCCGCCCCGGCTCCTTCTACGAAGTCCTCCGGCGGAAGTTCGCCTGGGCGGAACCGCCCCGCTCCGCGAGGCCCCGCGGCTGACCGTGCTGACCTGGCTCTCCATCCAAGGCCTCGCGCTCGTCGAATCGCTCGAGCTGGAATTCGGGCCCGGCCTGAACGTCATGACCGGCGAGACCGGCGCGGGAAAATCGATCGTTCTTGGTTCGATCGGCCTCCTCCTCGGCGAGAGGGCCGACGCGGCGTGGCTTCGCGCGGGTTCGGAGCGCGGCTTCGTGGAGGGGACGTTCGATCTCTCGACCCGCCCCGACCTCCTCGACGCCGTGCGGGCGCTCGACGTCGAGCCCGAGGAAGAGCGGGTCGTCGTCCGCCGCGAGATCCAGGCCGACGGTCGGAGCCGCGCCCTCGTCAACGGCCGCACGTTCCTTCTAGCGCCCCTTCGGGCCCTGGGGGAGATCCTGGTCGACCTCCACGGCCAGCACGAGCACCAGCAGCTCCTGAAGCCCGATCGCCAGGAGGCCTTCTTCGACCTCTGGGCGGAGACCGCCGCCGAGCGCCGCGAGCTCGAGGCCGAGCGCGCTTCGCTCGTCGCGGCGCGGAAGGCCATCGCCGAGGCGCGCGCCCGCTGGGAGTCGGACCGCGAGAACGAGACGCGGCTCCGGGAAGACGCGGAGGAGTTGAAGCGCGCCGCCCTTCGAGAGGACGAGGAGGGGCAGCTGAAGCGGGAGCGCGACCGGCTCCAGCATCGCGAGCGGCTTCTCGCCGGCATCTCCGAGGCGGCCGACTCGATCCTCGACGACGAACGGGGCGCGGCCTCGCTCTTGAAGAGAGCCTCGCGAGCGCTCCAGCACGCGGCCGCCGTCGACGCGGGGATCGAGCCGATCCTCCAGGAGGCGCAGAGCCTCCTCGAGCAGGCTGCCGATCTCGGCAACCGCGTCGAGATCGAGCGGGCCCGCCTCCTGGAGGACCCGCTCGACGTGGAGGAGGTGGAGGCCCGGCTCGACCGGATTCATCGGCTGAAGCGGAAACACGGGACCGACCTCGCGGGGCTGATCGCGCTCGCCGACTCGCTCGAGGAGCGCCTGCGCGCCCTCGCGCCGCACGGGGATTCGCTCGAGACGGAGGAGCGCGAGCATCGGCGCCGCCTCGACGCCTACGCGGCCCGCCTCGACGCCTTCGTGGAACGGCGATCGAAGGCGCGCGCCTCCTTCCAGAAGGAGGTCGGCGCGAGGCTCGCGAAACTCGGCTTCGGAAAGGCCGCGCTCCGGGTCGATCTCTCCGATCGCGAGGCCGTTCGCGCGGTCGCGGCCGGGTCCGCCGGAGCCGGAGCCGGTTCGGCGAAGGATGGGGGGCTCGTTGACCCGCCTTCGATCCCCGGCCTACACTTCTCGTTCCAACCGAATCCGGGCGAACCCGCGAGGCCGATCCAGAAGATCGCGTCGGGCGGCGAGCTCTCCCGGGTGATGCTGGCGATCAAATCCCTCATGGCGGAGCGCGATCGGGTGTCGGTCCTCGTCTTCGACGAAGTCGATCAGGGCATCGGCGGAGCCGTGGCCGAGGAGGTGGGACGACTTCTTCGCGCCCTCGGATCGAAGCGGCAGGTCCTCTGCATCACGCATCTCCCGATGATCGCCGCGTACGGCACGAGCCACTTCGAGGTGGAGAAGGGGACGGAGAAGGGCCGCACCGCCACCACCGTCCGCCCGCTCCGCGGCGCGGAGCGCGAGCGGGAAGTCGCCCGCCTCCTCGCCGGCGCCCGCGCCACCGAGACGACCCTCCGGCAGGCGCGCGAGCTTCTCCGCGCGGCCTCGGGCGAAGCCCCGGCGAAACGCCGAGGCGCGGCCTGAGCGCGCCGACGCCACGATGATCACACCGACCCTCGAGGAATATCGCGCGCTGGCGCGCGTCGCGAACCTGGTCCCGGTGATGCGCGAGGTCCTGGCCGATCACGACACGCCCGTCTCCGCGTTCGCCAAGCTGAATCGGGGCGACGCGGCCTTCCTCCTCGAGAGCCTGGAGGGGGGCGAGACGTGGGGGCGCTACTCGATCCTCGGCTTCCGCCCCTCGATCGAGTTCAAGGCCAAGGGGCGCGTCGTGGAGATCCGCCGCGGCGAGCGGACCGCGCGCACGGAGCGGGAGGATCCCCTCGCCGCGCTCCAGGAGTTGATCGGCGAGGTGAAGGCGGCGGCGGTGCCGGGGCTCCCGCCCTTCAGCGGGGGAGCCGTCGGACTCGTCGGATACGACTACGTTCGATTCCTGGAGCGATTGCCGGCGACCTTGCCCGACGAACTCCATCACCCCGACCTCCACTTCGTCTTCCCGGACGTCGTCCTGGTCTTCGACAATTTCCGCCATCGGCTGAAGCTGGTGGTGAACACGCGACCCGACGGGAACGCCGACCGCGCCTATCGCGACGCGGTGGCCACGATCGACGAGATGCTCGCCCGGCTCGCGCAGCCGGCGCCCGCGGCCCCGCCGCCGCCTCGGAGCGACGAGGCGACGTTCACGAGCAATCTCGGCGCCGAGCGCTATCGAGCGGCGGTGGAGAGGGCGAAGGAGCATATCCGGGCGGGCGACGTCGTGCAGGTGGTTCTGGCGCATCGCCTGGAGGCGACGGCCGCCGTGGCCCCCTTCGACGTCTACCGAGCGCTTCGCGTCCTCAATCCCTCGCCCTACATGTTCTACCTCCGCTTTCCCGATCGGGCCGTCGCCGGATCGTCGCCCGAGATCCTCGTCCGGACCGCCGGGGGCCGCGTCGCGCTTCGCCCCATCGCGGGGACGCGGCCGCGCGGCGCCGATCGCGCGGAGGACGAAGCGATGGAGCGCGAGCTCCTCGCGAGCGAGAAGGATCGCGCCGAGCACGTGATGCTCGTCGATCTCGGCCGGAACGATCTCGGCCGGATCGCCACGATCGGAAGCGTGACGGTGACGGAGCTCCTTCGCGTGGAGCGCTACTCCCACGTGATGCATCTCGTGAGCCACGTGGAGGCCGAGCTGCGGCAGGGACTCGGACCCTTCGACGTCCTCCGCGCCTGCTTCCCGGCCGGGACGGTGAGCGGCGCGCCGAAGAAGCGCGCCATGGAGATCATCGAGTCGCTGGAGCCCGCGCGGCGAGGCGCCTACGCCGGCGCCATGGGATATCTCGATTTCCACGGCAACGCCGACTTCTGCATCACCATCCGCACGGCCACGCTGGAAGGGGGCCGCATCCACCTCGGCGTCGGCGCCGGCATCGTGGCCGACTCCGATCCCGAGTCCGAATGGCAGGAGACTCGAAACAAGGGGCGCGCGGTCGAAGAGGCGGTCCGTCTCGCTCAGCGGGGGTTCGACTCGTGATCCTCATGATCGACAACTACGATTCGTTCACCTGGAATCTCGTCCAGTATCTGGGCGAGCTCGGCGCCGAGGTGAAGGTGGCGCGGAACGACGCCATCACGCTCGACGAGATCGCGGCGCTGAAGCCCGCCGCCATCGTCATCTCGCCGGGCCCGGGACGCCCGTCGGACGCGGGAATCTCCTGCGACGTCGTGAAACGCTTCGCGGGCCGAATCCCGATCCTCGGCGTCTGCCTGGGCCATCAGTGCATCGGGGAAGTCTTCGGCGGGCAGGTGGTGCGGGCCGAACGCCTCGTGCACGGGAAGACCTCGGCCGTCATCCACAACGGACGGGGCATCTTCCTCGACGTCGACAACCCCTTCCAGGCGACGCGCTATCACTCGCTCGTCGTGGCGCGCGAGGGGCTCCCGGAGACGCTTCAGGTCGTCGCGTGGACGCCCGAGAACGAGATCATGGCCATCCGCCACCGCGACCACGAGACGTGGGGCGTGCAATTCCATCCCGAATCGATCCTCACGACGTCCGGCAAGGACCTCCTCCGCAATTTCCTTCGCCTCGTGCCGGGACTCTCGCTCGCGGAGGCGCCCCGCCGCTCGGCGGCGCCGTGATCCGCGACCTCCTCCCGCGCCTCGTGCGCGGGGAGCGTCTCACCCGCGAGGAGGCCGCGCGCGCGGTTCACGCCATGGTCGGCGGTTCCGAGGAGCCGGCCATCATCGGCGCCTTCCTCACGGCCATCGCCGCCCGAGGCGAATCGGAAGCGGAACTCCTCGGCGGCGCCGAGGCGCTTCGCGCCGAGGCCGTCCCCTTCGCCCCCGGCCTGAGCCCCCTTCTCGACACCTGCGGCACCGGCGGCGACGGGAGCGGGAGTTTCAACGTCTCGACCGCCGTGGCGTTCGTCGCCGCCGCGGCCGGCGTTCCGGTCGCGAAACATGGCAACCGCTCGGTCTCGAGCCGCTGCGGGAGCGCCGATCTCCTGGAGGAGGCCGGCGCCGACATCGATCTCGGACCCGAGGCCTGCGACGCGATTCTCCGCGAGACGAACTTCTGCTTTCTCTACGCGCGGCGATTTCATCCCGCCGTGGGCCGCGTCGCGCCCGTGCGTCAGGCGCTCGGCATCCGCACCCTCTTCAACTGGCTCGGCCCGCTCGCGAATCCGGCGCGCGCGACCCATCAGCTCGTCGGCATCCCCGAGCGGGACCGCGTGGAGACGGTGGCGCGCGTCCTCCAGGGGCTCGGCACGCGGCGCGCGCTCGTGGTCCACGGCGGGGGAGGGCTCGACGAGCTGGCGCTCGAGGGGGAGAATCACGCCGTCCTGGTCGAAATGGGCGCGGCTCCGCGCATCGTCGAGATCGACGCGCGGGCGCTCGGACTCAAGGCGGCGCCGGCCGAGGCGCTCGGAGGGGGCGACGCCACGATGAACGTCTCGATCCTCCGGCACCTCTTCTCGGGAGAACGGGGCGCCATTCGCGACGCCGTCGTCCTGAACGCGGCGGCCGCGCTCTGGGTCGGCGAGCGGGTGGCGGACCTCGTGGAGGGGGCGCGACTCGCGGCGCGAACGCTCGACGACGGAAGCGCGGGACGGACGTTCGACGCCTTCGTCTCCGCCACGCGGCGCCACGCGGCGGGAGGCGCCTCGTCGTGAGCGGCGATTTCCTGGCGGTCATCGGACGCGAACGGCTCGAGCAGGTGCGGGCGGACGCGGGGCGGATCCCGCTCGCGGCGCTCCGGGCCGAGGCCGAGTCGCGCCGCTCCGAGCGGCGATCGTTTCTCGACGCCCTTCGCCGCCCGGCCGGGGCGCGACTCCGCGCCGTCGCCGAGGTGAAGCGCGCCTCTCCGAGCGCCGGAACGATCCGCGAATCGTACGACCCGGCCGGCATCGCGGCGTCCTACGCCGAGGCCGGCGCGACGGCGATCTCGGTCCTGACGGAGCCGCGCCGATTCCGGGGAAGCCTCGACGACCTCGCGCGCGTGAGGGAGCGCGTGTCGCTCCCGCTCCTGCTCAAGGACTTCGTGGTGGACGAGCGGCAGCTCTACGAGGGGCGGGCGCGGGGCGCCGACGCGGCCCTTCTCATCGTCGGCCTCCTCTCGGCGGGACAGCTTCGCGACTACGCGGCGCTCTGCGGCGAGCTCGGTCTCGACGCCTTGATCGAGATCCACGACGCGGACGAGCTGGAACGCGCGCTCCTCGCGCCGGGGGCGATCGGCGTGAACAACCGCGATCTCCGCACGCTGGAGGTGCGTCGCGGCCACGCGGAGGCGCTCCTTCCGCGCGTCCCGACCGACCGGGTCCGGATCGCCGAGAGCGGATATCGCGCGCGGGAGGAAATGGAGCGGCTGGAGACGATCGGGGCCGACGCCGTGCTCATCGGGGAGGCCCTCCTCCGCCACGGCGACGTCGCGACCGGCTTCGAAGCGCTCTTCGGCCCCCGCGAGGAACCACGATGAGAACCCGGATCAAGATCTGCGGCATCACGACTCCCGACGACGCCCGAGCGGCGATCGAGGCGGGAGCCGATTACCTCGGCCTCGTCTTCACCGAGAGCCCGCGGCGCGTCACCCTCGAGGAGGCGCGCGCCGTCCGCGAGGCGGTGCCGGACGCCGCGCTCGTGGGAGTCTTCCGCGACGAGGGGCCGGAGGTCGCGGGCCCGATCGTGGCGGCGGCGGGTCTCGCGGCGGTGCAGGTGGAAGGATGGCTCGACCGGGTGCCGTGGGAGGCCGCCGAGGTCTGGCACGTGCTTCGCGGGACGGCGCTCCCCGAGCCCGCGACCCTCCCGATGATTCCGCTCCGGACCTATCTCCTCGACGCGCACGACGCCGATCGGCCGGGCGGAACGGGGAAGCGGGCCGACACGGAGTGGGCGGCGACCGCGGTGCGCGACGGCATCCGCCTCTTCGTGGCCGGCGGACTGAATCCCGAGAACGTCGCCGCGCTCGTCCGGGACGTGCGCCCCTACGGCGTCGACGCTTCGAGCGGCCTGGCGCTCGCCGGATCGCCCCGGCGAAAGGAGATCGCCAAGGTCCGCGCGTTCGTCGAGCAGGTCCGGCAGGCGGACCGCTCCCGCCCGAAGCGCTCGTGAGCCCGCCGAACGCTCCGGGGCGCTTCGGCCCCGACGACGCCTACGGCGGCGCCTACGTGCCGGAGACCCTCTACGGGCCCGTGCGCGAACTCGCCGAGGCGTACGAGTCGGCCCGCCGCGATCCCGATTTCGCCGCGGCCCTCGATCGGGAGCTGCGCGACTTCGCGGGCCGCCCGACTCCGCTCCAGCTCGCGCCTCGTTTCGCGGCGGAGGCGGGTCTCCGACGCGTCTACCTCAAGCGGGAGGATCTCCTCCACACGGGCGCCCACAAGATCAACAACGCCCTCGGACAGGCGCTCCTGGCCAAGCGAATGGGGAAGAGGCGACTCATCGCCGAGACGGGCGCGGGGCAGCATGGCGTCGCGACGGCGACGGCGGCGGCGCGCCATGGGCTCGACTGCGTCGTCTACATGGGCGCGGTCGACATGGAACGGCAGCGACCGAACGTGGAGCGGATGCGGCTCCTCGGCGCGGAGGTCGTTTCGGTCGATTCGGGAAGCCGGACGCTCAAGGACGCCATCAACGAGGCGATGCGCGATTGGTCGGCCTCGGTGGCGACGACCCACTACCTCCTCGGCTCGGTCCTCGTCCCGCATCCCTACCCGACGATGGTGCGCGATTTCCACGCGCCGATCGGGCGGGAAGCGCGCGCGCAGATCGAGGCGCGCGAGGGGCGCCTTCCCGACGTCGTGGCGGCCTGCGTGGGCGGGGGAAGCAACGCCATCGGAATCTTCGGCGCGTTCCTCGACGACCGCGGCGTCGCCCTCGTCGGCGTCGAGGCGGGAGGCGAAGGTCTCGACACCCATCGGCACGCGGCCCGCTTCGCGTCGCCCGCCCCCGGAATCCTCCACGGCACGCGAACGCTCGTGCTCCAGGACGAATCGGGGCAGGTGCGCGAGACGCACTCCATCTCGGCGGGCCTCGACTATCCGGCCGTCGGCCCCGAACACGCGGCGCTCGCCGCGTCGGGACGCGCGCGGTACGACGCCGCGACCGACTCGGAAGCGGTGGAGGCGTTCCTCACGCTCGCCCGGACGGAGGGCATTCTCCCCGCGCTCGAATCGTCCCACGCCCTCGCGTGGGTCCTGCGAGAGGGGCGGAAGAGCGCCCTCGGCGCCGACCCCCTCGTCGTCGTGAATCTCTCGGGGCGGGGCGACAAGGATCTCGCCGTCGTGGAAGCGTGGATGCGGGCTCGGGGTCGCTGAGCGGCCGATTCAGTCTCCCGATTCCGCGCGAAGCGCGTCCGCCTTGACCCGGGCCGCCAATTCGCTCCTCGGATCGAGAAGGAGCGCCCGGGACGCCTCGTTCTCCGCCTCCCGGTAGCGCGCCGACTCCAGATAAACGTACGCGAGGCGCGCGCGGGCGACCGGCTCCATCTCGGGCGCGTCGCGCCAACTGCGGCCGAGGGCGAGTTGCAGCGTGTCGACGGCCGCGGGGAGCCGCCCCTGCTCGGCCGCGATCGAGCCGACGTCGAGCATCGGGAGCGCGAAGTCGGGATAGAGCCAGGCGGAGCGATGCGCGGCGTGGTGCGCCTCGTTCAGCATCCCGAGGCGGAGATAGCCCTGCGAGACGAGCGCGAGCGTGCTCGATCCGTGCGGGTCGCCGTCGAGTGCGGCGGATAGCGCGTCGGCCGCCTCCCGAGGCGGCACGAGGTCGGGACGAAGCGAGGCCTGCTCCGCCATCAACCGCGCCCTCGACGATCGGTATTCCGCGATCTGGGGCGCCACCTCCGACGCGCGCTCGTAGGCGCTTCGCGCCCTCGCGAGACGGGTCCACGCCTCGCCGAGGTCGTTCGCGGCGAAGGCCGCGCGCATCTCGGTCAGCCCGATCTCCGCGAGCCAGCGATCGTCCCAGGGGGAGAGCGAGACGGCGCGCTCCAGGCCCG
>DASTKG010000167.1:0-16730 GCA_035716005.1 Candidatus Eiseniibacteriota bacterium
CGGAAGCAGTAGGTGCAGAAGGCGAAGCACTCCTGCGTCGTCCGGTCGAAGATGAGCTGGCACTGCGGGTACTTGTGCTGGCTCCCCTCGACGATGTCGATCCCGCCGTCCTCCTCCTCGATCCACGGCTTGTTCAGGAGCTGGTGGCCGTCGTGGGGATTCGTCTTGTGGACGTACTCGCTGGCGATCCGCGTCCGCTCGTCGGCCGAAGCCGCGGCGGCATAGGCGTCGATCAGCTCCTGCTTCATCATTTCCGGCTGCGGGAACATGAGCTGGAACATCGGATCGCGCTCGTACTGCTGCCAGTTGATGCTGTTGAGGGCGTGGCGCGAAGCCTTGAAGCGGTAGACCTCGACGAACAGCTCGCGCGCGGTCATGTCGGTCAGGCGGATCCCGTGACGGTTCAGGATCGAGACGACCTGCCGGAACCCCTCCAGCCCCTCGTAGTGATCCGTCTCGCCGAAGAGGAAGGTTCCCCGCTCGAGAAGCCCGGAGTGCTGCGGATAGGTCGCGTGGAGCCGGCCGAGCAGCCCGGCCGGGAGCAGGTTCTCGGTGGCGATGATTCGCCGCGTCTCGGGCGAGTATCCGTACCGGGCCATCATGGCGTCGACGTCCGCCCGCGTGACCGTGGAGGTGGCTGGTAGTGTCGAGGAACGTGCAGGATCGGCCGTCTGGGGATTCGACATGTCAAGTCTCCGCAACCCCATGTTGGGGAGGAGGTTGCCGCGTTCGGGCCATCGGCGCTCGGAGCCGCTGTCGGCGGGAGAGTTCCCGTCGTGCCGTGAGGTTCCCACGAGGCTCTCACACTGCCTATTGGCACAAAAGTAGCAGGAGGTCGGCGATCTCCGAACCGAAGGTCGCCGCGGCCGGTCGCCGAGGAATCTGTGGCTACCGCCGCGCCAGCAGGACCCTTCCTACGTGCGCCCCGAGGTGTCCGGCCAGAATTTCGTGCCCGAGACGTACCGACCGGAATCCTCGCTCATCGGCTAGAACATCCAGAAGAGAATGCCGCCGAGACCGAGGACGAAGGTCGCGACGGTGATGACGAGCGGTTTCACGCTCGGCTCGAACCGCGGGTCCCGCGCTACGGACACCGGCGTTCTTCGAACCGCGAGCGGGATGGCGGGAGCCGGGATCGCCCGGATTTCCAGGGGCGCCGGGGTCTCGGCCCTATTCACCGCGCGATAGGCTTCCATGTCTTCGATCAGTGCCGCCAGGTGCGGGCGGGGTCCCTCGTTCGGCATCGGCATCTTCCCTATCACGACGATTCCTCCCTGCGATGGATGCGTGGCGTCGGCCATGGCGCTGGCGTGGAACTGGAAGGCGAGTTTCGTGCCATGCCTCCGAGCGCCGAGCAGGATTCGCCAATGCCATGGGAGGGCGCGCGTTGAGAGACCGCATCGGCGGAATGGCCGGGGATGGAACGGTTCCGAATTCGGCGCGCGCGGCGATCGTTGCCTCCGCGAGTGCAGATGTTTCAATCGCATCGTCACGCGCGCGCACGCCGGCCCCGGGTCCACGCCTACGCGCCGCTCAGCGCCGCCACTCTCTCCCCGATGACAGCCCGGACTCGGTGGGTTCCGCCGTCCTCGTACAGCGGGATGGCGCCGGGATCGACCTGGATGCCGTCCAGCTCGACCGTGGCGATTCCACGACAGCGTTGAAGCGGATTCTCGACCGAGATCTCGTAGCGAGTCTCGCCGAGACGGAGCACGACCGAGAAGCCGGGCCAGGCGAACGGGATGCACGGATCGAGCGCCAGCGTGGCGCCGCGCCGTTCCAGCCCGAGAATCGATTCCAAACCGGCGCGGTGCATCCAGCCCGCCGACCCGGTGTACCAGGTCCAGCCTCCGCGCCCGGCGTGCGCGGGATGCGCGTAGACGTCCGCGGCGACCACGTACGGCTCCGCCTTGTACCGAACGACGTCGGCCGGCATGCGGGCGTGATTGATGGGATTGAGGAGGTGGAAGAGTTCGACGGCCTCGTCGCCGCTGCCGAGACGCGCCACCGCCATCACGACCCAGACGGCCGCGTGCGTGTACTGTCCGCCGTTCTCCCGGACTCCGGGCAGATAGCCCCTGATGTAGCCGGGGTCGGCGGCGGAGACGTCGAACGGGGGTGTCAAGAGCAGGACCACGCCCGCGTCGCGACGGATCAGATGGCTCCGCACCGAATCCATGGCCCGCTCCGCGCGCTCCTCCGGCGCCGTGCCGGATAGAACCGCCCACGATTGCGCGATCGAATCGATGCGGCACTCCTCGCTCTGCATCGATCCCAAGGGCGTGCCATCGTCGAAGTAGCCGCGCCGATACCAGTCGCCGTCCCAGGCCTGCTCGAGGACGAAGGCCAGGCGGCCGGCTTCGTTCCGATAATGCGCCGCCCGCTCGCGCTCTCCCAGCGTCTCGGCCAGGCGCGCAAAATCCTTGAGCACGGACGAGAGAAACCACCCCAGCCAGACGCTCTCGCCCCGGCCTTCGAGTCCGACGCGGTTCATCCCGTCGTTCCAGTCGCCGCTTCCGATTAGCGGGAGCCCGTGCGGTCCGGACGTCAGGCTCCGATCGATGGCCCGGACGCAATGCTCGTAGAGCGTCCCCTCCTCGGCCGACGTCGACGGATGTCCGTAGGCTTCGCTCCGGCCGGGCTCGAGAGGCGGTCCCTCCAGGAAGCGCACGCGCTCCTCGAGGACGGACGTGTCGCCGGTCGCTTCGGCGTACCGCGCGACGGCGAAGGGAAGCCAGAGGAGATCGTCGGAGCAGCGCGTGCGCACTCCCGCGCCCGAGTGGGCATGCCACCAGTGCTGGACGTCGCCCGCGGCGAATTGCCGCGACGCCGCCCGCAGCAGGTGTTCGCGGTAGAGATCGGGCGCCGCGAACGTGAGCGCCATCACGTCCTGGAGCTGGTCTCGGAACCCATAGGCGCCTCCCGGCTGGTAGTACGCCGAGCGCGCCCAGAGCCGACTCGAGATGCTCTCGTAGAGGAGCCAGCGGTTCATCAGGAAGTCGAACGAGTCGTCGGGCGTGTGGACTTCGACCGTGCCGAGACGCTCGTCCCAGGCGCGCTCCACCTCTCCGAGCGCCGCCAGCGCCGCGGAGACCGAGCCGTGCGCGCGCACCAGAGCGAGCGCCGCGGCGCGATCGTCGCCCTGTCCGACGAGAAAGACGATTTGTCGCGTTTCTCCCGGTTCCAGCTCGAGGGCGACGTGAAGCGCGCAGCAGGGGTCGAGCCCGGCGCCGAAGGCCTTCGAGAGGCTTCGGCGATCGAGCGCGGCCGGCCTCGAGATCGTGCCGTTCCGGCCCAGGAACTCCGCGCGGTCCGCCGTCGCCGAGGCGAGGGGGCCGGCGTGGGCGAAGGCGAACCTGCCCCGGAACGCTTGGTTGTACGGATTCTGCGCGAGGATCGTCGACGTCTCGAGGTCGAATTCGGACCGCACGTGGCGCTCGTCGCCGGCGCGGGGCGCGCAGAGACGCCACTCGCCGTAGCCGATCGCGCTCAGCCGGCGCCGGCGGGCGCTCCGATTCGTGACGGTCAGAACGGCGAATCGGACCGGATCCGACGTGTGAACGAAGATCGCGAGCTCGTGGTGAATCCGACCCTCGCCGTGGATGTAGCGCGTCACGCCGGCGCCGTGGCGCACGACCCATCGTCCAGCCTCCGCCGTCCGTCGCATCGGACCCGGCGTCGCGCCCCACGCGGCGCCCGTCTCGTCGTCTCTGAGATAGATCGCCTCTCCCGTCGCCTCCGTCACCGGATCGTTGGCGAAGGGCGTGAGCCGGTTTTCGCGGCTGTTCTCGGCCCACGTGTAGGAGGGCCCCGCGGCCGTGACGACGGAGCCGAAGCAGGGATTGGCGAGGACGTTCGCCCAGGGCAGCGGCGTCTCGTCGGCGCCGTTCAGGACGATCACGTATTCCTTCCCATCGGTCGTGAATCCGCCGCGTCCGTTCCAGAACTTCAGAGCCGGAACGTCGACGTCCTCTTCTTCGTTCGGTTCGCGCGGCGCCGCGGGAAAGTCCCCGAATTCGGTCGCGGCGGGCCGCGCCATCTCGACGTAAGGATGATCGAGGTGGTCCAGGAGGCCTCCCAGCTCCCCGGTCAGCACCACGGGAGCGACGGCCTGGAGGAGCACGCGATCGGCCTCGCTGATCCCTTCTCCGCTGAGAAGGAAGGCGCCCCCGGCCCTGTCCTTCCAGGCGCCCCAGGGCCCGCCCTCGAGCAGCGCGCCGAGTCGATCGTGGATCTCGTTGCGGTAGCCGACCGGATGCTCGTTCACGATGACGACGTCGGCGATCAGACCCTTCAGGCGCCAATAGTCCTGCGCGCGAAGCACCTCCCGCACGAGCGACAGGTCGTCCCCTTCGAGCACGCGAACGAGCAGGATCGGCAGATCGCCCGAAATGCCGTGGGCCCAGAGGCCCGACGGCCCCAGCGTGTTGCTCGCCATCGTCTCGGACGAGGCTCCCAGGGAGCGGTCCGTGTAGAAGACGCGCGAGGCCAGGCGCTCGTAGAGCTGCGCTTCGTCCATCGAAACGCCGAGATGCCGGAGCGAAATCGAGAGCTGTGTCGCCGCGAGGGCAAACGTGCGCGGCGCGGACGTCGGGTCCGCGTACTTCCGGCAGAGGGAGATCGCGGCGTCGCGGTCGGCGGCCATGCCGGTCGCGAACGCGAGCCGCGCGAAGCCTCCGGGCGCGAGCCGTATGCGCTGCCGGAGGCTCAGGATCGGATCGAGGGTGGCGCCGGTGGTCCCCGAGAGGGCCCTTCCGTCGAGCGCGATCGGATCGTCGGGCTGCCGGCCCCGTCCCAGAAAACGCATCCGGTCGGTTTCCCACTCCACGGCGCTCTGGGTGTAGCCCTCGAGGCTCAGCACGTGGATCGCCCACGCGCCCGGATCGCCGGGCGACCGTTTCCGCCGGCCGCAGAGCAGCGAGGCGGTCTCCGGGCGGCATTCGGTCTCGAGGAAGAGCTTCCCGAACGCCGGATGCGCGAGATCGTCGGCCGCCGTCGCGAGCGCCACCTCGACGTAGCTCGTGATCTCGATCTCGCGTTGATGGGCGCTTCGATTCGTGATCGAGAGTCGCCGGACCTCGACGTCGTCCTCCGTCGAGACGGCGATCTCGAGGAACGTGTCGATTTCCTCCTCCCGATGACGGACCACCGCCTTGTCGGCGAAGAACGTCGTCCGGTATTCCTCGGAGTCGCGGCGCATCGGCTGGTACGTGGCCGACCAGACCGCCCCGCTTCGCACGTCGCGCAGATAGAGGTACTGGCTTCCGGGGTCGCAGACCGCGTCCTGCCGCTGCCTCGTGACCGAAAGTCCGCGGCACGCGCTCGACCCGCCGCCCGCGTTCGTGACGGCCGTGACGTAGCTGCCGTTGGAGAGAAACGCGGCGTGCGGGTGCCTGGTGTGCGCCGTCCCGTAGCGACGGGGCCGGAGCGCGGGGATCGGAGGCGTGACGCGCGTCACTTCGATCGGCCGCGGCCGGGTCAGCGGGACGAAGCGCGGCACCCTCTCCTGTAAGAGCAGCTCGGTCGCCTGGATCCTCGCGTCGGCGTGAAAGCGCGCGACCATCCGGTCGTTCAGGAGCGCGTTCGCGAGCGCGACGACGGTCATGCCTTGGTGATGCGCGAAGAAGGCCTTGACCGCCACGGGGCGGGCGGAACCCCACGGAGCGGCGTGGTCGTGCGCCTTTTCGGTTTCCCGCGGCGTGTAGTCGAGCGCGTCGTAGAAGCCGAAGTCGCCTTCGCCTCCCGCGCGCGAGAGCCGCCTCAGATTCGCCGTGGCTTCGACGGGATCGATCATCGCGGCCAGAGCCGACGCGTACGGCGCGATCACCAGGTCCTCCGCCAGCCCGCGCTTCAGCCCGAGGTCGGGCACCCCGAACGCCTTGTACTGGTAGATCCCATGCCGGTCCACCGCGTTGAAGGCCGACTCCGATATCCCCCACGGCACCCCGTGGCTCCGCCCGTGGGCGATTTGCGCCCGAACGGCGGAGCGGCATGAATGGTGGAGCAGCGTGTCCGGATACTGGCGCAGGATCAGGAGCGGCATCAGGTACTCGAACATCGATCCGCTCCACGAGACCAAGGTGGGAGTCCCGCCGGCGCTCACGAGCCCGCGGCCGAGCTGGAACCAGTGCTCCTGCGGCACGTCCCCTTTCGCGATCGCGATGAAACTGGCGAGCCGGGCTTCGGAAGCCAGCAGATCGTAGTGGGACGTGTCGAGCCGCCCCGGCCCCTCCATGTCGGCCAGGCGAAATCCGATGGAGAAGATGCGGCGCCCCTCGTCGTAGAGGAATTTGAAGTCCATGGCGTTCGCGAGCGCGTCGGCGCGGTCCGCGACCGCGGCGGCATGGCCGCGGCTCCCCGCCTGGAGATCCGGCTCGAGCGCGAGCCGCCGCAGGCCGACCGCGAGAGCCACGAGCGCCCCCGCGAGATTGGCGCTGTCGACGGTCGAGACGTATCGCGGCTGAAGCGGCGCCAGGTTCGCGGTGTCGTACCAGTTGAGGAGGTGGCCTTCGTATTTCTCGAGCCCCTCGACGGTCGTGATCGTCCGGTCGATCCGATCGAGCGCATCGCCCGGGTCGAGGAACCCCAGGTCGTGCGCCGAGAGCGTCGCCAGGAGCGCCATCCCGATATTCGTCGGCGACGTGCGCTCGGCCACCTGGCGCTCGGGGACTTCCTGGATGTTGTCGGGCGGAAGCCAGTGACCGGCGTCCCCCATCGATTCGGCGAAGTACTTCCAGGTTCTGCGAGCGGCGCTCCAGAGGAACTCCCGGTCGCGCCCGTCGAGCACGATCGCGATCGCGGGCGCCGGACGGCTCAGCCAGAACGCGACGAGCGGCGCGAAGAGCCAAAGGAGGAGAAGGGGCGACGCGGTCGGGAGGGCGGCCGGACGCGTCGCGCCGACCGTGACGCCGATCGCGACCGCGGCCGCCGGGCTCGCCCACATCCCGTTCGCGAACGCGCGAAGGCTCTCCCGCCCGCTCAGTCCCGCCGAGCGCGCCGCCGAGGTGGCCGCGGTTTCCCATTCGAGCATCATTCGCTTGGTGAAGAGGAGGCGCACGAGCGTGAGGGCGATCGCGCGCACCATTTCGTAGGAATGGTGAGCGAGCAGCGTCAGCTCGAGCAGCACCTGCGCCACCGCCGCCGCCGACTCCTCGCGGAGATCGCGGAGAAAGACCGCGAAGGGTTGATGCTCGGCCGGACCCCTCAGGCCGCGCCAGAGTTGGGAGTAGACGGGGAAGCTCGCGCCCGCGACCACGGCGAGCGTCCAGACCCAGGGCGCCCCCGGCAGCCACGTCCAGGCCGAGGCGAGAAGCGCGAGCGTGCTCGGCGCGACGAGGCTGCGCCGGAGATTGTCGAGGATCTTCCACCGGCTGATGAGCGGCAGGCGATTCCGCTCCAGCCCGCTCCGCGAGGGCACCCACGGAAAGAGCCAGGCCAGGATCTGCCAGTCGCCGCGCACCCAGCGGCGCTGGCGGCCCGTATGCGCCAGGACGTTCGACGGGAAGTCGTCGACGACCTCCACGTCCGTGACCAGCGCCGTCCGGGCATGAATCCCCTCGAACAGATCGTGCGAGAGGAGCGCGTTCTCGGGCACGCGCCCCTCGAGCGAGGCCGCGAAGGCGTCGATGTCGTAGAGCCCCTTGCCGGTGAAGATGCCTTCGCCGAAGAGATCCTGGTAGGTGTCCGAAACCGCCGTCGTGTAGGGATCGACGCCCGTGTGGCCCGCGTAGACGCGGGCGAAGAGCGAACCGGCGGCGCTCGACATGGTGACGCTCACGCGAGGCTGGAGAATTCCGTACCCCGACGTCACGCGGCGGAGCCGGTCGTCGAACCGGGGCCGATTGAGCGGATGCTCGATGATTCCGATCAGCTCCGCGGCGGCGTCGCGAGGCAGTCGGGTATCGGCGTCGAGGGTGATGACGTAGCGGACCTTCTCCAGAATCGCGCGGTCCCCCACCACGACCTGAAACGACGTGTCGGAGGCCCCGCGCAGGAGCGCGTTGAACTCCTCGAGCTTTCCGCGCTTGCGCTCCCAGCCCATCCAGACGCCCTGCCGGGCGTTCCACTGTCGGGGCCGATGAAAGAGAAAGAAGCGGCCCGGGCCGTAGCGCGCGTTGAGCGCCTCGATTCCCGCGACGGCCGCGGCAAGACTCTGCTGGTCCTCCGGGCGCTCGGCCTCGGTGGCGTCCGGGAAGTCGGTGAGGAGCGCGAAGTGGAGGTTCGGGTCGACGTTCCCCAGCGCCTGCACCTCGAGATGCTCGACCCTCGCTCGCGCGCCGGCGGCGCTTCCGAGCAGGGTGGGCACCACCACCACCGTGCGCGCCTCGACCGGAACGCCGTGCTTCAGCTCGAGTCTCGGGAGCCGCCGCGGCCGGGCCACGCGATGCACCAGCCTCTGGACGGACGACGAGGCGAGCTGGCTCATCGGGACGAGGGCCAGGAGAGCGATCCACGGCAGGAGCGGCCCCGCGGCGCCGTGGCCCCTTGAGTAGACGACGGCCGCGGCGACGCCGACCGCGGTCAGGAGCGCGATCGAGCCGATGTAGACGGCGACGCAATGCCGAAAGACGGCGCGGCGGAGCCGCCGCCTGAGCGGCGGGACGTACGCGACGTCGTGCTCGAGGTCGCGCCGCCCCGGGCCGATCAGGTGATATCCGATATGGTCGCTCGAATCGTCGCGGCGCCTCTCCCCCACCTGTCGGGCGCTCTCGATCGCCCGAAGGGCCACTCGCACCTGAGCCTCGCCGGAGGGCTCCGACAGCTCCTCGACCGCCTGCCGGTAGCGATCCCGGCTCGCGAAGTCCATCCGGCTGTAGACGCCCGCCGGATCGCGCTGAAGCACCTGCTCCATCAGACTCACCTGCTCGACCGCGCGGTTCCAGTCCGTGGTGGCGACCAGCCGAAGCCCGGTGATGGAGTTCCCCATGGAGGCCTGGCCCATCGTCATGCGCTGGTGCTCGGCGTGGACGCACTCATCCACGCTGGAGCCGGCCTCCTTGAGCCGCCGATCGAGCGCCACTCGCAGCTCCCAGATGCGCGGGCCGAGCTCGCGCGTCCGCTGCACGAGCTGGACGACGAATCCGTTCGAGAGGCTCGGGGGAAGGGCCGGCAGCTCCGTGCCCGCCGCGGTCGATTCGAAGCGCGCGAAATATCGATCGGCCTCCACTTCGCCGCCGCGGCTCTCCATGATCTCGTCGGTGAGCCGCCGGACGTTCTCGATCAGGCAGAGCCGAAGCATGCTCGGCCAGGCCCAGAGTTCCCCGAGCGTCAGCGGCGCCACCGTCTGGTAGGCGCTCACGAACCGCGTCAGGCGATGGAGATCGAAACGCGCGTCGCTGTGGCGAATGAACTCGAGCGCCATCGCGTGCACGCGGGCGATGCCCGCCCGGTCGCGCAGGGCGAGCTTGGGAAGATCGCGGTAATACCGCTTCGGAAGGTTTCTGCGCACCTCGAGGATCTCCGCCTCCAGGAGGTGAAAGTTATCGAGCAGCCATTCCGCGGCGGGGGCGATCGGCTCCCCGCGGCGAACGTCGGTCGCGAGGATCTGGTAGGCGTCGCGGAGGACTCGCGCGTTGTCGCGCAGGCGGTGGAGGAACCGGCGCGGCGCGCGACGGGGGTCGCGTGCCAGGGTATACGACGCGGCCAGCACCCGCGCTCGATCCTCGAGGTGATCGACGCTGAGCAGCTCGCCCCGGATCGGTCCGGATTCCACGTCGGGCGGCGCCATTCGCTTATCGAACCTCCCAGCCGATCGAGACCGCGGATACCCTGTCCTCGAGCCCGCGTGCCGCCGCGATTCGAATCTCGCTTCGGGATCCGAGGACGGTGAGCCGGAGAGCGGCCCCGGCGTCGAGCAGCCACGGCACGGTCGCCGATCGCAGCGTATTCGAGGGTCTGGCCCCGTCGAGGAAGAGGCTCCACCCGATGCGAACGGGTTTCACCGTCATCAGCCACGCCCTTCGTTCGAGGCCGGCATAGGCGAGTGTACGCCCAAAGGCCTTCCCGGCCACGATGCCTTCGATCAGCAAGGGGTGCGCCCTCAGGAGCGGCTCGCGCCCAAGACCGGTCCCAGCGCCGGGCCAGAGGGCCAGCGGAGCCTCGGCCGTGGCGAACGACAGGCCCGCCAGAGCCAGCCAGCCGCCGCGATCGAGGTGCCTGGTGCTCACCCTCGCCAACAAATCGCCCGCCTCGAACGGGGATCCGCCGTCGAGGCTCGTCCACTGCCCGGCCCGCGCGAGGAGCGCGATTCGATCGCCGGCCAACATCGCCTTGATCTCTCCGTCGAGCGAGACGTGGGCGCCTCGGTCCGACCACTCGTCCGACGCCGCGCCGATTTCCAGCCTGAGATTCGGCGCGATCCAGTCCGAGAAGGAGAGGGCGTTGCGCCGGCGCTCCTCGCGGATCACCATAGAGCCCGCGGCGGGGCCGGCGCCCGACAGCGCGCCGACGGCGTACGTCTGCCGCTCCCAGAATCCCTCGACGCGCCAGATTCCCTGGCGGCCGCCCGGCGCCGGAACCGCCAGCCCCAGCGATACGCGCGGCCGCTCGCGCCCCCATCCGAAGCCCACGCTCCAGAGTTCCCCATTTCCGGTCGGACTCGAGACGCGAAGCGAAACCTCGCGCTCGACGAGCGCCTGAAGGCCCACGCCTCCCGCGGCGATCGGACTGTCGATGAAGAGCGGCCGTTCCACCAACGCCACGTTCACCTGCGCGATTCCCTTCGGGAGCGGCCTCAAGCTGAGCCGCGCCTCGGATTGAGCGGGTATCTCCGCGAGTCGTCGGCGCGCCCGGACGAACGCGCCGGACGTCAACAATCGCCCCGGTGTCAGGTCGAGCTGCCCGGCGACGGCGCGGTAGCGCGTGCGTGACAGCCCATCGACCCGCGCGAGATCGGCACGCGGCTCGGAGATCCGATTCCAGGCGAGCAGCGCTCCCGCCTCGTCGCCCATGAGGAACCGGCATCCGGCGAGGAGCCGCCACGTGCCGGCGTCGTCCGGATCCAGGGCGAGAGCCTCTTCGGCGAGGCGCGCCGCGCCGTTCCAGTCCTCGGCCTTGAAACGCAGCCCGGCGAGAGCGCGGCGAGGCGCCGGCGAATCGGGGCAAATCGCCGCGGTCGAGATCAGCCTTCGCTCGGCATTCGCCGTGTCGCCGCCGCGGGCGCGACGCAACGCGTCGTCCACGAGCGCATCGCAACCGGTGAGGGGGACGACGGTGGAGTCGCCCGCGAGAGGGACGTCGCGAACCTCGGCTTCCGTGGCGCGTGGAGGCGGGAGGATCAGGAGCGCCCAGCGCCCGCTCCCGGCCCAGGCCCGGTCGAACGCGCGTTCGTCGCTGGTACGGTCCGGCGCCACGGCGGGATCGTGGGCGATCACCCCCCCGTTGGCCCACGCGACGATGACCACGTAGTGGAAGGCACGCGAGGATGCCCGCACGAGCGCGACCACCGGCCTCCCCTGCGCCAGCTCCCGCTTCACGTCGGATGCCGTCGCGAACCACGGCTCGGCACCGAATCCCCGCGCGCGAACCGCCGCGACCAGGGAGTCGGTGCGGATCCCCGCGTCCCCAGGCGCCACGAGCCCCGCGAAATCTTCCGCCAGGACCGCCGGCTCGCCCCAGTAGCGCAGCACCATCGCGATCGCGGCGCCGCCGCAGAGCGCTTCGGTCTGGGGCACGTAAGGAACGTCGAGGAGACGGACGGGGTCCGGCGAGGTCCCGGCGGCGGCTCGGGCGCCGACCGGGGCCCAACAGAAAGCGGTCACCGCCATGCCGACGATGACCGCCACCCGCGCGCGTGGAGACACGGCTCCCTCAGTTGGCGATAAGGATAATGAGCAGGATGATGATGATGATCGCCGTGACCGAAAGGGTCACCGACTTCGCGCCGCCGACGCCCGCGTTGACCTCCTGCGCGCGGGCCGCGATATCCTTCAACTCGGATCCCGACAGAACGCTCGCGGCGGCGGTCGCCCGCTCGATATCGAGCCCCGCCGCGCCTGCGATGCGGCGAACGTCGGGCCGGCGCAGCAGATCCTGGATCGCCTGGCGGTCGGCGGCCTCACGGTCGACCTGCTTGTCGATCTGCGCCTGGATGTCGGCCGCCCCGACCACATCCGTTCTCGCGTCCCCGGCCCACGCCGTCCCGGCGAGACCGCCGCAGAGCAGCGCCGCCGAGAGCAGCGTCAGCATCAACCTCCGAAATCTAGTCATCACTTCCTCCGTTTCGTTTTGTCCGAGGACGTTCGCTTGCCGGGAGTGAGCCCCACCCGGAGTCGGGTTGGGAGGGAGGCCTTTCGGTCCCCCTCCCACCTCGGGGACCAGCGGGTAGAAGCCGCTACTCCCCCTTCTGCTGGAGCTGCCGACGTCTGCGTTCCTTCACCGGCGCCTCGACGTTCCGCACATTGAGTCACGCAAGAGTCGTCCACGCATCGGGACCGAAACGCAAAGAACGTGCCGCCACGCTTGACCTGGCGGGAAGTGTCGCGCCCATTGCCGCTTAGTGGTCTTCATGCCGCGCACCCGAGGCACCCGTCGGGCGGCGTTTCCGGGGCCCGATTACAAGAAGTGTGTAAAGTCTTCCGTCATGAGGCCGGCATTTGGCGCGGCGCGCCGCGCGTGGCGCGTCGGTCCGATCCGCGCCCCGAAGCGCTTCAGAACTCGCAACACCGCGAAGTCCCGTGAGAAGCGTCGGGTGGATGGCGACGTCCGGGATCGCACGCCTAAGCGGCTCGCTTCCTGGACGAGATCAGGAGTAGAGCGCCTCCCAGCATGGCGATCCCACCGACGATCGGAGACACCGGGAACTCCTTGTGTTCCGTGGCCGTGGCTTTGATCGGTCCGACGTCGAGAACGGTATGCTGCTTGTTGTAGCCGATCCCGCCGTAGACGAGCGCGAGAATGCCGAACACGACGAGCACGATTCCAAGAATCTTCATTCCAGTCCTCCGATCCGGCGAGAGTCGTTCATACCGCGCGCCGGCCTTGAATGACCCTGAGTAGCACGACGATGACCGCGATGGCGAGCAGGACGTGGATGAGTCCGCCCATCGTGTAGGAGGTCATGAGTCCGAGAAGCCAGAGAAGCGCCAACACCACTACGATCGTCCAGAGCATCGTTGAGATCCTCCGTTCCGGTTGTGGGCCGAATGTCTTCGGGAGGTTCCGTCTCGCATTTCATGTGCCAGGACCTCGCCTCCGCTAACACGTTGGATCCAATGAGGTGCCTGGGCGCGGGCGGGCGGGGGGCGGGCGCCGGATGTAACTCTTGCGGGCCGTTTTCTACAATGGCGCTCGGACTTGGGGTCGCGGTTATTCGCGCCGGATACGGGCCGATCTGACGAAACTTGGGGTCATTTCTCCGTATCGGGTATAGGCTGAATGTCGATGCTACGCGTGCTCATCATCGACGACGACGAGGACCTCCGGATCGGATTGGCGGAGTTCGCCAAGCTGGAGGGATTCGACGCCTCCACCTGCGGGTCCTTGAAGGAGGCCCGCGAGCGGCTCTCCGAAGGGCCGGTGGACGTCGCGCTGGTCGACCTATCGTTGCCCGATGGGGAGGGCATCGACCTCATCCAGGAATTGAAGGATTCGCCAGGAACGGATGTGGTGATCATTTCGGGCGTGGCGACCGTCGATTCCGCGATCGCGGCGCTGCGACTCGGGGCGCTCGATTACCTCACGAAGCCCATCGACAACTCTCGGTTGAAGGCCGTGCTCGCCAATGCCATGCGCGTTCGCTCCCTCAAGGAACACGTCGGATCGCTTCGAGACGAGTTGAGGAAATTCGGGCGCTTCGGCCGGATGATCGGCAACTCGCCCCAGATGAACAAGATCTACGACCTCATCGCGAAGGTCGCTCCCACGGACGCCACGGTTCTCGTTACCGGAGAGAGCGGCACCGGGAAGGAACTCGTTGCGCAGGCGATCGTCGATTTCAGCTCGCGGCGCCACGCGCCCTTCATCCCGCTCGACTGCGGCGCCATCCCTCCGAGCCTGATCGAGAGCGAGTTGTTCGGCCACGAGCGGGGTAGCTTCACCGGAGCCACCCAGCAGCGGCGCGGGCACTTCGAGCGCGCTTCGGGCGGAACGCTCTTCCTCGACGAGATCACAGAGATGCCGATCGAGCTTCAGGTCAAGCTGCTCCGGGTGCTCGAGTCGGGCACCCTCACGCGAATCGGAGGCGAGGCGCGGATCCCGGTCACCGTGCGCCTGATCGCCGCCTCCAATCGCCCGCCGAAAGAGGCCATCCAGGCCAAGAAGCTGCGGGAAGATCTGTTTTACAGACTCAATGTCTTCCCCATCGTCCTTCCCCCCTTGCGCGAGCGGGACGGGGATGCCCTGTTGCTGGCCGACCACTTCCTCGATTTGATGAACCGCACCGAGGCGACGAGCAAACGGCTGAGCGCCGCCGCGCGCGAACGAATCAGCGCCTATTCCTGGCCCGGCAACGTTCGCGAGCTCAAGAACGAGCTGCACCGCGCCTTCATCATGTCGGGCAAGGTGATCGAGTTCGACGGCCTGACGGCGGCGCCTCCTCCCGGCTCCGCCCCCCGCGTCGACGGTGGGGGGCCGCCCGACGTGGGCGGCTCGCTCGACGAGGCCGAGCGTCGGTTGATCCTGGCGACCCTCGAGCAACTCGGCGGCGACAAGAAAAAGGCCGCCGAAACTCTCGGCATCAGCCTCAAGACGCTCTACAACCGCCTTCACCTGTACGCGAGGAACTGAACTCCCGCCGACCTCCGCCCCGTTTGTAAGTTCGCGTCGGGGAACGGAACAACTTGCCACATTCGTCGGACTCGCTTCCCCCCCCCCCCCCCCGCGCCCCGGCGATCCACCCTAGCTCTCGGCGTGGCAACGACTTGTGCGTTGGGCCGATTCCCCGCTCCGTCCGGCACGATTCTGGGTAGCCGTCAGTGTGGCGCGTGGTGGATTCGGCGGCGCTCGCCCATACTGTAGGCACGGCCGAACCGACCGGCGGAAGCCGGATCGCGCTCGGCTTCTCCCAGGAGTCAGGCTCCTCTCATGTGGAAGTGGTCTCGCCAGCACACTCTGAACTCCGGACTGATCGTGATCGCCCTCCTCGCGATCCTGAGCAGCGGAGCGTCGCTCTTCGCGTCGAGGCTCCTGGTTCGGGACATGGCGGCCCTCACCGCCGGCAGCGCGAACGCTCAAGGCGAACAGAACGCGCTTCGCCTCACCGGCCTCCGGGAAGTCTCGAACGCCAGCGCGTCGCTTCTCACGGGCGACGAGCAGTACGCACGAGCCTCGCGATCCAACGGCGCCGAGCTCCGCGGACGGCTTCACCGGCTTCGAACGCGGACGCTCGACGACGAGAGCCGGCTCTTCATCACCCGCGCCGAGGCGGCCGAACGCGCCCATCAGGAAGCGTTCGAGGCGGCGCTCCGAGCCCCCGCGGGCCGTCTGGCCGCCGCCACCGCCGCCTCCGCCTCCCGGGGAGCCGCTCTCATCGAGTCGTTGGACTCCCTGACGTCGCACATGCAGCCGCCGACCATCAGCAACGCGGCCGAGCGGAGCGCTGCGGAACGGACTCAGGCGTTCTTCAAGGTGGTCACGGCGGTCTCGATTCTGGTGGCGCTCCTGCTCTGCGCGATGCTGATCTTCATCATCAACCGCTCCTATCGCGAACAGACCGACGTGCGGCTCCTCGCCGAGGAAGGACAAACCCGATCCGCCGAGGCGCTCGAGGAGGAACGCGCGGCCAGCCATTTGAAGGACGAGTTCCTCGCGACCGTGTCGCACGAGTTGCGAAATCCGCTCGCGCCGATCCTCACGTGGACGCAGCTCCTTCGGAGCGGCACCCTCGACAAGGAGAAGGCCAATCGCGGGCTGGAGGTGATCGAGCGCAACGTGATCTCCCTTTCGGAATTGATCGACGATCTGGTCGACGTCTCGAGAGTCGTCGCGGGAAAGTTCCGGCTCGACGTCCGCCCGATCGACCTGGCGGGAGTGGTCAAGACGGCCGTGGAATCACAGCGGCCCGCGAGCGATGCCAAGAAGATTCGGCTCCAGCTCGTTCTGGACGAGCGCGCGGGGATGGTCTCCGGCGATTCGGAGCGCCTCCATCAGGTGGTGGGAAACCTCCTCTCCAACGCGATCAAGTTCACTCCCAAGGGCGGAAGCGTCCAGGTCACGCTGGGACGCGCGGAGTCCCACGTCGAGCTGGCGGTCTCCGACACCGGCATCGGGATGGAAGGTGCGTTCCTTCCCCACGTCTTCGAGCCCTTCCAGCAGGCCATGGACGGCTCGATGCGGCGCCATGGCGGGCTCGGACTGGGGCTCTCGATCGTTCGCCACATCGTCGAGCTGCATGGAGGCGAGATCGTCGCCGAGAGCGCGGGCAGGGATCAGGGCTCGCGCTTCACGATCAAGCTTCCGTTGCTGGGGACGGGCGAGTCGACCGTCCGTGGGCGCCCGCGGCACCCCTCGGCCGGAGACGAGATCACGAACGTCCTCCTGCATCGGCTCGACAAGATCCGCGTGCTGATCGTCGACGACGAGCCGACCGCGAACGAGGCGGTGCAAGTCCTCCTCGAGAGCTGCGGCGCGGAAGTGAGGGTCGCAGGGTCGACCGCTCAGGCCCTCCAGGTGTTCGATATCTGGCGGCCGGACGTATTGCTCTCGGACATCGCCATGCCCGAGGAGGACGGCTACGAGCTGATCAAGAAGGTCCGGGGGCGAAGCTCGGAGAACGGCGGCGACATCCCGGCCGC
>DASTKG010000168.1:0-3416 GCA_035716005.1 Candidatus Eiseniibacteriota bacterium
CCGTTCTGGTCGTCGTCGATGCCGTTGCCGGGAATTTCCCCTTCGTTCGTCCAGATGCGTCCCTCGAATTCCGGATGGTCGGTCCGGATGCCGGTGTCGAGGATGGCGACGACGACCCGCCGGTCGCCCGTGGTGACGGCCCAGGCGTCGGCGGCGTGGATGTCGGCGCCCGCGACGCGCGGGAGATTCTCGGGCTCGGTGATCTGCTCTCCCGTGTTTCGGAAGCCCCATTGATAGGTGGCGAAGTCGGGATCGTCCGGAAGATCCCCGGTCGGCGAGCCGGCGGCCGCCGCCTGCGAGGCGAGGTAGTCGGGCTCGGCGCTTTCGATCTCGGGGAGATTCCGAAACGCTTCGGCGGCGGCCGACACGTCGAACCGGCGCGGCGCGCGGAGGAGGAGGTAGCGCTCGAGGCCGGCGCGCAGCCGAGCCCGACGTCCGTCCCCCGCGCGCTCCGCGCGAGGGCGAAGGAGCGGAACGGCGGCGTCCATCCCGAAGCGTCGCATCAGCTCGGCGAATCGGGGCGAGGGCGGCGATTCCGGGCCGTGCGCCGGTCCACCGGGCGGCGATTCCCGGAGCTTCACGACGAGGCGTGACTCGTCGGCGGGAGCCGCGAGCGCGGGGAGAGCGGGCAGAAACGCGATGATCAGGAACGCGAAGGCGATGGAAACGTGGCAGCGGCGGGTCAATCGGGCTCCGGTTCCGGCTGCCGGCTCGTGGTGGGGACCCCAAAATTCTAACACGGCCGGCGGGGCGCTTCCTGACAATTCCGGCATTCCCTTCCGCCGAGATGGCATCCGCGTCATGCCCACCTCGGGGAGCGCGGCGCGGCTGGGAGCGCGCCGCCGATTGCCATCGCGTCGCTTGCGGGAGGTGGACCGTCGGTGCCACCCCCGGCACGATCCATGCGAACTCGTCGCCGGGGGTCACCGGCCCCAAGGAGGGATCATGAAACAGGTCCTGGATCTCAAGAAGCTGGTGAAGGAGAACGAGAACTACCGGAAGGTACTCGTGACCGGGAAGCAGAGCCAACTCGTCCTGATGAGCCTGCCGCCCGGCGAGGAGATCGGCGAGGAGATTCACCCGACCGTCGATCAGATCTTCCTCTTCGAAGAGGGCAAGGGCGAGATCGTGATCGACAACAAGCTCCTTCCGATCGAGGAACACTCGGCCGCGTTCGTGCCGGCGGGGGCGAAGCACATCGTTCGCTGCACGGGCAAGAAGCCGCTCAAGCTCTGCAGCATCTACTCGTCGCCGGTTCACGCGCCCGAGCTCGTGGAGAAGTCGGCACCGAAGTCGTTCGTGAAGACATGATCGAAGTCTCACCCTGACGAGGCGGCTCGGTGACGACAAGGGAGCCCCGGTGGCCTTCGCCGCCGGGGCTTCTCGCGTCCGGCGGGGGACGGCGACGTCCGGAATTTCGGGTGGTATCGCCGGCGAGCGAGCGGTAGGGTCGTCGACTGGAGACCCGCCGGCCCACTCCCCGGGTCCGTTCTTCGCCCCGAACCGGGAGAACTCCATGAATCGTCCCGCCGCGATTCTCCTCGCCTCGATCCTCCTCGCGTCGCCGGCGTCGCTCCGCGCGCAGGGAGGGAGCGACGCCCAGTCGACCTTCCTCGATCCCTCGATCGCCGTGGCGGGAATGGGGCGCGCCGGCGCGTCCGTCTTCTGGAGCGAGTTCCCGAACGGGTGGGCCAACCCGGCGCTTCTCGGCTATCACCGGGGCATCCGGTACGCGTATGGGAAGACACGGCTCGTCCCCGACCTGGCGGACAACGTCTGGTTCAGGACCCACGAGATCACGATCGGCGGCGGCGGGATCGGAGTTTCCCTGGCCGGGAAGCCGGTCGAAGCGATCGGGCATCTTCGCCTCGACTATGGATTGAGCGAGGCCACGGATGCCGACGGCAATCCGATCGGCACCTTCGACTCGTACGAGCGGATCGACCAGTTCAGCGTCGGAGCGAACCTGGTCGAGACGTTCGAGACCATCCGGCGACTCACCGGCCACGAGCCGTCGAGCCTGAGCCGGCGCGTCGATCTCTCGATCGGCCACACATGGAAGAACGTGACGGTCGACCTGGCGCCGGCCTTCGTGACGATCGGCGGAATCGACGCCAAGGGCGAAGCGCCCCAACGCGACTGGGGCGCCCTGCTCCGCGTCACGCCGATCGACGGGTTCCCGCGGGACGGCTCGGGCGGGCAGGAGGGACTCTCCTGGCGGCTGCAGGTCGCGGGGGGCTATTCGAGGCGGAACTATGCCGAGAACGGCGGGAGCTGGTTCCTCGATGAAGACGCCGATATCCACGAGGAACGACTCCTCGGCGGCTCGGCGCGCGTGGCCGTTCGATTCCCCGGCGCGACCGAGGGGGGCTTCTGGAACTTCGCGGAGCCCACGCTGGCGTTGGGATTGACGATGGAGACGGCGAACTACTATCAGGGAGGGAGCAAGCTCGAGGGCTTGGACGCCACACGGTCCGGGCAGGAGCTCGCGATCTACGAAACGCTCTTCCTACGTCATGGATTCGTCGACGAGGAGGCGGGCTACGTGCACGACGACTCCTGGGGAGTCGGCGTCCGCCTGCGCTACAAGAAAATGGTCGGATTCACCTACGACTGGGCCGACTCTCCACAGTCAGAGTTCTTGCATCACATCGAGCGCCAGGCGGTGACCTTCTTCGTCGATCCGCTCCGCCTCCTGCGTACCTTGCGCTAGGCGCGCCGCGGGACGCGCGGCCGCGGCGCCGTCAGCGCGGCCCCCGATGGGCCCCCACGACGCCGCCCCCGATCACGATCGCCCGGCAGCCGTCGCAGAAGCGGCTCCCCTTCAGCTCCACCTCCTCGGCGTACGCGGACGCGCGCATCACGCAGCCGGGATTCGGACAGTGGAGGAGCCCGTACGTGTGCCCCAGCTCGTGCATCGCCTCCGTGTGGAGCCGCTCGAAGAGGAGGTGCTCGTTCGGCGGGAGGCCGTAGACTTCGTTCCGGAGCCGGTGCGCCGAGACGACGGCGGCCCGTCCCCCGAGCTGCGCCTCGCCGAAGACGTAGGTGAGGACGGGCGTGAAGAGATCGACGGCGGTCACGCCGAGAATCCGCTCCGCGGGCTCCTCCTGGGGGTCGGCGAGGAGCGCCTTCAGGAGGAGCGAGGCGCGGTACTGCCCTCGCGAGGAATCGAACGCGGCCTCCGGGTCGAACCAGGGGCTCCGGTAGCGGACGGTCGTCCGAAAGTCGCGCTCCAGGGCCGATCCGAGGCGGCGCAGCGTCTCCTCCCGGTCGGCGAAATACATCGGCACGATGTCGATGCCGGGCATGACGGCGCTACGAGCGGAGGTTGTACTTCTTGATCTTGTTGTAGAGCGTGACCCGGTCGATCTGAAGCACCTCCGCCGCCCGCGTCACGTTCCAGCCGGTCCTCTCCA
>DASTKG010000169.1:0-3424 GCA_035716005.1 Candidatus Eiseniibacteriota bacterium
GCGCGCGCCATCGAGCCGCTCTGCATGCTCTGGTGCATCCCCGGCTTCCTCCGCCAGGAGTGGACGCACGCGTTCAAGCTGCTGCGCTGAATCGGGCGCGGAAGGCGCCCCGAAGGCTCGACGCCCGCGGGGCCCTTCCAGCCTCGGTCCCTACCTCACATCACATCGGAGGCGGCGGGCCCTCGAACAACTGCCGGACCTCCGTCTCGCCTTCCCATTCGGGCCAATGGAGCTTGTGCACCTCCATGAAGCGCCGGGTCCACTCGATCGCCTCGGCCTTCGATGGGACCTCGAAGACCGCGTAGCCGCCGATCACTTCCTTCGCCTCGGTGAAGGGACCGTCGATCACGTGGAGCTTTCCCCCGGCCACGCGGACGCGCGTCCCCTGCGCCGTCGGCAGGAGGCCTCCCATCTCGACCATCACACCCTTCGTGGCGGCCTCGGCGCCGAGCTGTCCGATCGCCTCCATGAGCGACTGAGGGGGAGGGCCGTAATTCTCGGACGACTTCACCATCGTCATGAATTTCATTGCGGTACTCCTTTCCGGCTAAGAAGAGTCCGGAGCCGGCTGTCACGGAGGAATAGGCCGGTCCAGAGCAGGGCGCCGACGTACGTCGGGAAGAGTACGTGGCTGAGAAGGGGGTCGCCAATCCGCACGTGGCTCGCGACGGCGCCGCCGAGAAAACCGGTCAGCAAGACGGCTCCGGGGATCGATACCGGCCGGAAAAGATACGCGGCCAGGCAGCCGAGTTCCACGACTCCGATCCCGACCGCCGACTCGGGAGGGTATCCCAGGCGCCCGAACGACTCCGCGACCGGCGCGATCCGCATCAATTTGATCGCGCCGTCGAAGAGCAGGAACGCCACGGCCAACCCGCTCAGGACCCTCCCCGCCCAGACCCATCGGTTCGAATGTTCGGATTCCATCGTCGATCTCCTCGATCCGGCTTCGTTCGTTCCTGCTGCTTCACTCTCTCGACGAACGAGCCGGGTAGAAATCGACATGGGGCGGGTAATTTCTTGGGGGGGCGGCGCGGACCCGGGGCCCGAGTGCCCAGAGGGCATCGCCGCCGGGAGGAGGTGGGGTTGAGCGACCGGATCGCCTAAATCATGGTGCGGAAGGGGGGACTTGAACCCCCACGACCTTGCGGCCACTGGACCCTGAACCCAGCGCGTCTGCCAATTCCGCCACTTCCGCACGCGAAGTACCGACAACGACCTAGAACGCGTTACTATAGAGGGCCGGGCGCAACGCTGTCAATCGAGCGCCGGGCCCTCCGTGCGACCGATAATCGGCGAACGGCCAATCGGTTGGGGCGGCTGGAGGCGGCGTTTGCGCCCCGGCCCCGGAGCGTGCTACAACCCGGAGTCCGGACGCCCGCGCCGCGGGCCCCGGGGGCCAAGGGAGGCCGTCATGGCGCGTCACGCCGCGCCTCAGAAAGCGAAGGAAGGCGACGAGCGGAAGGTCATCGCGACCAACCGCAAGGCGCGCCACGAGTACACGATCATCGAAACGTGCGAGGCCGGGATCGAGCTTCGGGGAAGCGAGGTCAAATCGCTCCGCGCCGCGAAGGCGCAGCTCGTCGACGCCTATGCCTCCATCGATGACGGGCAGATCTTTCTTCGCCAACTCCACATCAGCCCCTACGATCCCGCTTCCTACGACAATCACGATCCGACGCGCACGCGGCGCCTCCTCATGCACAAGTCGGAGATCCGCCGCCTCAAGAGTCAGCTGGAGGAGAAGGGGCTCACGATGGTTCCGCTCTCGCTCTATTTCAGGAACGGCAAGGTGAAGGTGGAGCTCGCCCTGGTGCGCGGCCGCCGCGAATACGACAAGCGCGCGAAGATGGACGAGCGTCGCGCTCGGAAGGAGATCCGCGGCATCATGCGGGGCGAGGGCGCCGAGTGATCCCGTTCGGAACGCGCCACGGCCGCGTCACGATGGGCGCCGCGCTCCCGGCGGGCGTCGCCGCCGTCGCCGCCGTCGTGGGGGCGATCGCGCTCCTCGCCGTCGTTCCCGCGCTGGCGCAGCGCGGCGCGGCGCCGGCCATCCGCGTCGTGCGTCCCGATCCGGAGCCGGTGGAGCGGATCGCGCCCACGGTCATCGAGAACGTCCGCTACGTCTCGACCAACGACCTGGCGCGCATCTTCGGCGCCACCAAGTACTGGCGCCCCGAGATCCAGAAGCTCTCGCTCCGGATGGGCGAGCACACGCTTCGCTTCACCGTCGACGCGCCCGTCGTGCTCGTCGACGAGGGGGCGCGGAACCTGGCGGCGCCGGTGCGGCTCGTCCAGGGCGTCGTCTACGCTCCCGAATCGATCGTGCCCCTCCTCTTCGAGTGGCGGCTCGTCCCCGACGCGACGTACGATGAAACCGACCGGGTCGTCCGCTACCGCGTGGAGCCGCGGGACGTGCGCCAGGCGCAGCTCTACCCGCGCGACCGCGTCACGGAAGTGGTGGCGACCCTCTCGAGAAGCCTTCCCGCCCGCGTTCTCTACGCCACGCCGACCGAGGTTCGCGTCCTTCTCGAGGGCGGGACGCTCGACAGCGCGCGCGTCTTCTCGGGCGGCGTCGTCTCGGACGGCTGGATGCGCGAGGTGGACGGCGGCGTCGAGTGCCGACTGGTCCTTACCGACAAGGCCCGTGGCTGGGCGCTCAACGTCTCCGGCAACCGCCTGAAGATTTCGGTGACCGCCGACGAGGGGCTGGTCGAGAGCGGACTCTTCAACGCGCTCGAGCCGCTTCGCATCGGCGGCTCGGACAGGAAAGTTCGCGTCATCGTCCTCGATCCCGGGCACGGCGGCGCCGATCTCGGGGCCACGCTCCCCGGCGGTCAAGCGGAGAAGGACGTGGCGCTCGAGGTGGCGCGCGCGCTCCGGACCGCGCTCCAGAACCGCCTCGGCGCGCGCGTCATCCTCACCCGGGAGAGCGATCAGGACGTGACCCCGTCGCGCCGGGCCGCGATCGCGAACGGCTCGAAGGCGGACCTCTTCGTCAGCATCCATCTCGACAACGAAGGCGCGGTGAAGGGGGGCGGCTTCCGGGTGCTCACGCTCGTTCCCGCCAGCTCCGCGAGCGAATCGCCCCTGGCGCCGATCGAGATCGGCGGCGGCGCTCACGACTCGGAGCTCATGCCGTGGCGCGGCGCCCAGACGGCTTCGGCCGGCGCGAGCATGGCCTTCGGCCAGACGATCGCCGACGCGCTGAGCCACGTCTTTCCGGCGACTCCCACGGTGACCGGCACGGGACGCCTCGGCGTGCTCGAGCCGATCGCCTGCCCCGCGGTGCTCCTCGAGTCGGCGCCCACGGCGAGGAGCGGACCCGAGGCGGTGAGCCCGCGCGCCTACACGATCTACGACTACACCCAGACGGTGGCCCGCGCGATCGAGGAGTTCGTGCGGCGCTCGAACGCCTCGTGAA
>DASTKG010000170.1:0-2563 GCA_035716005.1 Candidatus Eiseniibacteriota bacterium
GCGTAGACGACGGTCGCCGTGATGGCGCCGATGCCGATCGAGGCCGGAGGCACCGCCACGCTCAGCGGAATGCGGACGAGCGAGCTCGCGCCGAGCACGAGCGCGCCCGACGAGGGGGTGACCGCGCAGGCGAAGTTCCCCGTGCCGGCGACGCTCCACTCGACGGAGGTCGCGGGGCCGTTCGAGCGGAGAACCAGCTCCAGCGTCGCGGCATTTCCGGGCGCGATCGTGGCGCCCGGAAGCCACGCGGAGACCGGGCGGGGCGGAATCCATTCCACGGCGCGGGCGGGCGGCGCGAGGAGCAGCGCTAGGCCGAAGAAGAGAAGGGGGCCGGCACGTCGCGCCGGCCCCCCCATACGACGAGGAATCACGAGATCATTTCAGGATCGTGACGGTGGCGTTCGCCTGCTGGGCTCCGGCCTGGATCCGGGCGTAGTACTTGCCCGACGAGACCCCGCGGCCGTTGTCGTCCTTGCCGTCCCAGATGGCCGTGTGCGGACCGGCCGCCTGGTATCCCTTGACCAGATTGCGAACCATGCGTCCGCTCACGTCGTAGATCCGCAGCGACACGTCCGCTCCCGCGCCCAGCGTCTTCGGGATCGCGTAGAGGAACTTCGCCGACGGATTCGCCGGGTTCGGACCGGAGTTCATGAGGAAGACCTTGGTCGGATCGATCTCGCGCTCGATGCGGCCCGCGAGGCTCACCGGCGTCGTCACCGTGGCCGACCAGACGTACGCCTGGCCCGTGCGGACCTGCGGCGGCGCCGTGGGGGCGAAGTCGGACGACGTGATGTCCGAGATGAGGATCCGGAATTTCCGCGCCGCCTTGCTGTTGGCGTTGCCCGCCGGCGGCGGGACGGCGTAGACGACGCGGGGATTCAGCCCCGAGAAGTCGTCGTTCGCCGCGACGAGGTCGCCGTTGTTGTCGAAGAGGAGCATGACGAGGTCCATGTTGTTGAACCCGTCCTGCCCCTGCGCCGCGGCGCTCGCGTCGATGATGTCGCCCGGCTTGGCCGACACCTCGTAGTAGTCCTGATCGCCCGCCGGCGAGTACGTCTCCGGACGGAGCGAGACCGGGGTCGCGACGATCTTCGGTTCGTTGAGGCGGCCGTTCGGCTCGTCGGCGTCCTCGTTGAAGCCGGTGATCGTCACGTTCGACGTGACGCTGCGGTTCCCGTTCTTGTCGATCGCCTGCACGGCCCAGACGACCGGCACGGTGCTCGACGGAAGATTGTTGTAGTGGAACGCGTTCGTGCCCGCGCCCGCGGTGTCCTTCACGGCGTAGGAGAAGTCCGACACCACGCCGCGCGAAACGAGCTCCGTCCGGTCGAGTGAATTCGCCGGAAGGGAGAATCCGTCGGCCCGGGTGTTGGTCGGAGCGACGCGATAGGAGAACTCCATCTGCGTGAGGCGCCGGTTGCCGCCGAAGGAGCCCGGCGCCACGATCGGCACTTCGCTCTCGGGCACCTGGCAGGTCATGTCGACCGCCAGATTCCGGTCGACGATGAGCGAAGCCGCGCCCGCGAGACTCACGCTGTAGCTGTTCCCGAAGAGCCCCTTCTCGAGCTGCGTGAAGTCCATGCGGAGGAACGGGAAATTGTTCGGGAAGCCGGGGGTCGCCGTCTGGGACGGGAACTGCATGACCCAGAAGAAGGTCTTCCCCGCGTCGCTCACGGCGAGATTCAGCGGCACCGTGTTGATCCCGTTCGGATTCCCGTTGAACGGCGTCTGGATGTAGAGCGGGTTCGCGAGGTCCGGGCCGCCGTTCACGGGGTTCATCGGGCAGAGCCGCGCGCTGACGAACGGCGCCGGAATGCCGTTGAACGTGAACGAGGGGAACTGGACGTTCGTGATCGTGTAGGGCGGGTCGAACGGAGGATCGAAGCGAACCGCCAGGTAGCCCGTGTTCCGGAAGGTGACGTTGTTCTCGAACGACCCGTGCTGCGCGATGACGACGCGGCCCGGGTAGGTGTTCGTCTGGAAGGCGATCCCGCCGGCCGTGGCGCCGGGAGCGACCGCGACGGCCTGGTACGCGCCGGGAGGATCGGTGAAGCCGTTCGAGCCTTCGGCCGCGCCGTTCCAGAACTCCGGCTCGAAGCCGATGTCGAGGCCGTTGTAGGGACCGCCGACGTTCGCGTCGGCGGCGATCGTGTTGACCCCGTCGAGCGGAACGATGCGAACCGCGTAGTTCCCCGGCGGCAGGCCGCGAATCGTGTAGTCGCCCTGCCCGTTCCGTAGCGTCAGCTCACCCGAGATGGTGCTGATCGAGTTCGCCGCGTTCGGGATGGCCAGGTTGTACGCCTCCACGTGCGCGCCGAAGACGGCCGACCCGTTGTAGCCGCTCACCACCGTGCCGCTGATCTTGCCGGTCGTGGCGTAGAAGTCGACGCCGTCCGCCGAGAGTCCGCGCGCCGCCGACTCGGGATAGACGTCCGAGATGCCGGCGCGGTCGTCGAGCTCGAGCGACCGCTGCGTGGTGTCGTTCGAGATGAACGGAACCATCGTGGCGCCCGCCACGGAGGTGTGGTCGAGGCTGAAGTAGTGGCCGTACTCGTGCGTGATC
>DASTKG010000171.1:0-3715 GCA_035716005.1 Candidatus Eiseniibacteriota bacterium
ATCATGGTCGGACAGGGTGAAGGGTGACGCCCATCGCGTCAACCCCGGCGCGGACTAGGGAAGGCTCGTCTCGAACGCCTCGCGCTTGTAGCCGTTCCGTTGGAGGATCGCGTCGACTTTCTCCCGGCTTCCCGCGTCGAGCGCCGGGGTGCGGGCCAGGATCCAGCCGTACTTGCGGTCCGGAGTGCCGACGACCACCCACTCGTACTCCTCGTCGAGGCCGATGATCCAGTAGTCGCCCCAAAACGGCCGCCAGCCGAGGAAGCTGACGAAACTCACCTTGAGCTTCGCGTTCGTGGCCTTGTCGACGATCTTCGCGACGCCCTTCACGCCGTCCTCGGTCCCGTCCTTCTTCACGCAGCGGTTGACCACGTCGATGAGCCCGTCCTCCCGGAGCGCGTACGTGGCGGTGGCCCCGCGCGCGCACTGCTTCTGGAAGCGATTGGGAATCTTCGCGACCTCGTGCCAGAGGCCGGCGTAGCGCGCGAGATCCACGCCGGCGACCGTGGTCATCGGAGGCTCGTCGGCTCGCGCCGAAGCGTTCTCCGCGGCGCGCCCGAGGCTCGCCGGGAGCGCGGCGGCCAGGAGGAAGATCGCGAGAAAGCGCGGGACCAGATCCATGTCGGAGCCTCGTTTTGGTTCGCGTTTCAACGCGAGGCCCCGGCGGAGAGTTCCGCCGGGGCCATCGTGCGCTGAATGGAAATGAAGCCTCGGCCCCGAGCTACCGCCGATCGGCGAGGGGCACGTACATCCGCTTCGGCGACCCGATGTAGACCTGCCGCGGCCGGGCGATGCGGAAATCCTTGTCGTGCCGCATCTCGAGCCACTGCGCGATCCAGCCGGGGAGCCGTCCCATGGTGAACATCACCGTGAACATGTTCACCGGAATTCCGAGCGCCTTGTAGATGACGCCGGAGTAGAAGTCGACGTTCGGATAGAGCTTCCGGCTCACGAAGTAATCGTCCTTCAGGGCCACTTCCTCGAGGCGCATCGCGATCTCGAGGAGCTTGCTCGAGCCGCCCATGCGGGCGAGGACGTCGCCGCACGCCTTCTTGAGAATGGCCGCGCGCGGGTCGTAGCTCTTGTAGACGCGGTGCCCGAATCCCATGAGCCGGGTCGTGTCGTTGTGGTCCTTCGCCTTCGTGATGAACTTGTCGGCGGTTCCTTCCTCCGCCTCGATCCGCTCCAGCATCTCGATGACCTGCTGGTTCGCCCCGCCGTGCAGCGGTCCCCAGAGCGCGCTGATGCCGGCGGCGATGCTCGCGTAGAGATTCGCCTTCGAGCTGCCGACCACTCGAACGGTGCTCGTGGAGCAGTTCTGCTCGTGATCGGCGTGCAGGATGAGGAGCAGATCCAACGCCTTCGCGAAGACGGGATCGACCTCGTAGTCCTCGCTCGGGACGCCGAACATCATGCGCAGGAAGTTCGACACGTAGTCGAGCTTGTTCATCGGGTAGAGGAACGGCTGGCCGATGGAGTGCTTGTAGGAGTAGGCGGCGAGCGTCGGCATCTTGGCGATCAGCCGGATGATCGTGTCGTGGATCTCCTTGTCGTTCTCCGGCTGCTGATAGAAGGTGGCGAGGGCCCCGACCGCCGCGGAGCAGACCGGCATGGGATGAGCGTCCTTCGGGAGGGCGTCGAAGAAGCGCCCGAAGTCCTGGTGAAGCATGGTGTGGCGGGTCACCTCGCGCGTGAAAATCTTCAGCTCATCGTTCGTGGGGAGCTCGCCGTACATGAGGAGCCACGCGACCTCGAGGAACGTGCTCTTCGCGGCCAGCTCTTCGATGGGGTAGCCCCGATACCGGAGAATCCCCTTCTCGCCGTCGATGAACGTGATCGCGCTCTTGCACGAGCCCGTGTTGCCCAGGCCGGGATCGAGCGTGATGAGGCCGGTCGCGGAGCGGAGCTTTTCGATATCGACCGCGGTCTCCTGCTCGGTGCCGACGATGACCGGAAGCTCCGTGGTCTTTCCGTCGAAGGTGAGCGTGGCGGTCTTGGTGCCCTTCGGTGCTTCGAGTTTGGTCGTCATGTCACTCCTCTGCTGACAGGAAAGCCGCATTTCCTGTCAAATTGTCAGGTGGTCTCGCCTTAGACCCCGATTCGGATCTGGATGCCCCTCAGGAGCTTGCGGCTCTTCCGGGCTCGCGGACGTGCTATCGGATCTTGTATAGGGCACGATCAATGCCTAACGCGCGACCGGCACCCCCTCGCGCTCTTTCATCGCGGCCATGGCCTTGGCGACGTCGAGGCCGGCGCACGTCTCTTGGCCGCCCGAGCGCAGGCCGAACAAACTCCCCGGTAGATGACTTGGGACTCGTCCACCTCGGCGCGAAGCCTGGCGGGCGGCTCCAAGCAGGGCTTGAAGCCCGCACGGCACGGCACATCCCGGACGGCTCCGCACGCGCGGCAAACGAAGTGGTGGTGCCGGCGGTGGCTCACCTCGTAGAGCGCACGCCCCGGTCCGGTGTCGGAGCACATCAGGAGGGAAGCGTCGGAGAGGTCCGCGACGACGTTGTAGACCGACATCCTCGGAATGCGGTGGCCGCGCGCCGCGAGGAGCGAGACGATCTCGTCCACCGATCGGTGCCCACCCGCGTCTCGCAGGATCGAGTAGACCAGCAGGCGAGGCCGCGTGACCCGGAGACCCGCCGCCAGCAAGCGCGCCTCGTTCCTGCCTCGAGAGACATCCCGTCGCACCGAGTTCCTCCACGGAGTGAGTCCCGGCGATACGCTCGCCGGATGACTGAAAGCGTACGCCCCCCTTTTACTCTGTCAACCCGGATGCCCCCGTTGCCTCCCGTAGCCCAAAGTCGCACTCGGTTCCCCCCTCACCTGGACCTCGGGTGGCACCGCGGACGGGAGGTCGCGGCGCCACGACGAGCGCTTGGCGATTGACACTCCCAGGGACTCGCTCCTAGCCTGAATGTTCAAGACGCGGCGTCAGACCAGGCTCCCGAAAGGAGACTCTCTCCATGAGGCCCCTCGCGCTCGCCCTGCTCCTCGCATTCGTCCCCGCTGTCTCCCTCGCGACGCCGCCCGATCGGACGCAGAGCCGCTTCCAAGATCAATACCCGGCACCGGGCGCGAAGTACGTCTCGCCCGAGACCGGCATCATGCTGCGGCCCGGAGGCGCGGTGGATCTCGGCGGCATGCCGAGCGAAGACATCCTGGACGTTCGCGGATCGCTGTCGGGCGCGCACCGGGGACGGCTCGTCGTGGCGGAGGACGGAGAGACGATCCTCTTCGAGCCCGACGCCTCGTTCCTCCCGGGCGAGGTCGTGCAGGTTCGGCTCCGGCCGGGTCTCCGCACGTCCCTGGGGGACGTGCCGGCGTCTCGATTCTCCTTCACGATCTCGCGGGGCCGAGGGGTCGAGCCGCGGTCCGGCTTCTGGGGGCTCGAGGAGGTGCTGGCAGCCACGGAGGCGCCGACGGCCGCGGAGCCGCCGATGGCCGCGATGGCACCGTCGGCCGCTCACGACTCGCTACCCGCGGACTTCCCCACGCTGACGCGCACCGTGACCGGAACCGCGTCGCCGGGGAGGCTCTTCCTCTGCAACTTCGTCTTCAGCGGACCCATCGCCCCGTATCTCCTGGTCGTCGACGACGACGGCACGCCGGTCTTCCAGCGCCGCCTCCAGGGCCGAGCGCTCGACTTCAAGCTTCAGCCCGACGGCCGCGCGACCTACTTCGACTCCTCGACCGGGAAGTTCTACGC
>DASTKG010000172.1:0-22568 GCA_035716005.1 Candidatus Eiseniibacteriota bacterium
GTCGACGCCATCGCCGGCGGCGGCGGGATCATCACGGTTCCCGCGCTCCTCGCGGTGGGTCTCCCGCCCCACGCCGCGCTCGGGACGAACAAGGGGCAGGCCGTCTGGGGCTCCGCGGCCGCCATCGTCCGCTACGCGAGATCGGGACTCCTCGACGGGCGCTCGGCCCGGATCTCCTTCCCGCTCGCCCTGGCCGGCGGCATGGGGGGCGCGCTCCTCGTTCTCCGAGTCCGTCCCGACGTCCTTCGCCCCCTCGTCCTCGTCCTTCTCGTCGTCGCCGCGATCCTGGTGGCCCTGATCCGCGTCCCCGAGGCGGCGGAGGAGCGCTCCCGCCGGCGTCCGGCCCTGATCCTCGGCGCCATCGCCCTGGCGATCGGCTTCTACGACGGCTTCTTCGGCCCGGGAACCGGGACCTTCCTCATCGCGGGCTACGTGGCCCTCCTGGGGATCTCCCTGGCGCACGCCTCCGCCGACGCGAAAATAGTGAACGGCGCGTCGAATTTCGGCGCACTGGTGGTTTTCGCGAGCCAGGGCGCGGTGGTATGGTCCGTCGCGGCGCCGATGCTCTTGGCGCAGGCGGCCGGCGGATGGACCGGCGCCCATCTCGCCATTCGCGGCGGGAACCGGTTCATCCGGCTGGTCGTGGTTCTGGTGGCACTCGCGCTCGTCGTCAAGGTGGCGCGGGATCTTTACCTTCGCGGGGGCATCTAGGGGGACTCATGGCATCGAATCGGTCTCGTATCAGCCTTCACTCGCTCGTCGCACTCTCCATCCTCGCGGTCGCCGCGGCGTCGTGCTCCAAAGGCACGGAGGAAAGCCAGACGGCGCCGGCCGCCTCGGCCGACACGGCCGCGACCGCCGAGCGCGGCGCCTACCTCGTCACGATCGCGGGCTGCAACGACTGCCACACGCCCGGATCGTTCTACGGCGCGCCCGACTTCCAGCGCACGCTCGCCGGGAGCGAACTGGGCTGGACGGGACCGTGGGGCACCTCGTATCCCAGGAACCTCACGCCCGACATGGAGACCGGCATCGGCTCCTGGAGCGAGGAGGACATCATCCGCGCGCTCCAGAGCGGGATTCGCCCCGACGGACGCCAGCTGAACCCGCCGATGCCGTGGCCGCTCTACGCGCATCTCACGCCGCGCGACGTCCGCTCGATCGCGAAATATCTGAAGAGCATCCCCCCCGTGACGCACCGGGCGCCGGACATCGTTCCGCCGGGGCAGAAGCCGAAGACCCCCGTGCTCGTCTTCCCGGCGCCGCCGGCGTGGGACGCCCCGAAGGCGCCGGCCAACTCCTAGCGAATCGTCCAGCATGGTATTCTTCTCGGGGCGGCGCCGATGCGCCGCCCCGATCGTTTGCACCCGCTCGAGGAGGCGCTTCCCATGGCGACCATGACGCACCGAACGCTCCCGCTTCCCCAGGGATTCCGCTCCTCCGAGGCGGCGCTCTTCTTCGCCTCGCTCGAGGACCAGAGCCGGCTCCTGTGGAGCGGGCTCGAGGGGATCACGCCCGACGAGCTCCGCTGGCAGGCGAATCCCGGCATGAACACGATCGGGATGCTCCTCACGCACCTCGCCATCGTGGAGACGTGGTGGACCAAGCTCATCGTCGAGAAGATGGAAGAGGCCACGGTCCAGCCGGTGCTCGGGATCGGCGACGACGACGACGGGATGCCGATCAAGCCCGGCGAGCGGCCGATCGCGCTCCTCGACGGGAAGGACCTCGCCTTCTTCCGGGATCTGAACGGGAAGGCCCGCGCGTACGTGCGCTCGAAGATGGCCACGATGACCGACGCCGATCTCGAGGCCGAGACCCCGCGCACGCGGCCCGACGGCACCTCCGTCGCGATCTCGGGTCGCTGGTACCTCTATCACGTGCTCGAGCACTTCTCGGGGCACTACGGGCAGATCCTCCTTCTGCGCCACCTCTATCGGGACGCGAAGGCGCGTGGCTGATCCGCTTCTTCGCGCGCTCGCCGAACGGGTGCGCGGACCGGTCGTCGAACGCGACGCCGTGCCGGCGGAGTACCGATCGAATTTCGGGCACATCGTCGACGCGTCCCCGCGGGCGCTCCTTCGACCCGCCTCCGTCGACGACGTGATCGAGGCGGTCCGGTTCGCCCGCTCGAAGGGGCTCCATGTCGCGACGCGCGGCGCCGCGCACAGCCAGAGCCATCTCGGCGTGAGCGACGGCGGCATCCTCCTCGACATGACTTCGCTCGGCCGCTGCCTTCGCGTCGACGGCGACGCCCTGACGGCGGACGTGGAGGGAGGCGCCATTTGGCGGGACGTCGTCCGCGCGACGGTGAGCGAGCTCCTGGTGCCGCCCGTGCTCACGAACAATCTCAGCGTCACCGTCGGAGGAACGCTCTCCATCGCCGGCATCGGCGTCGCCTCGTTCCGCCACGGCACGCAGGGCGACCAGGTGGCCGAGCTCGACGTCGTGACGGGGGAAGGGGAGCTCGTGACGTGCGCGCCCGACCGCGATCCCGAGCTCTACTGGTCGGTGATCTCGGGGCTGGGGCAGGTCGGCGTCATCGTGCGGGCCCGGCTTCGCCTTCGCCGCGCGAAACCGATGACGCGCACCTACTACCTCCTCTACGACGACACGGGCCGTTTCTTCCGGGACTCGAAGCGCGCCATGGAGGACGGCCGCTGGGACCACATCGAGTCGTGGGCCTCGCCCTGCCCGCAGGGAACGAAGCCGGTGAGCGGCCGCCGCCAGGTCTTCGCGCGCTGGTTCTATCCCGCGCACCTCACCGCCGAGTTCGACGCCGGCGCGCCTCCGGACGACCGCGCCCTGCTCGACGGGTACGAGCCCTTCGAAACGCTCTACACCGACGATCTGCCGATCCTCGACTTCCTCGAGCGGCTCGTTCCCGTCTTCGATCTCTGGAAGCGGGGCGGAACCTGGGAGCACGTCCATCCCTGGATGGAGACGGTTCTCCCCTGGGAGACGGCCCCCGCGCTCCTCGACGCGATCCTGCCCGATCTCCCGCCTTCGATTCTCGTCGGCGGGCACGTCCTCCTCTGGCCCGCGAAGGGGAGCGCGTCGCGGTCGCGACTCTTCATGCGCCCGCCCGGCGAGGATCTGATGGGCTTCGGGATCCTGCCGGCGGTGCCGCCGCGATTCTGGGATGAAGCGCGCCCCACGCTCGAGATGGCGAGCCGGCTCAGCGTCGCGATGGGAGGGAAGCGCTACCTGTCGGGATACGTCGACTTCACGGAGCAGGAATGGCGCGAGCATTACGGGCCGATGTGGGAGCCGTTCGCGGCCGCGAAGCGGCGGTGGGATCCCGACGGGATCCTGAATCCGGGGTTCGTGCCTCTCGCCGTCGCCGGTCGCGGCGCGCGGGGGGAGGGCCGCTGACGATGGCCGTCCGATTCGGCACGCGCGAGTGGTGCGAGGCGCTTCGCGCCGCCGTCGACGCTTCGAGCGAGTACCGAAACGCCGCGTCCGCGTGGGGCGTGACGTTCAACGGAAACCTCCTCTTCGCGTTCGAGGCGGGAGGCGGTCTCGCGGCGCCGCTCTACCTGCTGCTGAGGCTGAAGGGAGGCCGCTGCGAGAGCGCCGAGTTCGTGCCGGGTCCCGGGCATCCCGAGGCCGGCTTCACGCTGCGCGCGCCCTTTCCCGTCTGGCGGGAGATTCTCGAGCGACGGATGCTCGCGGCCGCGGCGATCCTGACGGGGAAGATGAAGGTGGAGGGAGACACGATCACGCTGCTCCGGCACGCGGGCGCGAACCGCGCGCTCATCCACTGCACCGCCTCGGTGCCGGCGGAATTCCCGGAGGCGTGACCCGTCGGGGACCCGAGTCTCCGGGGCCCTCCGCGGCGGAACGGCGCGCTAGGCGCTCGCCCTGAGGCGCTTCTTCGGCTTCGCCCGCACGCCTTTCCCCTTCGCCTCGCGCGCTTCCTCCCACGCCTCCACCGGAATCGGCTTCCCGGTCTCGAGGTAGGAGCGGAGCGAGTCGAGCGCCCACGACCAGGCTTCCTTCATCGTCTCGGCGTCCTTGCGCGACGCGAGGCGCGAGTGCGTGACGGCCACCTGGATCTTTCCCCCCGCCAGCGCGGCGATCGTGAATTCGACGATGGTGCCGGGTGCGTGGAGCTCGTTCTCCCACGACATGCGGATGCGCTTGGGGCGCACGAGGGCGAGGAAGCGCCCGCGGTCGCCGTCCCGGTTGGAGTAGGTGCCGCCGACCTCGAGATTCGCGCGCGCGCCGCGCGTGAACCAGTGGGAGAGATCGCCGGGGCGAGAGAGGGCGTCGAACGCGCGCGTCGCCGTGCCCGTGACGCGGCGCGTGACGGAGACCTCGAAGCCTTTCGGCCGTTCGTGCTTCTCGCGCAGGCCGCGCTCCCGCTCGTGTCGCACGGTGACCGTCTGCGCCCACCAGGGCGAGAGCTCGTGCTTCTCGTGCAGCCACGCCGCGGTGGCCTTGTGCCCCTTCTTGGGAGCGCCCCACCGGTCGAGGATGCGGAACCACTGCGCCCAACTCTTGCCGGTCCGCGTTTCCACCGCCTCGTCGGAAATCTTCGATTCCGCAGCCATCGTCGAATCCCTCCTTCCGGTCGCGCCTCGTGGCCTTCGAGTGTCCGTCTCGCGGGCCGCTCCGTCAACGGGAACGACGCTCTCGGATCGGGTGGAGTACCATTCGGGCCCATGACGACGCTCCGACGCGCGGCGGGCCCCGGCGACTACGCCCGAGCCGCCGCCCTCTTCCGCGCCTACGCCGCCACCCTCGGCTTCGCGCTCGACTTCCAGGACTTCGACCGGGAGCTGGCGACGCTCCCCGGTGCCTACGCGGAGCCGGGGGGGTGCCTCCTGATCGCGGAGGAATCGGGCGAGGCGGTCGGCTGCGTCGCGCTCCGGCCGCTCGATGCGCCCGACGTCTGCGAGATGAAGCGCCTCTACATCGCGCCCGGCTCTCGAGGACGGGGGGTCGGGCGGCTCCTCGCGGAGGGCGTCGTGGCGGAAGCCCGCGCCCGCGGCTACAGCCGGATGCGTCTCGACACGGTGCCGGGGATGGACGCCGCCATCGCCCTCTACCGGCGCCTCGGGTTCGTCGAGATCGCCCCGTACCGGCACAATCCCATCCCGGGAGCACTCTACTTCGAGCTTCGGCTCTGACGGAGCCGGGCCGGGGTCGGCCCGGCGGATCGCGCGCGAAATAGGAAACGCGGCAGGCGGCGGAGGACTTGCATGCGTCCCCTCCGACGCGCTGCCGCGTTCGTCCGCGGCGAGGCTCTCTCCTAGCGTGGGGTCGTAATCGCCGTCTCGAGGCGATGTTTGCACACCGCCTGCATGACGCCCATCACGTCCGCGTAGGTTACCGGCGCTTCACCGTGGCGGTCGGACTTCTCGGCGTGAAGGATCAGATCGTTCAGCGTGACCATGCCGCGGAGATTGCCCTGCGTGTCGGTCACCGGAATCCGACGCACCTGGGCTTCGCCCATTCTCCGGAGGGCGGTCTTGAGGTCGTCGCCGGGGAGGCAGTGCGTCGGCTTCTTGCTCATGACCTCTCCCACGGTGATCGAGGCGGGGGATCTGCCCTTCGTGGCCGTCGCCATGCAAATGTCGCGATCCGTGATGACGCCGATCAGTTTGTTCGAACCGCTGTCGACGACGGGAACGATGCCGCAATCCCGACGCCACATGATCATGGCCGCGTGGGACAAGTCATGATGCGGCGTGCATGACTCGGGGTCCCACGTCATCAGATCCTGGATTCGCATGGCCCGACTCCTTTCGGCTTGCGCAGCTTTGCGGCGGGACGGAGAGGTGGGACGCCCCGGGGCGCGGGTGAGACCGTTCCCGCCTTCCTCGGAGCCGGAGCCTGGGAGCGCGGTCGCGGCCGTCGCTCCTCGTTCCCTGCCTCCCCGTTTGCCGCCGCGAAGCGGCGTGGGCTCCCCGTCGATCATTCGATCTTGATCGGAATCGAGGTGCCCTTCACTTCCTTCGTCTTGGGCAGCGTGACCGTCAGCAGTCCGTGTTTGAACGCGGCGGTCACCTTGCTCGTGTCCACGGGAGTCGGAAGGCGGACGCTCCGACTGAAGGCGCCCATGGCGCGCTCCATCCGATAGAACTTCTCGTCCTTCTCCTCCTTCTCGTACTTCTTCTCGCCGGTGATCGTGAGTACCTGATCGGCCAGCTGGACGTTGATGTCCTTCGGCTCGATGCCGGGGACTTCCACCTTCACGATGAGCTCGTCCTTGGCCTCGAGCACGTCGATCACGGGTGTCCACTCGCCGAAGACCGCCGGAGCCGGAACATCGGTCTCCCAAATCCGATCGAAAATGCGGTCCATTTCCTTCTTCAAAGCGGTCACCCCGGTCGACGGAACGAGCGCTCTCATGCTGGGCTCCTTGCGCGACCCGAGACTCCCCCGCAACGCAGGGCCGCGATTGGTTCATTGCGGGGCCCGGCCCCCATCCCGCCGGCCGGGAGACGCGTGCATGGATGGGGTGCAGAGCCCGTGCCATGGCGGCTTCCTCTCTCGGCCCGCCGAGGCGGCGCGACAACCCCCCCTGGTCCAAGGGGTTACTCTCCAGGCTCCCGTCCACTGCTACCTCCGAATGATTGTGGGCGCCCCGGTTCGCTGCCAAGCTGTCATGCAGGAGGGTGTGCCATGGCAGGACGGGGTAGACCGCCCGCGCGCGACAAGGCGCCGGCGAAAAAGGGATCCAAGCCGCGAGGGAAGGCCGCGCCGAAGGCGGCCCGCGCGCGCGCTCCGCGTCCCGCCGAGCCCTTCGACCTCCGCACCGTGCCGCTCCCCTCCATGGCGCGTCTCGATCTGCAGCGCGTTCAGCCGATCCTTCCCCAGTTGATCGATTCGCTCGACGAGGCGGTTCTGGTCGTCGACCACGAGCAGCGCGTCGTGGCCGCCAACCGCCGCTACGTCGACGTCTTCGGACTCGGCGGCCCCATCTGCGACGCCGAGCGCTGCCCCGACCGGGTCCTCGGCGCCGACCCGGGCGCCGACGAGACCGCGCACTGCGGCGCGTGCGACGTCATCCACACTCGGAAGCCGACGCGCCGCCTCCGGCTCGTTCCCGATTCGCGAGGCATCTCGCGCCGCTGGGAGGGGACGATGAGCCCCGTGCTCGACGCCAAGGGCGGCGTCACGCACGTGGTGGAGGTCTGGCGCGACGTCTCGGAGCGGTCGCGGCTCGAGAGCCAGCTGAGCCACAGCGAACGGCTCGCCTCGCTCGGAATTCTCGCGGCGGGGGTGGCGCACGAGATCAACAACCCGCTCGCCTCGGTGCTCGTGGCGGTGGAATCGGTGCAGCGCCGGCTCGTCGCGGGGAGCGAAGTGGAGGGGGGCTGCCAGCCCGACGGCGAGATCCTCGAGCTGCTCGAGGTCATGGAGCGGGAGACGCGGCGCTGCCGGGACATCTCCGACAAGCTCACCCTCCTCGCGCAGCCTCCGACGGGGCCGAGCGCCTGGGTGGAACTCAACCATTCCGTGAGCGACACCCTGACGCTCCTTCGCTTCGCCATGAAGCGGCAGGGAATCGCCGTCGTGGAATCGCTCGATCCCGACCTCCCCGTCATCTGGGCGCGGGAGAGCGGCATGCGAAGCGTCTGCATGAATCTCATGCTGAACGCGGTCCAGGCCATGCCCGGCGGCGGAACGCTCTGGGTGAAGACGGCCGCGGCCGGCGACCGCGTGAGCCTCGAGGTCGCCGATTCCGGGCCGGGGATCGCGCCCGAGCATTTCGACCGGATCTGGGATCCCTTCTTCACGACGAAGCCGCCGGGCTCGGGGACCGGGCTCGGACTCTCCATCACGCAGCGGGTCATCGCCCGCCACGCCGGGCACATCACCGCGGAGAATCGCGCCGAGGGCGGCGCGCGCTTCGTCGTGGAAATCCCGGTCATGGGGCCTGGAGGCGAAGGTGTCTGAGTCGCGCGTTCTGCTGGTCGACGACGAGGAATCGTTCCGGCAGATCGTCGGGCGGGAGTTGCGGCGCGCCGGATACCACGTCGACGAGGCCGGCACGGTGGAGGATGCCCGCCATTCGCTGGCGGGGCAGAGCTACCACGTCGTGCTCCTCGACGTGCGGCTTCCCGACGGAAGCGGCCTCGATCTCCTGCAAGACATCAAGCAATCGCTTCCCGCGACGCAGGTGGTGATCCTCACGGCGTTCGGCACCGTTCGGGAGGCGATCCGCGCCATGAAGCACGGCGCGTTCGACTTCCTCTCGAAGCCGTGCAAGCTGGGCGAGATCGAGGCGGTGATCGAGAAGGCGCTCGAGGTCCAGTCGCTGGAGCGGGGGCACGCCGTCCTGCAACGCGACCTGGAGCGGCTCCAGCCGAGCGAGAGGATCGTCGGCGAGACGCCCGGAATCCGCGAGGTCCATCGGCTCATCGAGCGCGTGGCGCAGACCGACTCGACGGTTCTCATCCGGGGCGAGAGCGGCGTGGGGAAGGAGCTCGTCGCGCGGGCCGTGCATCGCCAGAGCCGGCGCACGAAGCAGCCCTTCGTCGTCGTCGATTGCGCGTCGCTCCACGAGAACCTCCTGCAGAGCGAGCTCTTCGGACACGAGAAGGGGGCCTACACCGGGGCGGTGCGGCTGAAGCACGGCCTTTTCGAGGTGGCCGACAAGGGGACCATCTTCCTCGACGAGATCGGCGAGGTCACGCCGCCGCTCCAGGTGAAGCTCCTCCGCGTCCTGGAGACCGGGATCTTCCGCCGCGTGGGCGGCACCGCCGACGTGCGCGTCGACGTGCGCGTCATCGCCGCCACGAATCGCGCGCTCGAGAACATGATGCAGGCGGGCGCGTTCCGCGAGGATCTCTACTACCGGCTCAACGTCTTCACCATCCCGATCCCGCCGCTCCGCGAGCGGCGGGAGGACATTCCGCTCCTGGTGGCCCACTTCGTTCGGAACTCGGCCATCGTTCAGAAGCGAAACGTGCAGATCACGGCGGAGGCGATGGAAGTCCTGGCGCGCTACCCCTGGCCGGGGAACGCGCGGGAGCTGGCGAACGTCGTGGAACGGGCGCTCATCCTCTGCGAGGGAGACCGGCTCCTTCCCGAGAATCTCCCGATCGGCATCCGGCGCTCGGCGCCCGAGACCGCTCCCATGAACGGGGGCCAGCGGCCGACCCTGGAGGAGGCGGAACGGCGCTACATCCTCCAGATCCTCGACGAGTGCGGCGGCCACCGTCAGAAGGCGGCCACGATTCTCGGCATCAGCGAGCGGAACCTCTACCGCAAGCTGAAGCAGTTCGGAGTCTCGGGGCCACGCGAGGCCGTTCACGCCTGAGCGCCGGGCTCGCCCCGCCGCTTCTGACATGAATCGCCCCCCGTCCTGACGAATTCGTCAGGGTGCTCCAGGCATCCCGCCCCTCGGCGAATCCGCTATCGAACCCGCAAACATCGGTCTACCATTAAGTTGCAGGATCGTTTCGCCCGCTCCGCCGCAAGGCATGGCGGATGCATGATCAAAGCGTCGGCAGTCGCCTCCGTCGCCAGTCGTGGCGGCGGATTCCAGTAACCCGCACGCCGTCACGCGACTGCCGTTACGTCGAGGGTCCGGCGTTGTGGGTACCCGGGGCGGGAGTCCTCCGTCGGCATGTCGGGGATATGGGCCGCACGGTCCACCCCAACCGAGGGCATGTCGCGCAGTGGCGTCCCGCCCCTGGGGTTTCTAGTGGAGGTCGCGGTGCACGCTCCGCACCACCCGAATCAACCCGCCCTCCGCGCCGTCATCTGCGCTTGCGCGAGCCCCGGCGTCGACGTCCTCGCTCAGTTCCTGGAAAGCGAGGAGTGCGTCACGGTCCACTGCGCGAACCACGAAACTCTCATCGAGGAGATCCTGCGCAGTCCGGTCGACGCGATCGTCGTCGGATTCTCGCCGCCCTGCTCGCTGGAGCCGGGGCTCCTTCGACTGATCCGGCGCCTCCATCCCGAGACGCCTCTCATCATCATCGCGCGCGACGCCACGCTCGAGATGGAGCGGATGTTCCGCGAGTATCGCCCCCTCTTCGTCGCCGTGCCGCCCTGGGATCGCGCCGAGCTTCGAGAGGTCGTGCGGGCCCTGCGCGTCCATCGCAACCGGAAAGGCCTCTCCACGTCGGCGCCGGCCGGCGACTAGCCCGGCCGGACCCCGCCGGCGCCTCCGCGGCCCGCTCGACGCGCCTCCCCGGGCCGTGGTGTATCATGCCGCCCATGCCGGAGCGTTCCTGGAGAAGCCACGCCGCCTTCGTCTTTCTCGCGATCCCCCTCCTCATCGCCATCCCCTTCGCGATCTTCTTCCTCGTCATGGGCGGGGGAGCCTGGGACCAGTTCGGCGACTACTACCTCATCGCGCTCATCTTCACCCTCGCGGTGAACCTCGCGGTCCAGGTCAATTCGCGGTGGATCGTCCCGATGCTTCCCCGAACGAGCGGCGAGGGCGGCGGCGCCCCGAATCTCGTGCTCCACATCGCGTCCTTCGCGGTCGTGAGCCTGGCCGCGAGCCTCCTCACCGCGACGGCGCTCCATTTCACGATCATGCCGCAGATGCTCGGCTCGACGCGCGCGGTGCTCCGGCTCGTCATCTTCGCGCTCCTCTTCACGGCGCTCTTCCTCGGGATCATCTACTCCTTCTTCTTCCAGCGGCGGCTCGTGGAGCGGATCCGCGCCGAGGCGGAGCGGGAGGCGCGGGAGGGGCAGGAGATGAGGGTCGCGGCCGAGATTCAGCAGGCGCTCCTGCCGCCCCGCTCGCGCGCCGGTTCGTGGTACGACGCCGCCGGCGCCTCCATCCCGTGCCGCACGATCGGCGGCGACTTCTTCGAGTACTTCGATCTCCCCGACGGCCGCGTCGGATTCGCGCTCGCCGACGTGGCGGGAAAGGGCCCTCCCGCCGCGCTCCTGGCGGCCATGGTGCAGGGGATCTTCGACTCGCACGCGCGGCGCGGCGCGGGCCCCGCCGCGACGATGTCGAGCGTGAACGAGGCGATCGCCGCCCGCGAGATCGAAGCCCGCTTCGCGACCCTCTTCTATGCGGTCCTCGGGCCGTCCGGTGAGCTCGTCTTCAGCAACGCGGGACACAATCCGCCCGTCGTGCTCCGGCGCCGCGACGTGGTCCGACGTCTCGAGACGGGCGGTCTCATGCTGGGACCTTTCAAGGGGGCGACGTTCGAGGAGGAGAGGTCGATGCTCGAACCGGGCGACGTGCTCGTCGTCTATTCGGACGGCGTGACCGATGCCGAGGGGCCCGACGGCGAGCAGTTCGGCGAGGAGCGGCTGCTCGAGTGTCTCGCCGGTCCTCCGGTGGCCTCGGTGGAGGCCGTGCGGGATCGGCTCCTCGACGCGGTGAAAACCTTCGCGTCGGACCGGCCCCTCTTCGACGACGTCACGGTCCTGGCGGTCCGCTACCTGGGCCCGCGGCCCTAGCCCGATTCGGTCCCCCGGAGGCGAGGGAGTCGGACCACGTCTTGAGGAGCGTGGCCGCGAGAATCACGCCGCCGCCGATCAGCGACCACGCGCCGGGCCGCTCGCCGTTGATCGCGAACGCCCAGAGCGGGTTGAGGGCCGGTTCGAGGAGAAGGAGCACGGAGGCCTCGAACGCGGGGACGTGGCGCGCGGCCTTCGTCAGGAAGACGTAGCCGAGTCCGAGCTGCACGACGCCGAGACCGGCCAGCACCGCCCAGTCGAGCGGCCTCGCGTGTTCGACCGGAAGTGCGAAGGGAAGGGCGATCAGGAACGCGGTGATGTTCCCGCTCACCACCGCCCCCGCCGCCGAGCCGCGATATTCCCCCGACGCGCGCCCCATCCAGCGAAGCGACATGATGGTGAAGGCCCACGCGACGCCGCTCGCCACGGCGAGGATATTGCCCGCGACCGGATTCGGCGCGGTCCTCATCGGGGCGTCGACGCCGATGAAGAAGAGCGCGAGCCCTCCCACGATGAGCCCCATGACCGCGAGATCGACCGGCCGGTTCCGCTCCCTCAGGAGCCACGGCGCGGCGAGGAGGATGTAGAGAGGCGCCGTCGACTGGAGAAAGATCGTGCTCGCCGAGGTGGTGAGTTTGTTCGCGAGAACGAAGAGGAGAACCGTCGCGGCGTAGGGGAGCCCGGCCACCACCACGCGCCACGACCAGTTGCGCCGCGCCTCCGGCATCAGGAGGAGCACGACCACCGCGGCGATTCCCGACCGGAACGAGGCGACCTGCCAGGACGTCAGTTCGCAGGCCTTGATCCCGGCCCCTCCGGCCGAGAAGATCAACGCCGCCGCAAGGACTTGCAGCCGGCCCGTGGAACGCTCGCTCATGGGCCGCGAGTGTACGATACCGTTCGCTCGGGGCCAGGAGAAACGCGGGGCCCCCGCGAAGGCGCCGGGCGCCCTTGACAGCGCGGGAGGGTGCCGCTACCGTCCTTACTGTCGGCTGCGGAGGCCGGAAATCTTCCTAGCCGCTGTAGGGTCGTCTCCCCCCGCGAATTCCTCGGTCCCCACCCCCTGGACTCAGCAGGCGCGAAGTCGCGCACCCTTCGCGCTACGAGAGGCAGGTGGCAGCATGTTTCGAGCCCGTTTCGTCGCCCCGATTCTCGCTCTCCTCCTCGTCGCGACTCCCGCGTTCGCGCAGTACGTCTTCCTCGACGCGAACGGCGACGGCGTCAACGACAACTCCGACCAGCTGAACACGACCGGAACGACCGATCTCGACGTCTGGTTCGTGACCGACCAGAACAAGGACGGCAGCCCGGCCGCGTGCACCACCGATCCCACCGAGCCGCTCACGATCAATTCGTACGAGATCGTGCTGCGCGCGCTGAACGGGAAAGTCCGCTTCGGGCCGATGCGAAACCGCGTTGAGTTCACCGGCACCCCCGTCTGTTTCGCCGGATACGAGGACACGACCAGCACGAGCGTCTATCACAACGGCTGGGGCTATCGCGACATCCTGCCGCCCGGCCGCTACCTGGTCGCCACGCTCACGGTGGAGATCCTGGAGGGCGAGCCCTCCCTCTCCTTCGCGGGGCGCAGTCCGCTCCAGCCGGTCGATCTCACCTCGTTCGGCACGAAGTGCACCGGGACCGATTACGACAATACCTACGTCCTGGGCGAGGAGTTCTTCGAATCGGCCGGCATCGGGCGTCCCACGGCGGAAGCCGGAGGTCCGTACTACGGTGTCGCCGGGCGCGACATCCAGTTCGACGGCCGCCGCTCGATCGATCCGGACGGTGAACCGCTCTCGTACGCCTGGTCGTTCGACGACGGCGGCACGGCGGCGGGGGCCGTCGTCCAGCACGCCTTCGCGGACGTCGGCGCCCACACGGTGACGCTCACGATCTCGAACGGATCGGGAAGCGACGACGACCAGGCCGACGTGACCGTGGTGGCTCCCTACCAGCCGGTCGCGAACGCGGGCGGGCCCTATTCGGGCCGGCCCGGCGCGCCGATCCGATTCGACGGCAGCGCGTCGTTCGACCCCGACAACGATCCGCTCTCGTATCGATGGGAATTCGGCGACGGAGGCGTCGCCGGCGGAGAATATCCGGCCTACATCTACGCCGCGGCCGGGACCTTCACCGTTCGCCTCACGGTGAGCGACATGGACTTCTCGTCGACCGACGAGACCACCGCGACCATCGCGACGCCGGTGAACAACGCCCCGGTCGCGAACGCCGGCGGGCCGTACGAAGGAATCGCGGGGCGCTGGATTCAGTTCGACGCCACGGGCTCGATCGACGCGGACGGCGACTTCCTGACGTTCCTCTGGAACTTCGGCGACAACAAGCGCGGCGCCGGCCGGGTCTCGGCGCACGCGTACGCGCAGCCGGGGACCTACGTCGTCGACCTGACCGTCTACGACGGGATCGCGAACGGCTACGCGCAGAGCAGCGCCACCATCGCCGCCGGACTCGCGGCGACGGCGTTCCTGGACGGCGGGGCGAGCGACGTGAACGTCGACGATCCGGAGGAGTTCGTCGTCGTCCGCTTCCAGCCGGCGGACGGCAGTTTCACGGTCGAGGATGTCGACCCCGATCAGGTCACGCTCCAGATCGAGACGCTCGACGGCTCGACGGTGGCGGTGGATCCCGCTCACGCCGTGCTGCAGCAGGACGACAGCGATCATGACGGTTTCGCCGAGTTCGTGGCGCTCTTCCCCCGGGCGCGGTTCCGGGATCTGGCCGACGAGGGGGCCGTTTCGGGCTCGACCCATTTTCGACTCGTGGGCGGACTGAACCGCGGAGGGAGCTATTCGGGCGCGTTCGACGCGACGATCCTTCGAGCGAACCAGTTCGCGCTCACGGTGACGCCGAATCCGTTCAATCCGATCACCCGCATCGTCATTCACACGAAGTCGGCCGGCTCGGTCACGGCGAAGCTCTACGACGTGCACGGACGCCGTGTGAAGACGATTCTCCGCGGCGAGGCGCTTCCCGCGGGGCGGCACGACCTGGTCATCGAGGCTCGCGACGACGCCGGCGCGCAGCTCGCCTCGGGGCTCTACTTCTTGCAGGTCGTGACGGCGGACGGCGCGAGGACAGGGAGGCTAGTCGTCGCCAAGTAGCCGGCTTCGGGCCCTGAGGATGAGGATGACGCCGCAGACGATGACGGCGCCGGCGACGATGGTGCGCCCGGTGACGGTCTCGCCGCCCAGGGCCCAGCCGAGGAAGACGGCGACGATCGGGTTCACGAACGCGTACGTGCCGACGCGCGCGGGGCGCACGGCGCGCAGGAGCCAGGTGTACGCCGTGAACGCGACGATCGATCCGAAGACGACGAGGTAGAAGAACGCCAGCGTCGACCGGCCGGAGACGGCCGAGAGATCGACCGACCGCCACTCGCCGAGGAGCGAACCGAGGAGCCCGCTCAGGACTCCGCCGGCGAGCATCTGCATCGCCGCCGATTGCAGGAGAGACGGCGGATGGGGCGCGCCTCGGGCGTGGATGGAGCCGTACGCCCACCCGAGCGTGGTCAGGACCATCACGCCCGCCGCCAGCGGATCGATCGCGCTCTTCGTCAGCGACTCGCCGGGTCCGATGAGGAGCGCCACGCCGAGAAACCCCACCAGAAGTCCCACGAGCGCCTGCGGGGACGGGCGCTGATCCCGGCGCCGGAGCCACTCCAAGAGCGTCATCCAGAGCGGCACCATCGCCACGAGCAGCGCGGCGATCCCCGACGGGATGCGCAGTTCCGCCCACGAAACGCCGCCGTTTCCGACGACGAAGAAGAGCCCGCCGAAGAAGAAGGCGGCGCGCCATTGGGCCGCCGTGGCGCGCACCGCCTCGCCCCTCGAGGCGGCCCAGCCGTAGAGGAGGGCGCCCGCCAGCAGAAATCGGATCGACACCATGAGAAACGGCGGTATCGATTCGATCGCGAAGCGGATCGCGAGGTAGGTGGAGCCCCAGATCAGGTAGATGCACGCGAAGGCGAGCACGACCATGGCGGTCGGGGCCGAAGCCGATGCGCGTGTCGTCGCGGCGTTCATGAGCGGACCCTAGCGGGAGCCCTTCCGGCGGGCGCTCCGTTCCTTGCCTTCGAATTCGGCGCCCGTGGGGAGGGGCGCGTGATCCTTCACCGTGGAGAGAACGATCGTGGAGCGCGTGGAGCGGACGCTCTTCACGGTGCCGATCCCGTCGCGGAGGAGGGCGCCGAGCGCTTCGGTGTCGGCGACGCGCACCTTCACGAGGTAGCAGTCTTCGCCCGCGACTTGATGGACTTCCTGCACCTCGGGGAGGCGGGCGATCGCGCGTCCCGCCTCGAGGCCGCCGATCCGCTCCTCGGCGTGGACGAAGACGAAGGCGAGGAGCCCGGCGTCGAGGGCGCGCGGATCGAGGCGCGGCTCGTAGCCGCGGATGACCCCGGTCCGCTCCAGCTTCCGGACGCGTTCGAGGATGGCGGAAGGGGCGAGCCCCACGCGGCGGGCGATCTCCGAGTTGGGCGTGCGCGCGTTTTCCTGGAGAATGGCGAGGATGGCGCGATCGGACGGGTCGAGCATTGGTGTTCCTCCTTCGAATAAGAATATTATTCTGAAATACTATCAATGTAAAGAAGATTATTCTGATTGTGCGGGCTTTTGCCGCCGCGGGTTTCCGCGCCCCAAGGGGTGCGGCGGGGCGTAGACTGGGTGGAACGCGCCATGTCGGCGCGAGGGGGGCCTCTCGATGTTCCTACTGCTTCTCGTCACCACGCTCGGCGTGGCGCTTCTCACCTCGGCGATCGTGGTCTTCTTCTTCAAGAAGCCGATCCGCCAGATCCTCGACCGGATCATCGGCGAGGAGATCGCGCAAGGATGGCAGCGATTCCTCCTCTTCGCCATCTACGTGGTCGGCGTCTCCTCCGGCGTCCAGATCTGGAAACTGGAGCAGTACGTCCACCCGCAGCCCACGGGCCCCGAAGGGAAAGCCGTCACGCTGACGCTCGACGGTCCCTCCATGGCGCTCGAGATCTATCGCACGATCATCCAGGTTCTCCAGGGAATCGCCTGGGCGCTCCTCGTCTTCTTCGTGGTCGCCCTCATCGCGTACGCGATCACGCGCCGGGGCGAATCCCGCCGCGGCGAGGGCGGGGCGAAGTAACGTCGACCCATGAACCTCGGCACGATCGGACTGCTTCTCGGCGCCTCGTTCGCGTCGGGCATCAATCTCTACGCCACGGTGGCGACCCTCGGGCTCCTTCACCGCTTCGAGGTGATCGCGCTCCCGCCCTCCCTCGCCGTTCTCTCGCATCCCGTCGTCCTCGGGATCGCGATCGCCCTCTACCTCATCGAATTCGTGGCCGACAAGATTCCCGTCGTCGACCACGTCTGGGACGCGATTCACACGTTCGTCCGCCCGCCGGCCGCGGCGCTTCTCGCCTACGCGGCGGTGGCGCCGGCGGCCGGGGCGGTTCCCGGGACGTCGGCGGTCCCCGAAGTCTGGCGGATCGGAGCGGCGCTCGTGGCGGGCTCGATCGCCTTCACGGCCCACTCGACGAAGGCCGCGGCGCGCGGGGCCGTGAACGCGAGCCCCGAGCCCTTCAGCACCGCGATCGTGAGCTTCGCGGAGGACCTCCTGGCCGTCGGCCTCGCCTGGCTCGCGGCCACGAATCCGGTCGTCGCCATCGTCGCCGTGGTCCTTCTCCTCGCGCTGTCGATCGTGCTCCTCTGGATCCTCGTCCGATTCGCGCGGGGCATCTGGCGGCGCCTTTTCGGACGCGGGGGCCGAGGCGACCGCGACGCCGGCCCTCCCGGGCCCAACGAAAAACCCGCCCCGGCCTGAGCCGGAGCGGGCTGCACACTTCGAAATCGCGGCGTTCGCCGAACGCTATCCCTCCGCCGGCTTCCGCTTCGTGTGGTCGAGGACGCGCTTCCGCACGCGGATCGCGTCGGGCGTCACCTCCACCAGCTCGTCGTCGTTGATCCACTCGATCGCGGTCTCGATGGTCAGCTCGCGAGGCGGCGTCAACATCATCCCCTTCTCGGAGCCCGACGCGCGCATGTTGGTCAGGTGCTTCTTCCGGCACGTCTGGACCACCATGTCGCCTTCCTTCCCCTGCTCGCCGGCCACCTGGCCCGCGTAGACCTTCTCGGTCGGCTTGACGAAGAAGACGCCGCGGTCGTCGAGCGCGTCGAGAGCGTAGGCGGTGACGTCGCCGCCTTCCTTCACGATCATGGCGCCGCGCTTCCGGTTCGGCAGCGCGCCGCGATGCGGGCCGTACTGGTCGAACATGTGGTTGAGGAGGCCCGTCCCCTTCGTGAGCGTGAGGAACTCCGTGCGGAAGCCCAGCAGGCCGCGCGACGGAATCGAGAACTCCATGCGGGCGCGGTCGCCGTGCTTGCCGAGATGCTGCAGCTCGCCCCGCCGCTCGCCGAGCGCGGCGATGACCGCGCCGGTGTAGGCCTGGTCGCAGTCGATGACCAGCTCCTCGTACGGCTCGAGGAGCGCGCCCTTCTCGTCGCGGTGGAAGATCACCTGCGGCCTGCCGAGCGCGAACTCGAAGCCTTCGCGCCGCATCGTCTCCGCCAGAATCGAGAGCGAGAGCTCGCCTCGTCCGAGGACCATGAACGAATCGGTCTCGGGGTGGCGCTCCATGCGGAGCCCGACGTTCTTCTCCAGCTCGCGCTCCAGGCGCTCGAGGATGTGCCGGCTGGTCAGATACTTCCCCGAGAGTCCCGCGAAGGGCGAATCGTTCACGCGGAACTCCATCGAGAGGGTCGGCTCGTCGACGCGGATCCCCGCCAGCGGCGTGAGGTCCTCCGGGTCGAGGATGGTCTGGCCGATCTCGATCTTGGGGAAGCCCGAGAGGACGACGATGTCGCCGGCCGAGGCGTGATCCACCTCGACGCGCTGAATTCCCTCGAAGAGGTAGATCTTCCCGACGCGCCCCCTCTCCACGAGCGTGCCGTCGGGCTTCACGGCCGCGAGCGGCGTGGCGCGCGTCAGCTCGCCCGAGTGGATGCGTCCGACGGCCAGGCGGCCGAAGTAGTCGGAATAGTCGATGTTCGCGACGATGAGCTTGAAGGGAGTGCTCTCGATGATCGGCGGCGGCACGATCTCCATGATCGTCTCGAGGAGCGGCCTCAGGTCGCCGCTCGTCGCCTTCGGATCCTTGGAGACGAAGCCGTTCCGCCCCGACCCGTAGAGGACGGGGAAGTCGAGGTGGGAGTCGTGCGTCGCGAGCGACAGGAAGAGATCGTGGATCTCCTCCTCCACTTCCAGCGGACGCGCGTCGTGGCGGTCGATCTTGTTGATGAGGACGATCGGCCGCTTTCCGCTCTCCAGCGCCTTCTTCAAGACGAAGCGCGTCTGGGGAAGCGGGCCCTCGGCGGCGTCGACGAGGAGGAGCACGCCCTCCACCATCGTGAGGATCCGCTCCACTTCCGAGCCGAAGTCGCGGTGGCCCGGCGTGTCGACGATGTTGATGACCGTCTCGCCGAAACGGATGGCGGTGTTCTTCGCGAGGATGGTGATCCCGCGCTCGCGCTCCAGGTCGCCCGAGTCCATGACGCAATCCGCCACGTGCTGGTTCTCGCGGAAGGTGCCGCTCTGGCGAAGGAGCGCGTCCACCAGCGTCGTCTTCCCATGGTCGACATGGGCGACGATGGCGACGGCGCGACGATCGGTCCTGTTCATGGTCGTGATCATAGCTCGTTAGCATACCACACAAAGCGGGGTCGTGCGGGCCGCTCCGTTCCTGCCTCCAAGCGCCACGCCGAATCGAACCGCCCGGCCGGGTTCCCTCCCCGGGCCCGGCCGGCGGCAGCGACGGGGCGATACGCCGAAAGGCGTCTCGCCCCGTTCGTCGTTTCGGACTATCGTTGAGCGCAGCGGCCCGGGACGTCTTCATCCGATCGCCCGGCGGCCGGGCCCCACACGACGAATCCAACGAGGGCCCATCGGGCCAGGAGGCGTTCCATGAACGGGAGGCTTCAGGGGAAGGTCGCCATCGTGACGGGCGGCGCGCGAGGGATCGGCGCAGCGACCTGCCTGAAGATGGCGAGGGAGGGAGCGTCCGTCGTGGTCGCGGACGTGATCGACGACGAAGGCGAGGCGGTGGCCGCCGCGCTCGCCAAGGAAGGCGGGAAGGCGCTCTACGTCCATCTCGACGTTTCGTCCGAGCCGCAGTGGAACGACGCCATGCGCGGCGCGCTGCGGGCGTTCGGGGCGCTCCACGTTCTCGTGAACAACGCGGGGATCGCCCGGACCGAGGACGTCGAGCAGGAGACTCTCGAGGGCTTTCGAAAGATCATCGACGTGAATCAGATCGGCGCCTGGCTCGGCATGCGGGCCGCGGTGCCGCAGCTTCGCAAGTCGGGAGGCGGCGCGATCGTGAACGTCTCTTCCATCTACGGCTTCATCGGCGGGAGAGGGGAGGCGATCGCGTACCAGTCCTCGAAGGGCGCGCTTCGCCAGATGACGAAGAACGCCGCCGTCCGCTACGCTGCCGAGAAGATCCGGGTCGTGTCGATTCATCCCGGTTTCATCGAGACGCCGATGATCGCGCCCTTATTGAAAGGCGATGCGAACGTGCCGGGAAGCCTGGCCGAGTTCATCGTCTCCCACACGCCGCTCGGCCGGGTCGGCCGCGCGGAGGAAGTCGCGAACGTCATCGCCTTCGTGGCGAGCGACGAAGCCTCGTACATGACGGGCACGGAGATCTTGGTCGACGGCGGCTACACCGCCGCCTGACCCGCCGCGCCCACTCCAAGGAAGGGGGGAGTCGCAGATGCTCCATCGCCACGTCCGCTCCGCGGCCGTTCTCGTCCTGGCCGCCGCCCTGTCGTCGGGATGCGCCACCGTTCCCGCCCAGCACATCGGCGTGCTGGAGACGTTCGGCAAGGTCCTCGACGACACGTGGGGACCGGGAATTCACGCCTGGGCTCCCTGGACCGGCGTCCACCGGATCAACTGCCGCACGAGCCAGGTCGAGGAACGGACCTCCACGCCGACGGGCGAGGGACTCGTGGTGGGGCTCGACGTGAGCATCATCTACCACGCGGAGCCGACGGCGGCGAAGGAGATCTACGGACGCTACGGCGGTCTCGACGGCCTCGTGGCGAACGTCCTCGTCCCCGAGTTCCGGAGCGTCGTCCGCGACGTGACGGCCGGCTTCGAAGCGGTCGATCTCTACTCCGGCAAGCGCGAGGAAGTGAGCCGGAAGATGCTCGAAAACATGCGGGAGCGGATGAAGGACCGGGGCGTGAACGTCGAGGCGATCCTCCTTCGCAACATCGAGCTCCCGGCGCAGGTCGCGAGGGCCGTGGAGGCGAAGCTGGCCGCCGATCAGCAGGCGCAGCAGATGGAATTCGTCCTCCGCAAGGAGTCGAAGGAGGCCGAGCGGAAGCGGATCGAGGCCCAGGGGATCTCCGACTTCCAGCGAATCGTCACCGCGGGCATCTCGCCCGCGCTTCTGACCTGGAAAGGGATCGAGGCGACGGAGAAGATCGCCACCTCCCCGAACACGAAGATCGTCATCGTGGGGGGGAAGGACGGCCTGCCCGTGATTCTCAACACGGAGAAGTAGCGCGGCGCCGGGGAAAGGGGCGCTCCCGATTCGCGCACCCTACCTTGCTTCGCTGACCAGGCCCCCGAGCAGTCCATTCAGCATCGCTTCGGCGCGCTCCTCGAGGGGCCGCCACTCGATTCGCGCCCGGTCGCGATTCGCGATGGCCAGGGCGGCTACGCCGTGGAGGCCGGCCCAGAGGGTTTGCGCCACCAGGTGGGGGTCGGTCTGCCCGGGGCGGAGCCGGCCCGATTCCACGGCGGCCGTGACGCTCTGCAGCAGGAAGGAATAGAGCGACTCGGCGGGATCCCTGCGCTCGGCGGCGGAGTCGTTCTCGGGCGGGGGATCGGCGGGCCGGGGAGCGGGGGTCATGAAGATGAGGCGGTAGGGGTTGGGGTGCTCGAGGGCGAAGGAGACGTAGCCTTTCGCCAGCATCCGAAGGCGCTCCACGGGATCGGCGACACGGGAGAGCACCTGGAATCGAGCGGCCAGCTTGCCGAAGTCCTCCACGCAGAGGCGCCGCAGTAGCTCCTCCTTGTCCCGGAAATGGAAATAGAGGGCGGTGGGGGTGTACTCGATCCGATCGGCGATCCGGCGCATCGTGACGGCCTCCGGGCCTTCCGACGCGAGGAGGTCCCGGGCCGCGTCGAGGATCCGGCGCTGAATCTCCTCCTTCTCCCGCTCCCGTCTCGTTCTGGTTTCCGTACTCACGATAGAAATTCTAATACAGTTAAAAAATAGTACAAGAACAAAATGTCGACCACATCCGCCCGAAATGAGCCATATGTTTTTGTGGGGATGGGCGTTGCCGAGAAACTTCCGGGGCTACTTCTTCCGCGATTCCATCTTCCCGCTGACGTCTTCATCGTCGTCGGGATGAAGCGAGATCGGGATGGGGGATCCGGAGCGGTAGAGGTGGATCGTGCCCTGGAACGACTTCAATTCGATCCGGGCGCTCCCGGTGCCGAGCGAGAACTGAACCCTCCGGCTGCGGCTCGACCCGGTCACCGAGACCGGAATCGCCGAGACGAATTCACCCGAGAAGGTCGCGACCGCGAAGGAGGCGTCGCAGGCGTTCGGCACCGCCACCGCGACGTCGCCGTGATGGCTCGCCAATTGGTAGGAGCCTCGCGGCCGGAAGGTCCCCTCGTAGACGATGGAGCCGTTCACGGTGGAGGCGTCGACGGTGTCGGCGTCCATCGATCGCATGACGCAGTCGCCGTTCACGCTCTCCGCCACGACCGTTCCCTTCCCTCGCGCGACGCGAATATCGCGATTCACCGTGTTGAGGTCCATGTGGCCGGAGCCGTCCGCCACGTCGACGTCACCGTGGACGGTGGTCACGTGGACCTGGCCCTTCGTTCCCTCCACGGCGACGTCGGTGTGGGTCCCCGAGACCTCGAGGTTCATCCAGGCCGGCGCCGTGATGTGGATGTCGGTGCTTCGCTGGGCCTTCGGCGACGTCGTCGTCTTCACGAGGAGCGCTCCCTCCACCTCTCGGACCCAGACCCGATCCTGGTCCGAGTGGGTCGCTTCGATGCGGACCGCGTTCTTGGCCCACGTCTCGATGACGACGGAGCCCGCGTAGTTCGCGACGCGAAGCGTCATGCCGCGATCGACGGCGATCGTGGTGTCGGCG
>DASTKG010000173.1:0-42268 GCA_035716005.1 Candidatus Eiseniibacteriota bacterium
TCGCGCCCCGGCCGAACCCTCTCGGGGGAGGCGCCCAGCAGGGCCGACCACCGAGGAATGAACTCCCGCTCGCTCGGGCGCTCCGCGTCGTCGAGGAGCACCACCGCGCCCGAGCCGAGCCGGGGGAGACACAAGGGCACGAGCCCGTATCGCGCGCCGGGCGCGCGGCCCGACGGTCCATCGCAGACGGCGAGGGAAATCCGCTCGGGCAGCGCTTCACTCGGCAGCGAGTACCACTCGTACTCGTCGTAGGACTGAAGCGGCGCGTGAATGACGGAGACGGACTCGATTCCGTGCCGGCTCAGGCAATCCCGAACGGCCTTGGCCCATTCAGGATCTTCCTCGAGGGTCGTCACGCGAAGTCCGCGGACCTGACAGACGACTCCCAGGATCAGGGTGGAGATTCCGGCTCCGCACTCGAGGATCGGTCCCGAGGCTCCCGCGGCGTTCTCGAGCACGCTCTGCAGGAACTCGACGTGAGGGGTCCAGGCGTCGTTTCCCCACGCCGCCGCGAGTTGGGCGAGCATTCCGGGTTCCGGAGCGAGTGGATTGGCGGAGCCGATCCACCGTCGCAGGAGGCGGGTCAGAGCATGACGCCTGTATCGGGCTTCGAGAGCCCTTCTCAACCGACCTGGGAGTGAAATGAGAGGCTGCATGAGGAGATTCGAGCCCTCGACCGGGACGCCCCCCGGGGGCTCGTGCGATCGAGGTCCCGGAGCGGCTGCATGGCTGGTTCGTGAGTCTGAGCCAAGGAACGCCGCATGGCAAGGAGTCGCGCAAGCCACACGGCTACTCGACAATCCCCAGTCCTTCTTCTAGTATGCCTTGCTACGAGTTGCGCCCGTAGCTCAGCTGGATAGAGCGTCTGCCTCCGGAGCAGAAGGCCAGGGGTTCGAATCCCTTCGGGCGCACCATTCCCACCGCCATGACGAACTCGAGCGAAGAACCCAAGGGCTGGACCGAAGCACGCACCGCGAGGCTGATCGCCATGGTGGTCAGCGGCGTGGTCGCCGTCGCCGATCTCTGGCTCCTGGTCGTCTACCTTCGCGTGGCGGGCGGCCTCCCGGGGGGCTGGCGGGCCTACTGGTACGTCCCCGTCGGAATCGCCGGGATCATGCTCTTCGCCCTCCTCCGATTTCTCCGCAACTGGCGCCTCTTCAAGGCCGGGGAGTAGCCGCACTCTCCTCGACGCGCCCCGCCCACCGCCGCGCCCTGGAAGGGAGTGCCGCCCCGGGGCACGGAGATTGCAGATTCACCCGAAACGCCATGACCGAATCGCGTAAGTCTTTGCATTCCGCAATGGATGACCTCGCGGGGAGCGATCTGTTTTTTGCCACCCTCCAGGAAATTACCAGCCTCATCAATGGGGGGAAGGCGCAGGAAACAATCTTCGAGTCGGTTCTCAGCTGCGCCCTCCAAATGCTTGAAGCCCAGGCGGTTTTCCTGATCACGGTGGACGGGCCGCGCATCCGGAAGTTCGCCCTGCGGGCGACTCCCGACGGGCACATCCTCGGCCTCGAACGCTACGAGCTGCCGAGCCAGGCGGGGATCACCCGCTGGGTCCTCCTGGAGGGGCAGCCGGTCCACGTTCCCGACGTCGGGGCCGACCCGCGCTACCATCCGAGCATCGACTCGCTCCCGGGAATCCGGACGTCGGCGTGCCTCGCCGCGCCGCTCAAGGTGCGCGACGCGATCCTCGGCGTGCTGGTGGCGGTGAACCGCGTCGACGCCACGCCCTTCGACGACCGACACCTGCGCGTCCTCTCGCTCCTCGCGAATCAGACCGCGATCGCCATCGAGAACGCGAAGCTCTTCCGCCGCGCCGAGCAGCTCGCGGTGACGGACGACCTCACGCAGGTCTACAACTACCGATTCTTGAAGATGGGGCTTCGCCGCGAGGTGAAGCGGGCCGCGCGCTTCAGCCAGAAATTCTCGCTCCTGATGATCGACGTCGACAATCTGAAGCGATACAACGATCAGAACGGGCATTTGCGCGGGAGCGAGGTGCTGCGCCAGATCGCCCAGATCCTCGTGAGGGAGGCGCGGTCGATCGACCTCGTGGCGAAGTACGGAGGCGACGAGTTCGTCGTGATCCTGCCTCAGACGGCGCGCGAGGGGGCCTGCGTCCTGGCCGACCGGGTGAAGAGCTCCGTGGCCGCCACCGCCTTCCCGCACGTGACGCCGGGCGTCATCACCGTGAGCCTCGGCGTGGCGACCTACCCTGAGAACGGCATCACGGCCGGGGAGCTCCTGGAATCGGCCGACATCGCCCTCTACGCCGCGAAGCAGTCGGGGAAGAACCGAGTCTCCATCGCGTCCACCGATCCGGGGTCCCGGGGCTTTTCCTCGCGCCACGAGGACGGCTCGGACGACTCGACCGATTCGTTTTGACGGGGCGTTGCCCCGGCGATAAGGTGGCTCCGTGCGCTCGTCGCTTCACGACCCGATCCTGGTGCTCGCCTCGTTCGGCGCCGTGGCGGCCTTTCTCGCGGTGGCGCGCCTCACGCGGGGGTGGAGCGCCGACGCCAGACGCAAGTGGCTGCACGTTTCGGTCGGAGCCTGGGTCCTCTTCGTAACCCCCCGCTTCGCGCATCTCGCCTGGGCGCTCGTCCCGCCGATCGTCTTCATCGCCGTGAACGCGTCGAAAGTGTTGCGGAACTCGTTTCCGGAACTGGCCGACGAGCCGGCCGCCGCGCGGGGGCTCTGGACGTTTCCGCTCGGGATCGCCCTCTCCTACGTTCTTTTCTGGAACGAGGGGGGGCGCGCCCCCATTCTCGCGGGCGTGGCGGCGTTGACGTTCGCCGATCCGGCGGCGGCTCTCGCCGGGCGCCGCTGGGGGCAGCGTCGCTATCGCGGCTTCGGATTCGGCCGTTCGCTCGAGGGCTCGATCGCCTTCTTCGTCGTCGCGGCGATCGTCTGCGGTTGGACGGCCTCGCACGCGATGCATCCGGGAGCGTTCCTCCGGTTCGCCGTCGGCTGCGGCGCCGCGGGCGCGGTGGTGGAGGCGTTCGCGCCGCCGGGGTGGGACAATGTCGCCATCCCGCTCGCGGTGGCGCTCGCCTACGGCGCGCTCGGCTCCGGCGTCTAGCCGATGGACCCGTCGCCGGCGATGACGCACGAGACGGCGCTCTGGCTCGGCCTCGGGCTGGCCGCGCTGGGCGCCGCCGCGGTCGCGCTCCTGGGGCAGGGAACGAGGGGCGCGACGCTCGCGGGTCTCGCGGTCGCGGCCGCGATGGTCGCCGGCTTCGGGCCCGGCGTGGTCGCCCCCCTCGCGCTCTTCGTGCTCGGCGCGGGCGGATTGACTCGGCTCGGCCGCGCGGCGAAGGAGGCGAAAGGGGCGGCCGAGGCGAACCGCGGGCGTCGCGGGATCGCGAACGTCCTCGCCAAGCTCGGCATCCCGGCGGCGCTCGGCCTGGTCGCCGCGGCGTCGACGGAGTCTCGCGTCTGGTGCGCCCTCGCGGCCGCCGGCTCGCTGGCGGGCGCCTTCGCCGACACGGCCGCGACCGAAGTGGGGCCGCTCCTTCCGGGCCCCGTCGTCCGCTGGAGCGGCGGCCGCTTCTCGCGGGCGGCGCACGGGAGCCTCGGGGGTGTGAGCCTCGGTGGGCTTCTGGCCGGCGCGGCGGCCGCGGCCGCGGTGGCGCTCACGGCGTTGGGCTTCGGCGTCGTCGAGAGCGGCGCGGCGGCGGTCGCCACGATGGCCGCGGGCTTCGCCGCCTGCGTTATCGAGAGCTTCGTCGGCGGGTCGCGCTTCGGGATTCGCCTGGGACATTTCGGACGGAACGTGCTCGTCTCCGCCCTGTCGGCCGGCCTGGCCGCCGCGGCGGCAACCGCATTCTAGGGAGGAGACCCGCTTCATGGCCGAGCTGCTCTGCGTGGTCGGCGCGAGACCGAACTTCATGAAGATGGCGCCGATCCTCGACGCGCTCCGCGCCTATCCGAAGCTGCGCCCGCTCCTCATCCACACGGGGCAGCACTACGACGAGGCGATGTCGCGCGTCTTCTTCACCGAGCTGGGGCTCCCGACGCCCGACCGGAATCTCGAGATCGGCTCCGACACGCACGCGCGTCAGACGGCACGCATTATGGAAGCCTTCGACACGCTTCTCGACGAGCGGAAGAACGCGCGCCTCGTCCTCGTGGTGGGGGACGTCAACTCCACGATGGCCTGCGCGCTCGTCGCCGTGAAGCGGAACGTCGAGGTCGCCCACGTGGAGGCGGGGCTCCGGAGCCGCGACCGCGGCATGCCGGAGGAGATCAACCGCCTCGTCACCGACGCCGTCTCGAACCTCCTCTTCGCCACGTCGGCCGACGCGATCGACAATCTGAAGGCCGAGGGCGTCGACCCCGCCACGATTCACCTCGTGGGGAATCCGATGATCGACACCCTGCGGCGCCATCTCGAGGCGGCCCGGACGCGGAACGCGCCCGAGGGGCTCGGTTATTCCCGCGGTTCGTACGCCGTCGTCACGCTTCATCGCCCGAGCAACGTCGACGACGCCGACGGCCTCCAGCGAATTTGGGAGGCCCTCCGCACGGTCGCCGGGCGGATCTCGGTCTTCTTCCCGGTGCATCCCCGGACGCGGGCCCGGATGGAGGCGCTCGGGCTCGCCTCCCACCCGAACATTCGGCTGAGCGCGCCGCTCGGCTACCTCGACTTCCTCGGCGTCATGGATCAGGCGCGGTTTCTCCTGACCGACAGCGGGGGGATCCAGGAGGAGACGACGGCGCTCGGCGTTCCCTGCCTCACGTTGCGTGCGAACACCGAGCGACCCGTCACGATCTCGGAAGGGACGAACCGGCTCCTCGGCTCGAATCCTGAGTCGGTGGTGCCCGCCGTGAACGCGCTCCTCGACGGGCCCGCCCCGGCGCCGCGCTGCCCCGCGCTCTGGGACGGGAAGGCCGGGGAGCGGATCGCGGCCGTCCTGGCGAAGCATCTTGGGGGCGGTTGACCGCGGCCGGGCTTGTTGTTAGACTTAAATGCTGCAGTAGCTGCAACTTCGTCGCACGGTTAACGGGCGCAGGAGGCGCCGGGAGGGTTCTGACTCGATGGGCCAGGATCGATACGGAATGAGGGCACGGTTGGCAGGGTATCTACTGGGGTGGATCATGCTCCTGGCGATGCCTGCGGCCGCGTCGGCCGCGACCGCGCCGCGCATCCAGGCCGGCGACGTGATTCGCGTCGACGTGGCGTCGAGGGCCGACCTTTCGGGAGAATTCGTGGTCGCGGCGGACGGAAACGTCACGCTCCCGACGGCGGGTCCCGTCCGCGCGGCCGGGCGCACCGAGGCCGATCTGGGCGCCGACCTCTCGCGCCGCTATTCGCTGATCGACCGCGAAATCCCGCGGGTGACGGTGACCATCACCCGGTCGAGCCAGCGCCGCGTCCTCGTGCTCGGCGCCGTCGTCCTGCCGGGCGCCTATGACTACTCCGATTCGTCCTCGCCGTGGGACGCCATCGCCTTGGCGGGGGGCGCGCAGGAAGACGCGAACCTCGCGGCGGTGGAGATCATCCCGGGCGAAGGTTCGCACGACCGGAAACAGGAGACGATCGACGTGCAGAGCGCCATTCTGGCGGGAACGCTGGAGAAGCTTCCGCGGCTTCACCCGGGCGACACGGTCCGCGTGCAGCGGAAGTCGGGCGCCGCGGGATCGGGGAGCGTCGTCTACATCTTCGGCGCCGTGGCGCAGCAGGGGCCGAAGCCGCTCGAAGAAGCGTACGACGTCGCGTCCGCGCTCATCCTCGCCCTCCCGACCCCCGACGCCAACCTGGGCCAGGTCGAGATCGTGCGGAAGAACGGGAACCAGGTGGAGCACCTTCGGGTCGACGCCGACCGTTACCTGACCAGCGCGTACGAGGCCGGCAACGTCCCGCTCCGCGCGGGCGACACGATCTGGCTGAAGCGGAGCAAGCCGAGGGGCGCCGTGCTGCTCGCCATGGTGGGCCTGATCGCGCCCATTCTCGCGCTCGCCACGACCATCATCGCGCTCCGGTACTACGACCACTAGACGCTCGCCAGGGCCACGGAGACTATGGACTCGACCGAATCGTTCATCGACGTACGCGACCTCATCTGGAAGGCGAGGCAGTACAAGTACCACCTGCTCCTGCCGATCCTCCTCGTGCTCTGCGGCGCGTTCATCTTCTACAAGATCACCGTCCCGGTGTACGAGTCGTACGTCATCCTGAGCGTGGGGGACCGCGGAAACGTCTCGCCGACCATCGACGCCCTGACGCGCGCCGGGGGAGACGCGGCGGCGCCGCGCGATCGGGTCGCCCTTCTCGCGAACCGCATCCACAGCCGGGGATTTCTCGAACAGTTGATCGAGAGAACGGGGCTTCTCGCGTCGATCCAGGCCCAGGCGAAGCGGCCCGATCGGCGCGCCGAGGCGGAGCACCGCGGCGTGAGCGCGGAGGAGTACCTCGTCCGTCAGGCGCTCACGAACGTCGGGCGACGGATCAGCGTGGCGCCGGTGCAGGGGAACCTCATCCGGATCACGGTCCAGGCGGCCGACCCCATCGAAGCGCGCGACCTCGTGGCGACCACCTCGGATCTCCTCCTGCAGCAGAGTCTCCAGGCCACCCTCGAGCGGGTCCAAGCCCGCAGCGTCTTCAGCGAGGATCAGATCGCGGTCTACCAGGAACGGCTTCGCCGGTCGGAGGACGCCCTTCGCCAGTACAACGAATCGCTCCTCGGACGCGGGCTCCAAGCGAGCGTGATCAACGAGGGCAACCTCGACGTCGCGCGAAACCTCCTTCGAATCAACGAGGAGGAGATGGAGCAGATTGCCTCGCGCATCCAGTCCGAGCGCGCCACGTGGGACGCCGAAACGGGCGGCGGACTCCTGCCGCCCGATCTCGGCAGCGAGACCTCGAACGGGATGGGCCGCCGGCTGGCCGACCTCGAGGTGAGTCTCAGCGACGCGTCGCTGGGCGGCGAGCGGGGAGTGACCGAGGCGGCCAGCCTTCGGTCGAAGATCGGCGACCTTCGCCAGAGCCTCCTCGGCGAGTACGAGAAGGCCTCGTCGACGATCGCCGACGTCTCGGAGACCGCGAAGACGGCCGCCGCGGGCATCGCGCTCGACCGCGCGCTCCTTCGCTCGCTCAAGGCGAAGTCGGCGCGCCTGCAGAGCCAGATTCAGAACTTCTCGCAGCGCGTCCGCAGCAGCCCCCGCGACCAGATGGAGTTGCAGCGCCTGCAGGGCGACGTGGACGCGAATCGCCAGATGCTCGGCACGCTGCAGAAGGAAGTCACGTCGAGCCAGATCTCCGAGGCCCTCGCCACGAGCGATCTCGGCGTGAAGATCGACGTCATCGAGGCGGCGCAGGTGCCCCTCTACCCGGTGTTCCCGAGCCGAATCAAGATCTTCGGCGGGGCGCTCCTCCTCGGGCCGCTCCTCTCCATCGGGCTCGTGCTCGCCGTGGAGAAGCTGGGCGCGGTCGTGCAGACGGTGGAGCAGGCCGAGCGCGAGTTCGGCGCGCGCGTCATCGGGACCGTTCCGCGCGTGGAAGGGTGGGGGCAGCCGGGGAGTTTCCTCCAGAACCACTGGCCCGCCGTGTCGATCGTGGTCGTGCTGCTCCTGACTGGAATCCTCTACACCATCAACAGCGTCCTCCGCACCGAACCGGCCCCGAAGCCGCCCGCGACCGCCAAGAGCCAACCGCAATGAGCGCGGCGGCATCGAAGCGCGCCAAGACGCCCGATCTACTGGCGTCGTTCGACCTCGACTCGCCCCACGCGACCGAGGTGCGGCGCCTCCTCCAGGCGCTCTGGTCCGATCCGGCGAACCGGGAGCGGAAGTCGTTCATGGTGACGAGCGCGGGACGCGGCGAGGGGAAGAGCACGACCTGCGCGCTCATGGGGATCGTGGCGGCGCGGATCTTCCGGCGGCGGACCGTCGTCATCGACGCGGACCTCTGGAGACCCACGATGCACCGGGCGCTCGGCGTCTCGTTCCGGCCCGGGCTCGCCGATCTCCTGGCCGAGAAGGCGTCCATCGACGCCGTGATCCGGCCGACCCTTCTCCCGACGCTCTCCGTCATTCCGGCGGGGGCGGCCTCGATGCCGATCGCGCAGCTCTTCAACGAGGAGGTGTTCGCGAACGTCATCGCCCGCTGCCGCGAACAATTCGACCTGGTCCTCGTCGACTCGGCGCCGATGGTCCCCGTGGTCGAGCCGGTGATGATGGCGCAGCACATCGACGGGATCGTCATCGTCGCCCTCGCGGGCCGCACGCCGCTCAATCTCGTCCGTCGACTGAAGCAGATCACGACCCCGTTCCGGGAACGCGTCGTCGGCGTCATTCTGAACAACGCCACGCGCGGGCTCCCGTACTACTACGAGCACTCCTACTACGGGTACCACAAGTCGTCCCGGCGCGGCGCGCAGCCGAACGTGGGCGACGCCGCATCGACACCAACGACGTCCGGCGGCGACGCCGGAACGTCTTAGGGAGGATCCATATGCCACAGGCGAAACGCTCGCCGGACCTGCTGCGCCGCTTCGAAAACAGGATCGCCCGCCGCACCGCCCGCATCGGCGTCGTCGGGCTCGGATACGTCGGCCTTCCGCTCGCGACGAATCTCGCCAAGGTCGGCTTCAACGTGACCGGGTTCGAGATCGACGCGAAGCGCGCGGGAATTCTGAACTCGGGCCGCTCCTACATCCAGGACGTGCCCACCCGCGAAGTGCGCGACCTCGTGAAGAGCGGCCGCCTGCGGGCCACGCTCGACTGGGACGAATTGAAGAGCATGGACGCCATCGACATCTGCGTCCCGACGCCCCTTCGCAAGACGAAGGATCCGGACGTCTCCTTCATCGCCGCCGCCCTGGACGAGATCGCGCCGCGGCTCAAGCGGGGGCAGCTCGTCGTGCTGGAGAGCACGACCTATCCCGGAACCACCGACGAGATGCTGCGGCCGATGCTCGAGGCGAACGGATTCAAGGTCGGCAAGGATTTCTTCCTCGCCTTCTCGCCCGAGCGGGTCGATCCGGGCAACCCGATCTACCACACGGAGAACATTCCGAAGGTCGTCGGCGGCAGCACGCCGGCCTGCACGCGCGCGGCCGCGGCGATGTACGGCACCACGATCGAGAAGATCGTCCAGGTCGACAGCACGCGGACCGCGGAGATGGTGAAGCTTCTCGAGAACACGTTCCGCTCCGTGAACATCGGGCTCGTGAACGAGATGGCGCTTCTCTGCGACCGGATGGGCATGGACGTCTGGGAGGTGATCGAGGCCGCCGCCACGAAGCCGTTCGGATTCATGCCGTTCTATCCCGGCCCGGGCCTCGGCGGCCACTGCATTCCGATCGACCCGTTCTACCTCTCCTGGAAGGCGCGCGAGTCGGGCTTCGAGGCGCGATTCATCGAGCTCGCGGGCCAGGTGAACGGCTCCATGCCCCGCCACGTGGTGAAGCGGATCGGCGACGCGCTGAACTCCCGGCGGAAGTCGCTCCGAGGCTCCCGCATCCTCGTCCTCGGGGTCGCCTACAAGGCCGACATCGACGACGTCCGCGAGTCGCCTTCGCTCGACATCATGGAACTCCTCGAGCAGCAGGGCGCCAAGGTCGAATATTGCGATCCCTACGTTCCGACCATCCGGCACGGGGGACACGTCATGAAGAGCCGGCCCTACCGCGCCTCCACCCTCCGCGCGGCGGACTGCGTCGTGATTGCCACGGCCCACAAGTGCTTCGATTTCCGGCTGGTGGCGAAGCACGCGCCGACGGTCGTGGACACCCGCAACGCGCTGAAGCGCCGCCGCACCCGCGGCGTCTTCCGCCTGTAGCCGATGGCCCGCTTTCTCGTCACGGGGGGAGCCGGCTTCATCGGCTCCCACATCGCCGAGCGCCTGCTGCGCGACGGCCACGAGGTGCGCGTCCTCGACAATCTCGCCACCGGGCGGAAGGCGAACCTCGACCTCCTCGCGAAGCTGGGGGGCGCCCGCTTCGAGTGGATCGAGGGGGACCTGCGGGATCCGGCGGCATGCCTCCGCGCCTGCGACGGGGCCGAGGCCGTCTTCCACCAGGCGGCCCTCGCCTCCGTGCAGCGTTCCATCGAGAATCCGACCGACACGACGGCCGTGAACGTCACGGGGACGGTGAACGTCCTCTCGGCGGCGCGGTCGAGGGGGGTCCGGCGCGTCGTCTGCGCATCCTCCTCGTCGGTCTACGGCAACACGCCGACCCTGCCGAAGCACGAGGCGATGACGCCCGCGCCGCTCTCCCCCTACGCGGCGAGCAAGCTCGCGGGGGAGCAGTTCTCCGAGGTCTTCACGCGGACGCTCGGCGTGGAGGCCGTCTCGCTCCGGTATTTCAACGTCTTCGGCCCTCGACAGGACCCGACGTCGCAGTACGCGGCGGTGATTCCGCTCTTCGTCACGGCGCTCTTCGAGGGCCGCCGCCCGGTCGTCTTCGGGGACGGCACGCAGAGCCGCGACTTCACGTTCGTCGACAACGTCGTCGACGCGAACCTTCGCGCGGCGTCGGCGCCCGGGGCGGCGGGGGAGGCGATCAACATCGCGTGCGGCGACCGCTTCTCGCTCCTCGACCTCCTCGCTTCGCTCGGCAAGATCATCGGCGTCGAGGCGAATCCCGACTTCCAGCCGCCCCGCGTGGGCGACGTGCTCCATTCCCAGGCTTCGATCGACAAGGCGACCCGCATCCTGGGCTTCGCGCCGAAGGTCGGATTCGAGGAAGGACTCCGCCGGACCGTCGAGTCGGTCCGCGCCGCGCGGTGACCCGCGGCGCCACATCGCCGGCCGCCTCCGCGGGGTTCGAGATCCGCGCGCGCGCCACCGATCCCGTCGCGTGGGACGACTTCGTTCGCACCCATCCCGGCGCCACGCTCTTCCACCGCTCCGCCTGGCAGACCGCCGTGGCCGACGCCTTCGGCTACGTCGATCGCTCCGTCGCCGTCTGGCGGGACGGCGCGATCCGGGGCATCCTGCCTCTCACGCAGGTCCCGACCTTGCCGTGGGGACGCTCCCTCGTCTCGACGGCCCAGGCCGTCTACGGAGGTCCCGTCGCGGAGGACGCCGCCGCGAGCGACGCCCTCCTGGCGCACGCGCTGGCGGAGGGGACGCGGCTCGGCGCCCGTTACGTGGAGTACCGGAATCGCGCTGCCGTCGGAGATCTTCCGTCGCGCGACCTCTACGTCACCTTCCGCAAGCCGATCCTGCCGACCGCCGAGGAGAACATGGCCGCCATTCCGCGGAACCAGCGGCGGAGCATTCGAATCGGCCTGAAGAGCGGTCTCGACGCGGTTCACGGCGGCGCGGAGCTCCTGGACGATTTCTACCGGATCTACGCCACGAGCGTCCGCAATCTCGGCACTCCGGTCTTTCCCCGCAGGCTCTTCGCGAATCTCATGGCGGCGTTCCCGGCGGAGGCCGGCATCCTCGTCGTCCGGCGCGAGGGCGTCCCCCTCGCCTCGGTGCTGACCTTCTACGATCGCGGGGAGGTGTCGCCCTACTACGGCGGGTCGCTCCGCGAGGGGTGGCGCTACGGCGTGAACGACTACATGTACTGGAGTCTCATGATCCACGGCATGGAGCGCGGCGACACGCTCTTCGATTTCGGCCGGAGCAAGCGAGGGAGCGGGTCGTTCGACTTCAAACGGCACTGGGGCTTCGAGCCGACGCCGCTCGCGTATCAATACGCGCTCGTCCGGCAGAAGGAGCTCCCCGACCTGAGCCCGAAGAATCCCAAGTTCTCCCTGGCGATCGACCTCTGGAAGCGGATGCCGCTCGCGCTCGCCACGCGCGTCGGCCCGATGCTGGTCCGCTACTTCCCATGAGAATCCTCTACCTGGCGCACCGGGTCCCGTTCCCGCCCGACAAGGGGGAGAAGATCCGCGCCTATCACCAGATCGCGCACCTCGCCCCCCGGCACGCGATCCATCTCCTCGCTCTGGCCGACACGCCGGAGGACGTGGCCCACGCGGCGTCGCTCCGGCCGCTCTGCGCGAGCGTGGACGTCGTCTACCGCTCGCGGCGCATGGCGAGGCTTCACGCGCTCGCCGCGCTCCCGTCGGCGCGCTCGCTCTCCGTCGCCGCCTTCGACTCGTCCGCGCTGCGGCGCCTCGTGCGGAAGCGGCTCGCCGATTCGCCGCCCGACGCGATCGTCGCCTACACCTGCCCCATGGCGGCGTACGTGGCCGACGTCGCGGGCATCCCGCGCCTCCTCGACTTCGTCGACCTCGACTCCGCGAAGTGGCGCGCCTACGCGGAGCGGCTCGGCTTTCCGCGGTCGCTCGTCTACAACCTGGAGGCGGACCGCCTCGCCCGCTACGAGGCTTCGATGGCGACGGTCTTCGAGGCCTCCACGTTCGTCTCCGACGCGGAGGCGAATCTCCTCCGGCCGCTCGTTCCCGGGCGCTCCATCGGCGTCCTGCCGATGGGCGTCGATCTCGATTACTTCCGGCCCGAAGCCGTCTCCGGACCGGATCGCCCCGCGCCTCCTCCCTCCGTCGTCTTCACCGGCGTCATGGACTACTTTCCGAACACGGACGCGGTGCGCCATTTCGCGCTCGACGTCCTGCCGGCGCTTCGGCGGCTCGTTCCCGACGCGACGTTCACCATCGTGGGCCGCCGGCCGACGCCCGAGGTGCGCGACCTCGCCCGCCTCGAGGGAGTGCGCGTGACGGGCGAGGTCCCCGACGTGAGACCCTATTTCACGCGGGCCCGCGCCGCCGTCGCGCCCTTCCGGATCGCCCGCGGCGTTCAGAGCAAGATCCTCGAGGCGATGGCGATGGGCCTCCCCGTCGTCTCCGCCCCGCTCGCGCTCCAGGGAATCCCGGCGGGGGAGGGAGACGGCGTACGCCGCGCCGCCGATCCCGAGGCGTTCGCCGCGGCGCTGGCGCCCCTCCTCACCGATGACGATCTCTGGAGGCGGGAGGGAAGCGCGGCGCGCCGCTACGTGGAGCGCCGGCACCCATGGTCGGAGGCCGGACGGATGCTCGAGGAACTGCTCGCCGGCATCGTTTCCGGGCGTTCCGGTGCGGCGAGCGACCGCGCGGCGAGGGCGACCTCGTGAGCGGCTCGCCCCTGCCGACCGCGGTCGCGACGGTCACGTCGCTTCGTGAGTTCGACGAACTCGCGGCGCCGTGGGACGATCTTCACCGCGCGAGCGCGGGAGCCATCCCTTTTCTGCGCCACTCATGGCTCCGAATCTGGTGGGAGCACTTCGGGGGCGGTGCGGATCTCGAGATCGTGGTCGCGCGGCGGGGAGAGCGCCTCGCGGCGGCGCTCCCGCTCCATCGCGGGCACGAGAGGCTCGGGCTCTTTCCGCTCCGAACCCTCGAGGGTCTCTCCAACGACCATTCCTTCCGGTTCGGCCCGCTCTGCCGCGACGACGAGCCGGAGGCGCTGGAAGCGATCTGGGCTCATCTTCGCTCGATCGAATCGTCGTGGGACCTCGTCCTCCTCCGCGAGGTGGCGGAGGCGGAGGGGGAGGAGGAGCGCGATCGGCTCTTCGCGATGGCCACGCGCGACGGATACCCGGCCGGGATCTGGCACTCCTACGCCTCGCCCTATCTCCGCCTCGGGACGGCGTGGGAGACGTACATCGGCCGGCTGCCGGGGAAATTCCGCTACAGCCTTCGAAGCCGCGCGAAGAAGCTCGACGCCGAGGGCCCGGTGACGTTCGAGCTCCTCCGGGACGGCGAGGTCACCGACGCGATCCTCGACGGTTGCTTCGACGTGGAGCGGCGGGGCTGGAAGGGCGAGGCTGGGAGCGCCATCGCGAGCGACCCGGCGCTTCACTCCTTCTACGCAGCCGTCGCCCGCGACGCCGGGTCGAGGGGGGCGCTTCGCGTCGGCCGCATGCGGATCGGCGAGCGGATCGCGGCCTTCGACCTCAGCTTCCAGGAGGGAGATCGCTACTACTGCCTCAAGATCGGTTACGATCCCGACTTCGCGCGCTTCGGGGTCGGGCAGCTCCTGAACGCGCGAATCTTGGAGTGGTGCTGCGGCGCCGGCGTGACGGACTACGAATTCCTGGGCCCCCTGACGGAGGCGAAGGATGCCTGGCAGCCGTCCATTCGGAGGCATGTCTGGATCTATCTCTTCGGCCGCGGCCACGTCCCGCGCGCCGCGCACGCCTTCAAGTTCGTCCTCGGAAACGCCATCAGGCGAAAGGTGACCCCGTGAGCCGAACCCGCGATCGCCTGCCGTCATCCGCCCCGCTCGAGCGGCGCGGCGAACCGGCGCGGTGAAGATGACGATTCGCGTCGACACGATCGCGACGACCGAGGCGTTCGAGGCGCTGGCCGCGGAGTGGGACGCGCTCCACGACCGGAGCGCCTCCCGCTCCCTCTTCGTCTCCTGGGGGTGGCTCCACGCGTGGTGGAGGCAGTTCCACGCCGGACGTTCCCTCTTCGTGCTGGCGGCGCGCGACGAGGCGGGGCGCCTGATCGGGCTCGCCCCCTTCTGTCTGCGGCTCGAGACGTTTCCGATCCCGCATCGCGCGGTCCGCTTCCTCGGAACCGAGAAGGTGAGCTCCGACTATCTCGACATCCTCCTCGAGCCCGGAGCCGAACGGGCCGCCGCCGCGGCGCTCTGGGACGCGCTTCGACGCGCCTCCGGGCGATGGGACCTCCTCCGGCTCGGGGATCTTCTCGCGAACTCGGCCGTCGTCGAGCACTGGATCCCCCTCGCCGAGCGCGACCGGTTCTCCATGCGCCGGACGCCGGCGGAACATTGCCCCTACATGCCGCTCGCCGAGGACGGGGAAGGATTTCGAAAATCGCTCGGCCCGGCCATGCGCCAGAATTATCGGAAGAAGTGCGCGCGCCTCGATGAAGTGGACGTCGCGTTCACGACCGCGAGCCGGACCGACGATCTGCCGGCCGCGCTGGAGCGCCTCTACGAACTCCACCGCATGCGCTGGCGATCCAGGAACCTGCCCGGGAACTTCGAAGATCCCCGGGTCCTCGCGTTCCACGCCGATCTCGTCTCGAAGCTCGCGCCGAAGGGACGGATGCGGGTCCACGAGCTCCGATCGGGCGCGCGCTCCATCGCCGCGCTCTACGAGTACGAGTTCAAGGACGTCGCGTTCTGCTACCAGACCGGATTCGACCCCGCGTCGCCCGACGAGCGACTGCCCGCCACCAAGTACAGCCCCGGCGTCGTCGTGATCGGGCGGTCCATGGAGGCGGCCATCGCGCGCGGCCGGCGCGAATTCGATTTCCTGCGCGGACCCGAGCGCTACAAGGCCGAGTGGACGAAGAGCTACCGTCAGACCGAGATGCTGGTTCTCGCGCCGGGTGGGCATCCCGTCGCCCAGGCCACGCTCGCCGCGGAGCGGATGGAGCGGTGGGGGAAGGGAATCGTGAAGAGCCTGATCGGGCGAAAGGCTCCGGCGCCGGCCGCGGCGCCGCCTGCACCGCCCGCTTCCGAGGGCGAATGAACCGCGGAGCCGACCCGAGGAGGAACTCCGACTCGCCGAAGCTGCGGGTGCTCCACGTCATCCATCGCCTGGCGCTGGGCGGCACCGAGTACGGCGTGATCAAGGTCGTGAACCACCTCGATCGCGACCGGTTCCAGCCCTCGATCTGCTCGCTCCTCAATGCCTTTCCCGAGGGCGTGGCGGCGCTCCGGAGCGACGTTCCGGTCACGTCCCTCGAACGGGCCGCCGGATTCCAGACGAGCGTCCTCTACCGGCTGGCCGACCTGATGCGCGACCAGCGAATCGACATCGTCCACTCCCACAACTGGACGACCTATCTCTACGCCGTCATCGCCGCGAGCATGGCGCGCGTCCCCGTCGTGATCCATGGCGAACATGGACGAGAGACCGCCGAGGTCTCCAAGGAGACGCGCCGCCGCCTCTTGGAGCGGATGCTGGCCGGCAGGGTCGATCACTTCACGGCGGTCTCCCGCGATCTGTGCGAGCACATCGCCACGGACTGGAAGGTCCGCCGCTCGCGAATCCGATTCATCCCGAACGGCATCGAACTCGCACGCTACGAGAAGCTCCCCGAGCTCGCGGCCGCGCGCGCCGGGATGGGACTTCCCGAATCGGCCCAGGTCATCGGCACGATCGGCAATTTCAGGGACGTGAAGGACTTCGCGTCCCTGGTGGCCGCGTTCGCGATCGTCCGCCGGGATCGTCCGCGGGCGCGCCTGGCGATGGCGGGGATCGATCCCGACCGCCGGTTCGCGACCCGGATGGAACGGGAGATGCCGAACTGGGACGAACTATCCCGCTCCGTTTCGTTCCTCGGCGTTCGAACCGACGTGCCGCAGCTCCTCGCCGGGTTCGACGTTTACGTCAATTCGTCGATCTACGAGGGGATGTCGAACACCATTCTCGAGGCCATGGCGGCGCGGCGGCCGGTGGTGGCCACGCGAGTGGGTGGAACGCCCGATCTCGTCGAGGACGGCGTGACGGGATGGATGGTTCCCTCCAAGGATCCGGAGCGGCTCGCGGAGCGAATCGCCTGGGTGCTGGATCATCCCGAGGAAGGGAAGGCCATGGGCCTCGCGGGCCGGCGTCGCGTGGAGGAGCGGCACAGCTTCCCCGAGATGGTGGCCGGAAACGCGCGGCTCTACGAGGCGGTCTACGCGCGGAAGCGGGCCCCCTGGCGCGGCTCGCACCGGGCCCGCTCCCTCGCGGGGGGCGCCGCCCGCTGGAGCGGCGCTCTCTCGATTCGCCGCGCGATCGCGCCGCCGTCTCTCAGCGTTCTCGCCTACCACAACGTCCTGCCGTACGCCGATGGCCGGGACCGGCCCGGCGAGGCCATGCGCGTCGCCTCCGAGATCTTCGAGGAGCAGATGGATCGCCTCGCGAGCCGCTATCACCCGATGGGCGCCGCCGAGGTCGCCGAGCACTTCGCGGCGCGCCGACCTTTCCCGCGCGGCGCCGTCTGGGTGACGTTCGACGACGGCTACGTCGACAACTACCGGCACGCGTTTCCCATCCTCCGCCGCTTTCGAATTCCGGCCACGATTTTTCTGGTGACCGATCGCATGGATCACGGCGGTTCGCTCTGGTGGGACGACCTCGCCGAATCGGTTCGCCGGCTCGACCGCGGGGGCGCCGGCGCGCTCCGCGATGCCGCGCGCGCCGTGGGGGACCAGGCCGGCCGCCTGCTCGAGGACGTGGCGGCGGGAACGACCTCCTGGACGAACGGCGTCGATCGCGCGATCTCGCTGCTGAACACGCTCGAGGAGGATCGCCGACTCGGGATCGTGGAGTCGCTTCGCTCCGCGGCGGACGGCCTCGATCCCTCGCCGCGCCCTCGCCTCATGCTCGGCTGGGAGGAAGTGCGGGCGATGCGCGCCGGGGGCGTCACGTTCGGCAGCCACACGGCGAGCCATGCGTTCCTCGACACGCTTCCGATCGAGGGGGCCGACGCCGAACTCGAGAAGTCGATCGCGCGCATCGAGTCCGAGACCGGAGAACCTCCCATTTCGATGGCCTATCCCCGCGGGCGGAGCAGCGAGGCGACGCGCCGGCTGCTCGAGAAGCGGGGCATCCGGCTCGCCGTGACGACGATGCCCGGCGCGAATTCGCTCTCGACCGATCCGCTCGCGCTCAAACGGCGCGACGCCGGCTATCTCGCGCTCGGTCCGCGTTTCTCGCCCGGTCTCTTCGACCTCGAGATCTCGGGGTGGTTCGACGGAGGGCGCCGCTAGATGTGCGGCATCGCCGGCGTCCTGGAGCTCGCCCCCGGCCGCTCGCCCGACCGCGAGGGGCTCGCGCGCATGGCCCACGTCATTCGCCACCGCGGCCCCGACGCGGAGGGAATCGAGGTCGTCGGCCCGGCGGGACTGGTCCATCGCCGCCTCAGCATCATCGATCTCGCCACGGGCGGCCAGCCGATGTCGGACGGCCCGGTCTGGGTCGTCTTCAACGGGGAGATCTACAACTTCCTCGAGCTGCGGGCGGAGCTCGAGGCGAAGGGCGAACGCTTCGCCACCAAATCCGACACCGAAGTCCTGCTTCGTCTCTTCCGCCAGCGCGGCGTCGAGTCCTTCTCCAAGTGGAACGGGATGTTCGCCTGCGGCTTCTGGGACCAGTCCGAGCGGGAACTGGTGCTCGTGAGGGACCGCCTGGGGAAGAAGCCTCTCTACTGGCGGGCGGACGGTGAGCGGATCGTCTACGCCTCGGAGCTGAAGGCGATCCTCGCGTACGGCGCCTTCGACCGGCGCGTCGACTCGGGCGCGCTGCAGGAGTATCTGACCTACAGCTATCCCGTCGGCGAGCGGACCATGATCGAGGGCGTCCGGCGGCTCCTGCCGGGGCACTACCTCCGCGCGAAGGATGGCGCGATCGAGACGCACCCCTACTGGTCGCTTCGTTTCGATCCCGCTCCGGCGCGCCTCTCCGAGCCCGAGGCGGAGGAGCGGCTCGAGGCGCTCCTCGCGCAGTGCGTCCGCCGCCGCATGATCAGCGACGTCCCGCTCGGCGCCTTCCTCTCGGGCGGCCTCGATTCGAGCGTCGTCGTGGCGCTCATGGCCGAGGCCTCGGCCCGCCCCGTGAAGACCTTCACCATCGGCTTCGAGGAGGCCGGCTACTCCGAGGCCGAGGACGCGCGCGTCGTCGCGCGCCACCTCGGGACGGAGCATCACGAGACCACCGTGAAGCCGGCGGCGTTCGACATCCTCCCCGAACTCGTCTGGCACCTCGACGAGCCCTTCGGCGACTCCTCCTCCGTGCCGACCTACTACGTCTGCAAGGCCGCGCGCGAGGGCGTCACCGTGGCCCTCTCCGGGGACGGAGGCGACGAGGTCTTCGCCGGCTACTCGCGCTATCTCGGACTCGGCCGCTACCGGAGGATGACGTCGATCCCCGGCTGGATTCGCGGCGGGCTCGTCTCACCGCTCGTCCGGACCCTGCCGATCGACGCGCCCGGATACAACTACCTCTACGCCATGGCGCACTGGTCGGCCCACGAGCGCCCCGGATCGCTCGGAATCTTTCCCTACGTTCGGGAACGCCTCCTACGCCCGTCGATCCGCCGCGCTCCCGCCGCGCGCTCGCCCCTCGAGACCGACGCCGCGTTCTGGCGGCATCTCGACACGCTCGACCCCGTGAGCCGCTACCAGCTCCTCGACACGCTCTTCTACCTTCCGGGCGACATCCTCACCAAGGTCGACCGGATGAGCATGGCCGTCTCGCTCGAGGCGCGGAGCCCGCTGCTCGATTACGAGCTCGTCGAGTTCATGGCCGGACTGCCGGTCGAGTACAAGCTGCGGGAGGGAACGACGAAGGTCCTCCTTCGGAAGATCGCGGCGAAGCGCCTGCCCGCCTCCGTCCTGACGAAACGGAAGCAGGGGTTCGCCGTTCCTCAAGATCGGTGGTTCCGGAGCGAATTGAGGTCCTCCTCCGAGGAGATCCTGCTCGATTCCGGTTCGCTCGCGAGGGGCTACTTCGAGGAAGGGGTGCTGCGGAGGATGCTGCGCCATCACCGAACGGGGGAGCGCGACTACAGCTCGTGGATCTGGTGCCTCCTCGTGCTCGAGATGTGGCACCGCCTCTTCATCGACGCCGGCACCCGCCGCGTCTAGCCGGCGGGCGGCGCCACGCGGCTCTCGACGTAGCGGTACTTGCCGGACGCCGCGGCGGCGATCGCCGCCACCCGCTCCACGTCGATCCGGACGCCCGCCCCGAGCCGCGCGCGGAATCCCGCTTCGATCGTCCGGCGCGTCCCCTCCGACAATTCTCCCGCCGTCACCACCTCCACGCGCGTGCGGTCGAGCGATTCCTGGACGATCCGGAACGCCTCGATCTCCGGCAGCTCCCGCATCACGTAGATGAGCGAGAGTCCGTGCATGACCGTGCCGTCCGCCGCGACGACGAAGTCCGTGCGGCGCCCCTCGATGGCCGCGAGGCGCGGAAGCGTGCGGCCGCAGGGGCAGTCGCCCGCGGCGGCCGTCGCCATGTCGCCCGTGCGATAGCGGAGGAAGGGAAAGTCGGCGGTCGCGAGATGGGTCACGGCGATCTCGCCGCGCGTCCCGTCGGGCACGGGGGCGCCGTCCTCGCCCAGGAGTTCCACGATCACGTCTTCCGCCGTCAGGTGCATCCCGCCGCTTGGGCACTCGTGCGCGATGAAGCCCGCGTCGCGTCCGCCGTAGCCGTTCGCCACGCGGCAGCCGAAGCCCTCCTCGATGACGCGCCGCTGCTCGGGGTAGAGGACCTCGCCCGTCACGAAGGCGACGCGAATGCCGCGGCCGCGGAAGGAGCGCCGTTCGCGAATCGCGGCGGAGGCGAGGTGGGCGAGCGCGGAGGGGTAGCCGAAGAGCATGCGGGGGCGCCGGCGCTCGATCTCGGCGAGGTATCCCTTCACTCGATCGTTCGACATCTCGAACGCCGGGAGGAGAGTGCTCCGGATGATCCGGTCGCGCCAGAGCCGGGCGCGGTCCTGCCGCCCGAGCTCGATCGGCGAGCCCCAGAGGACGATCTCGGGATCGCCGATGTCGACGCCCCACCAGCGCGTCGCCCGCCATTTCGCGGCCACGTCGTGGGAGATTCGCTCGGCCGAGAGGAAGAAGCGGAGCGGGGAGCCCGTGCTACCCCCCGTGCTCATCGATCGCAGGCGCGCGCCGGGGCGCTTCATCCGTTCGGCGTTCGCCCGGATCTCGGCCTTGCCCATCGTCGGAAGCCGGGTCAGATCGGCAAGGCCCGACACGCTCGCAGGATCGAACGGAAGGCGCGCGAAGAGCTCCCGGTAGTAGGGGACCGTCTCCCCGATCGTGGCCAGGAATCGCCGCAGCCGCGCCACGCGAAGGGCGGAGAGCTCTTCCGGCGGAAGCCACTGGGAACGCTCCATCCCGCGCAGAACCCGCACGCTGTCATGGCCTTTCAGCGTTTCGTGAAGAGGGAACACGAAGCCCGAGATGATCGAGGTGAGGGGGTCTTTCGCGCGCTCGTTCATGGCTGGCTCGCGGCGTAGACAGCCGCCCACTCGGGCCCGACCCGGTCCCAGGTGAAGCGCTCCACGTGGCGCAAGCCTTCCGCCACCAGCCTCTCGCGCAGGCCCGGCTCGCGCTCCAGGCGAAGGACCGCGGCGGCCATCGCCTCGGGATCGCGCGGCGGGACGAGGAGGGCCTGAACCTCGTTCGTCACGACGTCCGGAATGCCGCCCGCGTCGGTGCTCACCACCGGAATCCCGGCCGAGAGGGCTTCGAGAATCGAGATCGGCATGTTGTCGACGAGGCTCGGGTTGAGGATGGCGTCGGCCGTGCGGTAGAGGGTCGCCATCGACTCGTTCTCGAGGCGGCCGGTGAAGACGATCGAGCCGGCCGGAGCCAGCTCCGACGCGAGCCGCTCGAGCGCCCCCCGCTCGGGCCCCATCCCGGCGATGGAGAGGCGAGCGCCGGGAAGGGCCTCTCGCACGCGCGCGAAGGCGCGGATGGCGGTCCCGACGTCGTAGATCGGCTCGAGATTTCGCGCCACGACGAGATGGAGCGGCGTCCGGCGTCCGGCCGCGCTCCCCCCCGCGGCGGGCGCGAAGAGGGCCCGGTCGACGACGTTCGGAACGACGCGCGCCTCGAAACCCCGCGCGGCGAAGACCCGCTGGAGGAAGGGCGAGGGGACCACGATCGCGGCGGCGCGCGAGAGGGTCGGCCTCACGAAGGCGAACCCTCTCGAGAAGAAGTCCTCGGCCGCTCCGCCTCGGTAGTTCACGATGACCGGGACGCCGCGCCACGAGAAGATCCAGATCGCGGGCGCCGCGAAGAAATGCCAGGCCCAGCCGCTGCTCGCCATGACGTGCGCCACGTCCGCGCGGCCGGCGGCGCTCCGGAGGGCTCCGCAGTAGGGAGCGAGCCGAAGGAAGGCGCGGATGCCCTTCAAGCGCTCGACCCAGGCGGGCCTGTACGGGGGATTCGTCGCGACGAACTCGACGGAGGCGCCGCTCGCCTCGAGGAGGCGATGGAGCTGCTTCGTCTGATTCGCCATCCCGCCGAAGGGAGGCGGGATCGGTCCGACCAGGGCGACGCGGCGTCCGAGAAGGGTCGCGGTCATCGCGCCGCGGCGAGGGCCGACGCGTACACCTGCTCGTACCGCGCGACCACCACCGGCCAGCTCCGTTCCGTCTCGACGTAGGAGCGGGCCCTGGCGCGGACCGCCTCCCAGAGATCGCGGGCCGCGAGCACTTCGAGCGCCCGGGCCGCGAGGGCCGCCGGGTCCTCGGCCTTGAAGAGGAATCCCGTCGCGCCGTCGTGAATCATCTCGCGGTGCCCGCCGACGTCGGAGGCGATGAGGAGCCGCCCCTGCGCCATCGCCTCGAGCGGCTTCAGCGGCGTGACGAGATCGGTGAGCCGGGAGTGGAGCCGCGGATAGACGAGGAGATCGATCAGGTCGTAGTAGCGATTCACCTGATCGTGGGGAACGCGTCCGACGAAGCGGACGCGATCGCCGAGGCCGAGGGAGGAGGCCAGGTCGCGAAGCGCGGCATCCTCGGGTCCGCCGCCGGCGAGGAGGACGCGGACATCGGGCGCCGCGGCGGCGATCGCGGGCAGCGCTCGAAGGAGCACGCCGAGCCCCTCGTAGCCGTAGAAGGAGCCGAGGAATCCGAGGACGCGCGCGCCGTCGAGCCCGAGCGAGCGTCGGAGCTCGGGGTCGGGGGTGCCGCCCGGCGAGAAGCGGGTCACGTCCACGGCGTTCGGAATGACCGTGATCTTCGACTCGGGGATGCCGCGCCCCGCGATGTCGTTCCGAAGCCCTTCGCAGATGGCGGTGACCGCGTCGGCCTCGCGGAGCGCCCGCGTCTCGAGACCACGCGTGAGCCGGTAGCGAAGCCCCCACGCCTTCGCCGTCCCATGGTCGGCGGCCGCGTCTTCCCAGAAGGCGCGGACCTCGTAGACGACCGGGATCCCGAGCCGCTTCCCGACGCGGAGCGCGGGGAAGGCGTCGAGCACCGGCGAGTGGGCATGCAGGATGTCGGGACGCACCTCGCGCGCCGCCGCGTCGAGGCGCCGCTCCACCCGGCGCATCAGCGCCAGCTCGCCCAGGAGGGGGAGCGACGAGACGCCGCCGGACCTGGGCCTCGTGCGGAAGAACCGGAAGCCGGAAACGGTCTCCTCGTCGGCCTCGCTCGCGCCCTGCTTCGGCGTCGTGAGTCCGATCGGCTCCCACCCCCGCGCGCGCTGCTCCTTCAGGATCGAGAGCGTGCGGAACGTGTAGCCGCTGTGGAGCGGGACCGAGTGGTCGAGGACGTGGAGGATGCGCATCGTCAGGCCGCGGCGGGACGCCGCGCGGGAGGCGCGACCACGCGCCGGAGGCTCGCCTCGAACTGGAGAAGAGCCCAGAGCGCCGCGCTGTGGTCCGAGACGCCGCGCTCGTGGCGCTCCACCAGCCCCTGCAGGAAGGCGGGCTCGAACCAGCCCGTATCCCGGAGGGCGGGGCCGAGGACCCGTTCGCGGACCGACTCCCGCAGGGGACCTCGGAACCAGCTCCCGAGCGGAACCGAGAAGCCCATCTTGGGCCGGTAGAGGATTTCGCGGGGGAGATGCGGCTCGAGGGCGCGCTTGAGGACGAACTTCCCCTCGTGGCCGTGGAGCTTCATGCCCGGAGGAAGTCCCGACATCCACTCGACGAGCCGATGGTCGAGGAGCGGCACTCGCACCTCGAGCGAGTGAGCCATGCTCGCGCGGTCGACCTTCGTCAGGATGTCGCCGACGAGGTAGGTCTTCATGTCGAGGTACTGGACGAACGAGAGGGGATCGTGCGTCGGCGCGCGGCTCGCGTGCTCGCGGAGGACCTCCACGGCCTCGTAGCCGCCGAGGCTCTCCGTGAACCCCCGCGTGAGCAGCTTCCGGCGGAGCGGATCGCCGAGAATGGAGACGCTGTGGAAATAGCCTTCCACGCTGTCCCGCGCCATCCCTTGAAGCGTCGCCTTCGCCCGGAAGATCTTCGGCGCCCAGTCGGCCTTCGGATAGAGCGAGCCGAGCGCGCCGAAGAGCGGGCGGCGGATCGGGCCGGGAAGCAGCGAACGAACGCGCTCCTCGTAGACGTGCCACCGGTAGCGCCGGTAGCCGGCCAGGTTCTCGTCCCCTCCGTCGCCCGAGAGCGCCACGGTGACGCGCTGGCGCGCCAGGCCGCAAACGCGGTACGTCGGGAGGCAGGAGGAATCGGCGAACGGCTCGTCGTAGAGATCGGTCATGCGGTCGACCAGGTCGAAGAGATCGGGGCTCACGCGCTCGACCTGATGGTTGGTGCGATATCGCTCGGCCACCGACGCGGCGTGCGCCGTCTCGTCGTAGTCCCGCTCGCCGAACGCGATGGTGCAGGTGTTCACGGGGTCGGGAGAGAGTCCCGCCATCAGCGCGACGACCGCGCTCGAGTCGACGCCCCCCGAGAGGAACGCGCCGAGGGGAACCTCGGAGACGAGCCGGATTCGGACCGCCTCGCGAAGCCGCTCGATCAGCTCCCGGCCCGTCTCCTCCAGCGACCCGTGGGCCACCGGCGAGAAGGGGACGTCCCAGTAGCGGCGCACGGAGGGGCTCCCGCCGCGCTTCCAGACCAGGAGATGCCCCGGGGGCAGCTTCCGAACCGAGGTGAGGATCGTGCGGGGCTCCGGAATGTAGCCGTACGCGAAGTACTCTTCCACCGCGCGACGGTCGATCGTCCGATCGAGATCGGGGTGCGTGAGGATGCTCTTCAACTCCGAGCCGAAGAGGAGCGTCCCGTCGGGAAGCGTCGCGTGGTAGAGCGGCTTCACGCCGAGGCGGTCGCGGGCCATGAAGAGCGTCTCGCGGCGGCGATCCCAGAGCGCGAAGGCGAACATCCCGCGAAAACGCTCGACGCACGATTCGCCCCACTCCTCCCAGCCGTGGACGACCACCTCCGTGTCGCAGCGCGTCTTGAACTCGTGGCCCCGGGCGGCCAGGTCGGAGATGAGTTCGGGGAAGTTGTAGATCTCGCCGTTGTAGGTGACGAGGACGGTGCCGTCCTCGTTGGCGAGGGGCTGGGCGCCGCCGGCGAGATCGATGATGGAGAGGCGGCGGTGCGCGAAGCCGATGCCGGGCTCCAGATGGAATCCGTCGCCGTCGGGGCCCCGGTGCCGCAGGGATCCGCCCATCGCCTCGAGGAGAGCGCGATCGGGCGTCTTCCGATCGGTCAGATTGACGATTCCGGCAATGCCGCACATGGGGACGGGTCGACGGCGGGGCCGTGGCCTCTCGCCGGCCTCGCGCTAGGACCGGGTGGAGCCGCGCGCGACCGACTGGTTCGCGGCGCGGAGGGACGAATCGATCGATGGTAGCATGGCGCGGACGAAGGCGGCGAGACGGCGGCGCGCCTCCGTCGTGTCGCTCCCCGCGGGGGTGTAGACGGCGATCAGAGCGGCCGCGTCGCTCCGGCGGAGGAGGCGCGCCTTCACGCCGCTCCACTTCGCGCGCATCGGATCGGCGCTCCGCTCCCCGGCGACCCAGTACCAGCTCCAGACGAGGCCGTCCTCGCCCGGCGAGCGGATGAAGCTCTCCATCACCTCGACGGGGCCCTCCTCGGTCTCGACGTTCCGCTTCCATTCGGCGGCCTTCCGCCACTGCCTGTTCCGCGTCGACACGAGGACGTTCTGCGTGTTGATGAGTTCGTGATCCTGCCGCTGGTCGGCGAAGAATCCGGTGTAGAGCCAGAGCACCGACGCGTCGCGAAGGTAGGCCGTCTCCCGGACGGCGTCGCACCCCGAGACGTCGGGCGTCCAGGGGGGCGCGCTCTCCGCCGCCGGGGTCCATCCCTCGCGCGGCTCCGGCGCCGGCAGCGAGGCCGTCACGTCGGCGCGGGGGCCCTCGAGGATCGCCGCGTAGATCGGCCCCGCCGCCGCGATCGCGACGAGGGCGAGCGCCAGGAGGAAGGGGGCGCGGCCGCCGGCGGCCGACCCGGTCCCCTTGCCGCCGGGACGCGAGGGCTCGAGGGGCGTGTCGAGATCGGGCCCCGTCTCCCGGACGCGGTCGGCCCAGATCCGCCCCGCGAAGAAGAGCGCCGCCATGACGAGGCTGAAGAAGATCCATCCGTAGATGATGTGATCGACGCCCGTCGCGAGCTTCATGTCGCTCAGGTATCCGATCATGACGATGAGGTAGGCGCGCACCCAGTTGGCGACGATGGGCACCGCGATGGCGAGCCCCACGAACACGATCCGGCGGCGGAGGCTCCCGAAGGTCCACCACGCGAAGAACCAACCGAGCGTGAAGGAGGCGATGAGATACCGCAGTCCGCTGCACGCCTCCACCACGCGCCACGTCCCGCCCGGAATGCGGAAGAGATCGCCGTCCCGCGCGACGGGAATGCCGGTCAGCCTGAGCGCGGCCACCGTGAAGCGCGCGGTGTATTCGATGAGGGTCGGCACGAAGATCTCGCCGAAGGGCACCATGAGGAAGAGGAACGCGAGGGGAAACGCCAGCGCCCTCGCCGCCTCCGTGCCGATCAAGGCCACGATCGACGCCACCAGGAGCGTCACGAACGCCGCCTGCTCGATCCCCTGGATTCCCGCGACGCGCGCCAGCGTCCAGAGGAGCGCCGCCATCGCGACGGCCGCGAGGAGGGCGGGGGCCGGAACGGGCGCGGTGGTGGCGACGCGGCGCCGAAGCCGCCAGGCTACGAGGAGCGCGGCGGGGGCGACGAAGAAGCCGTGGGTGAACGTCTCCGAGCGCCACCAGATGCCGGCGATCGTGGAGAGCGTGTCGCGATAGAGAAGGAGGAGAATCGCGATCGTCGGAATCGCGACCAGCGCGAGACGGGGCCAACCGGGATGGACGGCCAGGGCGGGGGACTTCGCGCCGGCGAGCGCCTCCCCACGAGGCGCGCCGGGACGATCGGTCATCGCGGGCGCAGGTCGCTGATCGCGGCGGGCGCGACGACGTCGTCGACGCCCGTGGCGCCGCTCGACTTGAAGCCGTCGGAGAGCCGCCAGCCGGGATTCACGCCGGCCCCGGCGTACGCGCCGCGATAGGTGAAGCCTCCCTTGGACGTCGCGTTGAAGTCGCGGTCGTAGTCGGTCTGCGTCGAGAAGGCCGAGAGGTCGAGCGCCGCGCCGGAGCAGGTGGCGCAGGACGACCGGGGATAGAAGTCCATGGAGCCGAGCGTGAACGTCGGCTGGTTCACGTACGAGCCGGCGTTCGCGATCGTGTCGGTCACGTTGCCGCTGTTCGCGGCCAGGGTGCAGCAGCTGCTGATCGGCGTGTCGGCGAAGACCATGTTGCCGACCACGCGCCCCTCCTCGCGAGGCTGATTCGCGAAGCGGATGCCCTGCATCCCGCCGTAGATGGTGTTGTTGTAGACGTGCGCCAGCTTCAGCACGTGGTTGTGATCGGTGAGGAAGATGGCGTTCTGATCGGCGCCCGCGTCCACGAGCACGTTGTCGTGGATCGAAACGCGGCCGCTCGCCTGGATCAGCGACTCCCGCGGATTGTGGACGATCAGGTTTCCGTAGATCTCGTAGAGATCGGTCGAGCCGGGCCCGCTGTCGGGGAAGCCGTCGACCAGGAGATTCGGGCGGCTGCCGTCGGGGGAGGGACGGTCGTCCTTGATGAAGACGTTGTTCCGGATGATCGTGCGATTCGGGCCCGCGGGCATTCCGGGGAGAAGCGTGTAGACGTTCTGATGCTTCACCTGGACGTTGTAGCCGGTCGTGTTCTTCACGAGATTGTTCTCGATGATTCCGGCCACGAAGGGGCAGCAGCCGTCGGAATTGCCGAAGTACATGCCCGTGCCCGCGCCGTCGATGTAGTTTCCGCGGACGATCCAGTTCCACGTCTCGACCTTCGTGGAGATCGCGACGGTCTGCTGATTGTTCGCGAAATTCAGGAAGGTGCATCCCTCGATCAGGATGTGATGCGAGGGAGTCCCCTTGGCATTGATTCCGTCCACGTCGTAGCCCTGGCCGTCGATCGTGAGGTTCTTGATCGCGACATAGCTCGAGCCGTAGAGCTGCACCGTGTTGCAGCACGGATCGCCGAGGATGACGGCGGGCGCGCCGGACGCCGGCCCGGCGATGGTGATCGACGCCGCCGAGGTGCCGTTCAGGCCGTCGATCGTCAGGCGAGGGTAGTTTCCGGCCCCGAGCCGGAGGGTGTCACCGGGGAGCAGCGAGCCGAGCAGCGACTGGTAATTCGCGGGGGTCGCGTCGTAGACCGTGGCCCGAGCGGCGGCCGGGATTCCGAGCAACGACGCGATGAGGCCCGCGGCGCGCACGAGGCGCGCCCAAGCGCTGGTGATCGTCTTCAACTTCGACGCGCTCCTGGTCACTGTACGCCCCCTTGGCCTCCGCCTCGCGTCGGTCGCCCGGAGGGGAGTCGGCCAGAGTTGAACCGTTTCGCACGCCTACGGCCCGGTATTCGCCGCACGGCCCGAGGGGAAATCCCGGGGGCCTCATTTTCGAGTCCGTAAGCTGCTTCCTGGTAGATCGTTAGCTGGGGCGCTCTGCGATCCCCGACGGACGTGGCAGCCCCGTGTGGCTCGCTGCGAGATTCATGCCACGGGGAGGCGAATCCGTCGCCGAGGACTCTTCCACGACCCTATCAGGCCCCCATGATTCGGGCAACCCTTCCTTGACCCGATTCCGCCTTAAGTCTATAATTATTCATTGATTCGGAGGCTTACGGCCCTCTCCCGCGCGACGCGGGAAAGGGCGCTCGCTCCTGCCACATCGCCCCCGCTTCGCCGGCGGCCTTCCGACCCAACTCATCGAGGGAAACAACCCGACCGACATGTGCGGAATCTATGGAATCGCGAGGCCCGATTCGGGGGGCCGCATCGACCCCGCGCTCCTCGCGAGAATGGAAGCCGCGTTTCCGCCGCCCGCCGCCCCGGGCGATCCGGCGGCCCGCCGTCGGGAGGGCGATGCCTCGGCTCGCTGGAGCGACGGGCCGGCGGGCGTCGGCGCGATCGGGCATACCGGACGTCGCTCCGGCGTCGCGAAGCGAGACGTCGCGGGGCAGCCCGTGGTTCTCGCCTTCCACGGATCGACCTTCTCCTCGCCCGCCGACGGCCGAGCCCGCGCCACCTTCGATTCCATCGCCGCGGGGATCCTCGACGACTACCTGAGCGCGGGACCGGGCGCCCTGGAACGGATCCGCGGCGATTTCACCGTCGCCGTCTGGGACGGACGCGACCGCTCGATGCTCGTCGCCGTCGATCGGTTTCGCGTCCACTCGCTCGTCTACTCCGTGACGAACGGCTCGCTCCTCTTCGCGTCGCGCCTCTCCGCCATCCTCGCCTCCGGAGAACTCGCCGACCGGACCCTCGCGGCCGAGTCGGTGGTCGACGTCATCGGCTCTTCCTACATTCCGACCCCTCGCACGATCTACCGCCGCGTCTCCAAGCTCCCGCCCGGCGCCTATCTCCTCTGGAAGGACGGGCGGGTCCGGTCGGGCGTCTACTGGAACCTGGAATTCCGCCATCCCTCTCACGACGGGGTCGCCCTGCTGCGGGAGCGCGTGCGCGAGAGCTTCGAGGACGCGGTGGCGTCTCGGTTCGCGGCCGAGGCCGATCCGGAGCGCGTCGGAACGTTCCTGAGCGGGGGTATCGATTCTTCCACCGTGACGGGCGTGCTCGCGAAGCTCCACCCGACGCCGATCAAGAGCTTCTCCATCGGATTCGGGGAAGAGCGCTTCAACGAGATGGGCTACGCGCGGATCGCCGCGAAGGCCTTCGGCGTCGAGCATCACGAGTACTTCGTCCAGCCGGCCGACGTCCTCGACACCATTCCGCGCCTGCTCGACCACTTCGACGAGCCGTTCGCCAACGCGTCGGCCATCCCGACGTACCAGTGCGCCCGATTCGCGCGCGAGCACGGCATCGACGTGCTCTACGCCGGCGACGGCGGCGACGAGCTCTTCGGCGGGAACGAGCGTTACGCGCGGCGCGCGGTCTACGCCCCCTACCTGGCCATCCCGGGCTTCGTCCGCCGGGGGATCTTCGCGCCGGCCGCGGCCGCGCTGGCCGCCACGGGGCACCCCTTCTTCCAGAAGGCCAAGCGCTTCGTCGACCGGGCGAACCTCCCCTACGCCGACCGCATGACCTCGCACGCGTTCCTCCGCGTGACCCCGGTCTCGAACGTGTTCCAGGAGACGTTTCTCCGCTCCGTCGATCCCGCCTACGCGCCGTACTCGATGATGGGGCATTACTACACCGAAGCGCCCGCGAACACCGATCTCGACCGCGAGCTCTACCTCGACCTCAAGCTCGCCATCGGCGACAACGACCTCTTCAAGGTCGTGCGGATGACCGAAGCCGCCGGCATCGGCGTGCGCTTTCCGTTCCTCGACGGGCCGTTCGCCGACCTCTCGATGCGGGTGCCCGCGAAGTTCAAGATGCGGGGGGCCGAGTTGCGCACCTTCTTCAAGGAGACCTACGCCGATCTCCTGCCGCCGGAGGTTCGCGCGAAGCAGAAGCATGGGTTCGGCCTTCCGATTCCCGTCTGGCTGAAGAGCGACGCGGCCCTCCGCGAGACGATGCGCGACCTCGTGCTCGGCGAGCGGCTCCGCGCGCGCGGGATCTTCGCGCCGGGATTCCTGGAGGACCTCGTCCGCCGCCACGAGACCGACACCACGTCGTTCTACGGCACGATTCTCTGGAACGTCATGATCCTGGAACTCTGGCTCCGCCGGGCGTCGGACGGCGGGACGGGATGATCTCGATCGAGGAAATAAGGACGCGCGAGTCGTTCGAAGCCCTCCGGCCCGAATGGCGGACGCTGATCGAGAGCGAGCCCGACTCGTCTCCCTTCGACGCGCCGTCGTGGTACGCCTGCTGCCTTGCCGCCGAGCCGGGTCGCCCGCTATCGCTGCTGGCCGCCCGACAGAGCGGAGCGCTCGTGGGGATCGCCCCCTGGTGGGAGGGCCGAGCCCGGGTCCGCGGGATCGAAGCGCGGACGGTCGGATTCATATCGAATCGCGAGACGCCCCGATCCGGGTTCGTGGTCAGGGCCGAGGTTCGGGATCGGGTCGTGGAGGAATTCCTGCGCCACGCGCGCACGGCCTGGCGCGCCCGGTGGGACATTCTGTCGCTCGCGCCCTGGCCCGTCGACGCTCCCGACCGCGCCGCCTTCGAACGGATCGCGACGAGCCGGGGCTGCGTGCTGCATCGGAGCCGGGCATCCCTCGTCCCGACGATCGGCATCACGGCCTCGTGGGACGATTTCCTCGCGGGGAAGAGCTACCTCTTTCGGAAATCGCGAAGGGGGATCCTCAATCGGATGAGCCGCGTTCCCGACGTGACCGTCGAGCGCCATCGACACGCGCCGGGGCCGCGACTCCTGGAGGAGCTGGCGGACGTGTCGCGCCGGGGCTGGAAGCACCGGGACGGTGTCTCGCTGGCGGCGCGCGAGGATTCGCTCCGATTCTTCGCCGCGCTGAACGAGGCGGCCGACGCGGAGGGATGGCTCGACGTCTGGATGCTTCGATTCGCGGGCGTTCCGGTCGCTTTCGAATACGACCTCCTCCACGCCGACGTCGTCCACGCCCTGCGCGCCGAGTTCGACGAAGCCCACGAACGCCTCTCTCCCGGCGCCTATCTCGAGTACTTCATCCTGAAAGCGGCGTTCGACGAGGGACGGCGCCGCTACTCGTGCGGCCCGGGTCTCGACGCCTACAAATTGCGATGGACCGAGGAACTGCACGAGACGACGATCGTGCGAATCTACGGTCCGACTCCGGCCGGCCGTTGGCTCGAATTTCTCGAGGCGCGGGCGCTTCCGGCCCTGCGCCGCGTTCGCGACAGGCTGCGCCCCCGCGAACGGGGTCGCGAGTCCGCCTCGGGAGATCCCGCGGCGGAGACCGCGCCGACGGCCGAGGAGGATCGTCCGTGAGCGGGCTGGGGATGCTCCTGGCGGCCGGCCCCGTTCGCCGCGCGATCCACGGGATCGCCGCTCGTTTCGGGCTCCGCCGCGACGCCTCGGGCAAGGCCGCCGCTCCGTGGATCGCGCGCCGCGTCGACCACGCCTACCACGTGCTCCTCTACCACCGCGTGAACGACGAGCATGCGCGCTTCTTCGCGGGCACTCCTTCGGCCCGTTTCGAGCGGGACCTGGAGCGAATGCTCGAGCAGGGGCCGGCCCTTCCGCTCCTGGAGGTGGTCGAACGGGCGCTCGCCCGCGACGTTCCCCCGGGGGCCTGGGCCGTCACGTTCGACGACGGTTACCGCGACAACTTCACGAACGCGTTCCCGATCCTGCGCCGGCTCGGCGTCCCCGCCACGATCTTCCTGGCGACCGGGCCGATGGACGACCGCCGTCCGCTCTGGCACGATCGCGTTTTCGACGCGTTCACCGACGCGGGGGACACCTCCCTCGAATTGGACGGACGAAGCTACGACCTCGCGGACGACCGGGCTCGTCGGGCCGCCCTCCAGGCGTTCCTGGGAATCGTCCGCCGGATGGAGCCGGCGGCCCGGACCGCGCGAATCGACTCGCTGCTGGAGAGGCTCGGCGTGGCGGAACGGACGCAGGTCGATCGCATGCTCCGATGGAGCGACGCCAGGGAGATGGGGGGAAAGGGAATCGACTTCGGGGGGCACACCGTGACCCACCCCATCCTGTCGAGGATGCCGGTCGAGCTGGCGGCTCGGGAAATCGCCGACTGTCGCGATCGCATTGAAGCGAACCTCGGCGTTCGCGTCTCGCTGTTCGCGTATCCCAACGGCACGCGCGCCGACTACGACGCCGGCGTCGTTCGCGCCGTGAAGGACGCCGGATACCGCGCGGCGGTTACGACGGAATGGGGCGCCAACCGCGCCGGCGACGATCCCATGACGCTCCGGCGCGTCGGCCTGTGGGGTCCCGATCCGAATCTCGCGGTCGTTCGCCTCTCCTGGGAGCGTTTCGCCCGCTGACATGGCCGACGAGCGCGACGACCTCAAGCAGAAGGCGGTGAAATCGACCGCGTGGTACGGCATCACGCGCCTCGTGACGCAGGTGATCTCCTGGCTCACGACGCTGGTTCTCGCGCGCCTCCTCACGCCGGAGGATTACGGCCTCTTCGCGATGGCCTATGCCGTCATCTCCCTGTTCGAGCTCTTCCAGGAGTTCGGCCTCGGCGTGGCGATCGTGCGGCGGCAGGACCTCACGCGGAAGCACGTGGACGCCATCTTCTGGATCATCGTCGGCTCGAGCGCCGTCCTCGCGCTCGCCGCTTCCATCGCGGCCCCCGCCGCGGCGGCCTTCTACCGTCAGGACCGCCTCACGGGCATGATCCAGGCCCTGAGCGCTCTCTTCCTCCTCAATTCGATCGGTCTCGTTCCCTACAATCTCCTGACGAAGGAGCTCGACTTCAAGCGACGCTCGCTCGCGGAATCCGTCGGGGTCATCGTCCAGGCGCTCTCGTCCCTCGCGCTCGCGACCCTCCACTTCGGAGTTTGGGCGCTGGTCCTCGGGAATCTCGCGCGCGGCATCGTGCGCAACGCGGCGTTGCTCTACCTGTCCCGCTGGTGGCCGAGGTGGACGCGCGACTATCAGGAGGTCGGCTCGTTTCTCCGCTTCGGGCTCAGAGTCGCGGGCACAGGCGCCGTGAACACGGTCTCGAACGTGGCGAACAACGCGATCGTCGGGCGATTCCTGGGCGGGACCAGCCTCGGGCATCTCTCGATGGCCGAATCGCTCGGAAAGAGCAATCCGTTCCACAACGTCACGACGGCCGTCATCAACCAGCTGTCGCTTCCGCTCTTCTCGAAGATCCAGAACGACGACGAGGAGCTGCGCGCTTACTTCCTGCGCATCACCCGCTATCTCGCCATCGTGGCGCTCCCGTTGCAGGTGGGGATGGCGCTGATCTCCGCCGAAGCGATTCACGTCCTCCTGCCGCCGAAGTGGAACGCCAGCATCCCGCTCCTCCAGATGCTCTCCGTCGGAGGGATCTGGGCGGTGCTCCCGCTGCCGAGCTTTCCGCTCCTGACGGCCAAGGGGCTCGTCTCCGAGGTCTTCCGCTACACGGTCGTCTTCGCGGTGGTCCTGGCGCTGGTCTACTTCATCGGCGCCCAGTTCAGCACCGTGGTCGTCGTCGCCCTCTGGCTGATCGTCTTTCCGCTGTTCAGAACGTACCCGGTCGTGCTCGCGCTCCGCTGCGTCGGGCTCTCGGCGGGGGCCTACATCCGCAACATCGGCGCTCCGCTCCTCGCCACCGGATTCATGGGCCTCGCGGTGGCCGGAGTCCTGCTGCTGCTCCGAACCCATGGAGATCTCACGCGCCTCGTGGCGGGCGTCGCGACCGGCGCCGTCGTCTACGCCGGCTCGCTCTACCTCCTCGCGCCGAGCCTCATCGCCGAAGGAAAGACCATTCTCGGGCACCTGGGCGCCAAGAAGAGGGCTTCGTGAGCCGCGCCGGACGAGCCGTCGCGTCGTGGGGGAGCGGCCTCGCCACCCTGGCCCTGCGAACCGAGGCGTTCGGCGAGCGAGGGGCGTGGCGCGCATCCCGCGCGGCGCACGGAGCGATTCTCGCGCTCCACGAGAGCGTCACGCGCCTCGCCTCCGGCATGGGGTGGGGGGAGTTCACCGCCTTCGAGGCCGAGGCGGCCTGGCGCGGGTCCGTCATCGAAATCCCTCCGTACGCGCCCCACGATGCTCCCGAGAAGGATCTCCCGGCGATCGACCCGGCTTCGCTGCACGACGGATTCGTCCCCGTGCGCGGCGGGCCCTCGGCGCGGATCGAGGATCTCACGTTTCGCGAAATGCCCGGCGGATCGCCGTCGATGTACGAGCAGTTCCTCTTCTATTCCCTCGACGGAGTGGAGCGGCTCCGCGCCGCGTCGGAGCGGAGCGACGATCCCGTCTGGCTCGGCGCCGCGCTGGCGCTGGCCCGGCGCTGGTGTCGCGTCTGCCTGCAGACGGAGCGGGTCCCCTTCGTCTGGGACGACCACATCGCGGCGGTGCGAAGCCTCGCGATCGCCCGGCTGTGGTGTTCCCTCCGCGCCGCGGGCGGTGCCTCCATGACGGCCGAGGATCGCGCACTCCTGGCCGAAGCGATGGCGCGGCACGCCCGGAGGCTGGCGCTTCCGGCCTTCTACCGCCGCGAGCACAATCACGGCGTCACCCAGGCCGTCGCGCTCCTGGTGCTCGGGATCCTGCTGGCTCCGCATCCGGACTCCCGCGCCTGGGTCGAAATCGGCGCGGCGCGTTTGCGCGACCAGGCGGACCGGAACGTCACGAAGCGGGGAACGCATCGCGAGCATTCGCCTTTCTATCATTTCTACGTGCTCCGACAGCTGCTCGAGGGCGCGCGCTGGGCCGCGCGGCAGGGGGTCCCCTTCGACGACCGCTTCGAGAGTCGCCTCCGCGCCATGCTCCATGCCGGCGCGCACATGATTCAGCCGGATGGGAGGCTCGTCGCGCTCGGAGACACCCATCGCGGCTCCTACGCCGCCACGCTCGCCGTCGTCGCCGGCGAGCCGCCGTCGCCCGAACTCGACGCCTTCCGCCACAGCGCGTCCGCCGGGTCGCTCGGGGCGCCGCCGGGTGTGCGCCGCTTCCGGGACGATGACGCCGGCGTCTTCTTCGCGCGAAGCGGCTGGGGAGAGGAGCGCCCGTTCGACCGGGAGCAGTATCTCTCCCTTCGTCTCGGAACGGAGCCGACGTCGCACGTGCACGCCGACGTGCTCTCCTTCACGTGGCATGTCGCGGGGCGGGACGTCATCGTCGACTCGGGCGGGCCCTTCGGTTACGGCACGCCGTGGCGGCGCGACTACTTCCTCCGGGGGCGGGCGCACAACACCATCGTCGTCGACGATGTCGACTGCGCGGTGGGCCGGGCGTCCCTGGAGCGGAGTCTCGAGGGGCCGGGATGGTTCGCGCTCGACACGCGCTTCTCGCCGGTCGCCGGCGCCGAGCACCGCCGGTTGCTGCTCGCCCCCGACACCGGAGTCCTCCTCGTGGTCGACCGTGTCGCGTCGTCCGAGAGGCATGCGTGGTCCAACCACGTTCACCTGGCCCCGGCACTGGAGCCGAGTCTCGATGGACGAAGCGTCGTCGCGCGGGACGGCGTCGCCGGTGCGCCCTTCTCCCTGCGAATCGAGCCGCTCGTGGCGACGACCCCCGCGCCCATTCTCGCTCGCGGCGCCGAGGCGCCTCCTCAGGGATGGGTCTGCGCGGGAGATCTCCGGCGGGAACCGTGCACGACGGTCACGTTTCTGGAGGAAGGGGAGCGCGTGGTCTTCGCGACGCTCTTCGCGGCCGGCGAGCTCGAAGCGCCCCCCGTCTCCGCGTCTCTGTCCACGCGGACCGGGGCCGGCGCGCCGGCCTCGATTCGCCTCACGATCGGCCGCCGCCGTTTCCTCGTGGAGGCCCCGGTCGGTGGGCCCGCCGCGGTCACGGCCGAGGACGAGGAGGGCGACCATGCTTGAAGTCCACCGGGGAGCGCCGCCCGCCGGCTGGGACGACCTCGTTCGCGATCTCGGCGGGACGTTGTTTCACAGCACGCACTGGGCGACGTACATGCGCCGGGCGGGGACGACGCCCTGGTACCTGGTCGACCGCGAGAACGACGTGCCCGCGGCCGCGGCCGTCGGGCTCCTGAGGCGGTCGGACCGCCCGCTCGTGGGGCGTTTCTTCAGGTCCCTGTCGCTCACCGCGCACCCTTGCGCCGCCGCTCGAAGAGCGGAGAGAATCGCCGCGCTTCTCGCGGGGGCCGAGCGCGCCGCGAGGGACGCCGGCTGCGCGGAACTCTTCCTCGAGTCATGGATGAGCGGCGACAGCGGGTTTCGGCCCTCCGAACGGGGATTCGCCGAGACGGAGCGCGTGGAATTCCTCGTCGACCTGACGGCCCCTCGGGAGGCGACCTGGTCCGCGATGAAGAAAGACCAGCGCGAACGCGTCAGGCACTTGGAGCGGGAGGGCGTGACCGTATCGATCGGGACCGACCGGCAAGATCTGACGGAGTTCCGCGCCATGCAGGAATCGACCCAGGACCGGCGCAATCGGCAAGGGATGGGGTACGAACTGGAGGGCGACGACGAGTTCTACGACCGGGTCCACGAGCAACTCGTTCGGCCCGGTGTCGGCCGGCTCTTCCTGGCCCGCTTCGAGGGACGGGCGATCGCGGGTATCTTCTTCCACGTTTGGAACGGGCAGGCCTATTCCATGTTCAGCGGCAGCACGCCGGAGGGGTACCGGCTCGGCGCTCAGACGCTCCTCTTCTGGCGCGCGGTGGAGCGCTTCAGGGAGGAGGGGCTTCATCGCCTGAACCGCGGCGGCGTGCCGGCGAGTTCCGCGATCGAGGGAGATCCCCTGCACGGGCTCTACCGATTCAAGACCCGGCTCGGCGCGACGCCCGTCGTCTGTCTGTCGGGGAGAAAGATCCTCAGCCCCGGCGCCCTTCGCGTGCAGTCGTGGGTCCGGGGCCTCGCGGCCGCCGCCAAGGGGCGAACGTCGACATGAACCCTGGGCCCTGCCGCGGGGAGCGACCCGGGCCGCTCGGGAGAGGGGGAGAGATCGCTTGAGCGCATCGACGAAATCGTACGGCTGGACTCGGGCGCGCCTCGCCTGGAGGGACGTTCGGGGAGGGAGGCGCCCGGTCGGCGCTCGCGAAGAGCATTTGCGCGGGGCCATGGAGTGGCTTTGCCGCGCCCACGATGCCGGCGGCGACGGGGGAGTGGCGAGGAGCTACCTGCTTCGCTTCAGCCGAGCGCACGAACGGAGCGGCTGGCTCAGGTCGTATCCGGAGACCACCGGGTACATCATTCCGACCTTCTACGACTACGCGGCCCACGCCGGCGACGCCTCGTACCTCGCGCGGGCCGAGACGATGGCTCGGTGGGAAGCGAGCGTCCAGATGCCGTCGGGGGCGGTCCAGGGCGGCGTCATTTCGTTCGCGCCGGTCCCCGCGATCTTCAACACCGGCCAGGTGCTCTTCGGCTGGGCGCGGGCCCATCGCGAAACGGGAGCTCCCGCGTTTCTGGAGAGCGCCCGACGGGCCGCGGATTTCCTCGTCGAAGCGCAGGACCCCGACGGCGCCTGGCGCCGGCACGGTTCCACCTTCGCGCGGCCGGGCGTGAACCTCTACGATGCCCGCACCGCCTGGGGACTGTTGGAGGGATCCCTCGTGACGGGGGATCCCAGGCACCGCGCCGCGGCGATTCGGAACCTCGACTACGTGCTCACGCGCCAGCGGGGGAACGGCTGGTACGAGGAGTGCTGCCTCGACGACAACGACCATCCGCTCCTCCACACGATCGCCTACACCATGGAAGGGCTCCTGGAGTCGGGCCGGATCCTCGACGAGCCCCGTTACGTGGAAGCGGCGCGGCGAGCCGCGGACGCGCTCCTCACACTGCAACGCGCCGACGGGGGTTTGCCGGGGCGCTTCGACGCCTCGTGGAGGCCCGCGGCGGGATGGTCGTGCCTCACGGGGGACGCTCAGACCTCGATCGTCTGGCTCCGACTCTTCGAGATGACCGGCGAGCGGCGCTACCTCGATTCCGCACGCAGGCTGAATCGCTACGTCGCGACCACCCAGGATCGCGCGAGCGACGATCCCGGAATCCGCGGGGGGATTCAGGGATCGGACCCGATCTTCGGCGAATACGGACCGTACGAGTACCTCAACTGGGCGGCCAAGTTCTACGCCGACGCGTTGCTGCACGAGATTCGCCTCGCGCCCGGGGAGAGCTGGTGAGCGATCGCTCGGACCGCCGAAATCTCCTGGCGCGGGCTTGGTCGGCCGCGCGCGACCACGCGCGGCATGCTCCGCTGCGGATCCAGGAGAGGATCGTCTATTCGCGATCCCTCGACTCCCCGATTCGATTCGAGCCTCCCAGGACGCCCGCGTCGTTCATCTTCGACCCTCCGCTCGCGCACGAGGCCGCGCCGGGGCCGCCTGTCGTCGATCACGTCTATCGCGCCGTCATCGAGGGTCGCGAGGCCTACCGCATGCGGGTGAGCCTGGACCGCGACTCGACCGCCCACCTCGTCCCCGAGCGCGATCTGCCGCCGCGCGTGGTCTTCTTCTACGACTGTCTCACGCACTCCGAATTCCGGGGTCGGGGGCTCTACCCCGCCGCTCTGACGAGCGCCATGGAGACGCTGCGCCCGCTCGGCTATCGGCGCGCCTATATCCGCGTCCATCGCGAGAACCAGGCATCGATCGCGGGAATCGAAAAGGCGGGATTCGAGCGCTGCGGCCTGATCGTCCACGTCGCCCTTTTCGGTTTTCGGGTCGGTCCGTGGCGGCGGCCCGGGCGAGCGTCCGCGAACGGCGCCGGGAGCCGCCCGTGACCTCGGCCGGCTCGCGCCGCGTTCTGATCGTCTCCTATCAGTATCCGCCCGAAGGGGGGAGCAGCGGCGTCTTGCGGACGCTCAAGTTCTCGCGCTATCTGCCGCGGCACGGCTGGACGCCGCACATCCTGACGCTGCGCGAGTCGTTCTATCCGGTTCGCGACGAGTCCCTCCGCTCCCAGATTCCGACCGAAGCGGTCGTTCATCGCTCCTTCGGGCTCGACAGCGCGCGTCACCTCTCGATCGGCGGCCGATACCTGGCCGCGACGACCGTGCCCGATCGTTTCGTCGCCTGGATCCCGTTCGCGGTGACGCAGGGGCTCTCCGTGGTCCGCCGGCACGGGATCGACGTTCTCTATTCCACCAGCCCGCCGCCATCCACACACCTGATCGCGGCGACGCTCCACCGGCTGACGGGTCTTCCCTGGATCGCCGACTTCCGGGATCCCTGGATCGAGGAAGGGCAGCACCCGCGGCCCGGGACGCTTCGTTGTCGCGTCGAGAAGAGCATGGAGCGATGGGTCCTGGGATCGGCCACGCGCGTCCTCGCGACGACGCCTCGGCTTCGGGACGAGCTGGTTGGGCGCCATCCTTCGCTCGACCCGTCGAAATTCCGGGTCGTGTTCAACGGATACGACGAATCGGATTTCGCGGCCCTCCCGCCCGCCGGGCCGGCGGAGCGGTTCGAGCTCATCCATGCCGGCCTCGTCACGCCCGAATTTCGCGACCCGGCGCCGCTCCTCCGCGCGGTCGCGGACCTGCTCACCGGCACCGACGTGCGACGCGAGACCGTCCGCGTCACATTTCTCGGCGGCGGACCGTACGTGGAATCGGAGGCGTTCCGCGAGTCGATCCGGGCTAGCCGCCTCGAGGACGTCGTGGAGGTCGCCGGACGCGTGACGCACGGAGAGTCGCTGGCCCGCCAGCTGCGCGCGGCGGTCCTCGTCGTCCTTCAGTCCTCGGAGGACACGAAGACCCTCGTCCCGGCGAAGGCCTTCGAGTACATCCGCCTGGGGCGCCCGATCCTTTCGCTCACGCCCCCGGGCGCCACCACCGAGGTCCTCGAAGGGCTCCCGCACTGCGCCGTCGTCGACCCCGCCCGCGAGGACCTCTTGCGCGATGCGGTGAAACGTCTCTATCGTGACTGGTCGGCGGCGGCGGGGACGCTCCGCCCTCCCGACGTGGCCAAGAGGTTCGAACGCTCGGAATTGACGAGGCAGCTCGCCGCGCTGCTCGACGAAGTCGCTCCCGCCGAGGCGGGCGGCGGAACCGTGAGGAAAGGACGTCAGGATGCCCCGTAAACGCCGCACCCGAGATGGACTCGTCGTCGCGTTCCTCCTCGCGTCCGCCGCGCTCGTGGCGCCTGTCGCGAGCGCTCAGACCGTCCCGGGGCTCGTCGAAGATCCCTACCTGATCGCCCACGACTATTGGAACCGGAACACGTCCCGGGCCACGTACGAGATGGTGCGGAACGTCGAGAAATATCATCTCGCCGACGAGAATTTCTGGAAGTCGTACCGCGAGGGGCATCTCGGCGAGGCCCGCAGCGGAGCCATCTTCGTCCTCAAGTACGTGCCGAATCACCCCACCGCGCTCCACCTCCTGGGGGTCCTGTCGCGCCAGATGGGGGAAGTTTCATACCCCATCCCGTACTTCGAGCGCGCGCTCCGGCTCATGCCGCAGCACGCCTACACGCGGGCTCAGTACGGGGAATACCTCGGCTCGATCGGCATGAAGGAGGCGGGGAGGCGCGAGCTGCAAGCGGCGCTCCTACAGGAGCCCAATCTGCTCGTCGCGAAGGCATGGCTCGAAACGCTGGACAACGAAAGGGCCAAGGGACCGCCGCCGGTCACGCCGCAAGATGTCCGTCCGTGACCTCGTCGTCATCCTGGCGTACGTCCTAGCCCTTCCGTTCGCCTTCACCCGCCCCTGGACCGGAATGCTGCTCTGGTCCTGGATCAGCTATATGAATCCCCACCGGCTGACATGGGGCATCGCGAGCGGGCTGCCCCTGGCCATGGGGGCGTTCTTCACGACGGTGGCGGGGATGCTCTTCTCTCGGGACCGCCGCTCCATTCCGTTCACGCGCGAGACGTTTCTCCTGCTGTCGTTCTGGGTGGTCTGCGGGCTCTCGACGCTCTGGGCCGCGTTCTATCCGGCCGAAGCCTGGACGCAGTTCGTCAAGGTCTCCAAGATCTGGATCGCGACCTACCTCACGATGATGCTCTTCTGGGAGCGGGAGAAGATCCACGCGCTCCTCCTCGTGATCGCGCTCTCCTTGGGATTCTTCGGGCTGAAAGGGGGCATCTGGGCGCTCGCCACGGGCGCGGCGAATCAGGTGCTCGGCCCGCCGGGGACCTTCATCTCGGGGAACACCGAGATCGGATTGGCCCTCAACATGACGCTTCCGCTCCTCCTCTTCCTGCGCCGGGAGGAGCCCCGGTGGTGGCTCCGGCATCTCCTGCTCCTCATGTTCGTCTTCTCGATCGTGGCCTCGCTGATCACCTATTCGCGCGGCGCTCTCCTCGGGCTCATCGCCGTGCTCATCGTCCTCTTCTGGAATAGCAGGGCGAAGTGGCTCGTCATTCTCGTCATCGCGATCGGGCTTCCGGTCACGGTCCAGTTCCTGCCCCCGGCCTGGTTCCAGAAGATGTCGACCATGAAGACGTACGAGGAGGACGCGTCGGCCATGGGTCGCATTCACGCCTGGACGATCGCCTACCGGATCGCGCTCGATCGACCGATCCTGGGGGCCGGGTTCCGGCCCTTCACCGCGGAGACGGCGGAGCGCTATCTCCCCGAGGTGCCGCCCCTCGGGACGGACGCGCACAACATCTTCTTCCAGGTGCTCGCCGAGCACGGGATCACGGGACTGCTCCTCTTCGCCGCGCTGCTGGCGTCGACGATGGCGAGTCTACGAACCACGGTGAGGCGGGGAAGGCGGCGGCAGGAGACGGCGTGGATGTCGAACTACGCCCAGATGATCGAGGCGAGCTTCATCGCGTACCTGGTGAGCGGCTTCTTCCTGAGTCTTTCCTACTTCGACCTCGTCTACCACCTCATCGCGATCGCCGTCATCCTGCGCGTCATGCTCCGCGAGGCGGAGCGTCGCGCCGTG
>DASTKG010000174.1:0-29550 GCA_035716005.1 Candidatus Eiseniibacteriota bacterium
CCGGCTCCCGCCATAGCTCGATCCGCCCGAATACGAGCGGTTCGCTCCCTGCTGACGGGCCTGCGCGTCGCGATTCATGCTGCTCGACCCGGACGAACCCTTCCACTGGCCGTTGTCGCGGGACTGCCAGTTCCCTTGCGAGTTCTGGCGCTGGACGTTGCCGCTCTTGTCGGCGTAGACGTTGTTCGGGCCCTTCGCGGTGCGCCCGGCCATGTTGTTGCTCGCGCCCTTCTGCATCGTGCTCGGCGCGTTACGGGCCTTGTTGGAGGCGTTGTTGTACATGTTGTTCGACGGCAGCGTCGAGGGACGAGCCCCACCGGCGCCGCCCGGACGACCCGGGCCGCCGACGCCACCGACTCCACCCACGCCACCCACACCCCCGACTCCGCCCACGCCTCCGACTCCACCCACACCTCCAACTCCACCAACACCCCCGACTCCGCCGACCCCGCCATAGCCATAGCCCGGATACCCGCCGTAATACGGCGGCCGGTAGCCGCAAGGCGGGTAATAGCCGCCGTAATAACCGCCGTACATCCCCCCGAACCCGATTCCGATGGTGAGGAAGCCATTGCTCATCGTGAAGCCCATTCCCCAGCCGGTGTACGGGTTGTAGCTCACGTGCATGCCGTACGTGACCGGGCGCGGGTAGTAGACGTAGGGGCTCACGTACGGCGGGTAGTACCACCCGGTGCCGTAGACCGGAACGCCGTACCACGGATACGAATAGACGTAGCCGGGCGTGTAGCCGACGTACACGACCTCGGGCGTCGATTCGTAGACCGTCACGTGCGTGACGTTGTAGACCGGTTCCGAGGGAGGAATCTTCTTGATCTCGTTCATCGGCACGCTGTCCGCCACCGCCCACGGTCCGGTCGCCTTCTCGGCCGCGAACCAGACCGCCTGGTCGCACGCGTAATACTTCTTGTCGATGCGCAGCACCTGCGACTGCGTGTTCACCGCGTATTCGACCCCGGTGCCCTCGATCTGCTTGAACTTCGGCTCGCCGTCGTACTTCACTTCGAGCTTCGCCTTCTTGCGATCGATCGCCGTCGTCTGCGGCACCATGGCGTCCAACATCGCGTCCTCGGCCTCGGGGGTGCCCGCGACCGAGACGCGCACCGGTCCCAGCGGCGAGGCGGGCGGGATGTTCTGGAAATCGGCCGGCAGCGAGTCGGGCCGCACCAGCTTCCACTCGCCCTTCAGCGAATCGGCCCTGAACCAGCGTCCGGAGATCAGGACGTAGACCTTCCCCGTGGCGACGTGTCGGGCCACCTTCGACTCGGTGTTGGCGATGTAGAGAAGCTCGCCCTTCCCGAGCGGCTGCCAGTTCGGCGGCCCGTCGGACGCGATGAGCTCGGTCGCCTCGGTCGCGACCACGATCTTCGGCGGAACCTTGGGAGCCGGCGTGGAGGAGGTGTCCGCGGGAACCAGCTTGGCGACGTCGGCCGGCGGCTTCGGAATCGAGGTCCAGGGTCCCTTGGCGTCCTTCGCCGTGTACCAAATCTTGCCGCCGCTCAGGTAGAAGTCGCCGCTCTTCTTGTTCTTGATGACCGCGAATGCGGAGTTGGCCGCGTACTCGAAGTCGGTGTCCTTGATCGGGAGGAGTCTCGGCTCTCCGTCGTAGACGAGCAGTTCCGCCAGTTCCGGAATCACCACGATCTTCGGGGGTTCGTGCTTGAGCCCCTGCACGCTCTTCTGTTCCATCTCCGCGGTGACCAGGCTCGCCTTCAGGCGCTCGAGCGAAATCGGAATGCCCGTCTTCGGCATGAGCGTGGTGAGAAACGCGGAGAATTCCCGCTCCTTGTCCTCGGTGCTTTCGGGCCATCGCGAGTTGGTCACGATGAGGTCCCGAAGCATGGCGGTCCCGGCGTCGCGATCGGTGTCGACGCGGCCGGTGAACCAGAAGACGCCGAAGATGGGCGTGGTCTTTCCCTTCGGGACGAGCGAGACCGCGGCCCGGCCCTTGAGAATGTTGTTGTCGAACTTCTCCGGCTGCGGCTGATAGATCGTGAGAACGCCCTTTTCGGTGTTCAGCTCCCGCGGCCAGCTCTTGTCGGCGGCGGCGACCGATGTTGAGAGGGCGGAGACGAAACCGAGGGCGACGACGAGAATCCGGAAGGTTCTGAGATTCATGGCGATGTTTGCGCCTCGTGGGGGTGGAAGTGTCTATAACGCACCACAGGACAGGCATGCCGGCCCGGGGCGAACTCGCGGGCGCGGGTACAATCTACGCCGAGTGGGCCACCTGGCTCAAGCGCCGCGTTGCCTCACGCGGCCCGGTTCTCCCCGCGATTCATGAGGCGCATCGCGACGGTGGCGAGCGAAATTCCCACGGAGAGCGCCAGGTAGGTGACGAACGCCTTCGCGGTGCTGGCGACGAACTCCACGGACGCGACTCTGAGCGCCTCGCCCTGGAGGTTCGGGATCTTCATGAACCCGAGGATCATGTCGAACGTCGCCCCGGCGGCGCCGAGAGGCAGCAGCCCCGCGATCATGACGACGGGCGGCACCGAGCGGCTTCGGACCAGGGCGGCGGCGACGATGCCGACCGTGGCCGCCGCCAGGAGCGTCGCCCAGCCGCTCCCCATGTCCGCCCCGACCAGCAGGTCCCGGACCAGGCGCCCGGCGAAACCGCAACCCACGGTCGCGGCGAGGTAACGTGGCGGCGCCGTGAAGATCACTCCCAGCGAGCCGGCGAAGAGGGCCGCGGGCACCGCGTCGACGAGAATCGTTCCGAAACTCACTCGCTCCCCTTTCCCGCCCTACAGGACGACGCTGGCGAGGGCCACCACGATCGCCAGGACCAGGAAAATGATCAGGGCGCTCGCGGTCCGCTCGAGCCCCACGACGAGGTGTCGGTGCGACACCATGTCCAGGTAGCCGTTGATCAGGGCCAGCCCCGGAACGAGGTAGATCGTGGAGGCGATCAGCGTCGGCAACTCCGGGTGAACGCTCAGCGCGCGCACCCCCGCGCCGGCGACCATCGCCGTCACGCCCCCGGCGGCGAGCGTCACGGGAACCCCGGTGAGATTTCTCGCCTGGAGCCGCGAGCGCACGAATTGGCCCGCGGCGGCCGACACGGCGACGACGGCGGCGCTCTTCCAGCCGCAGCGGGTCATCCAAGCGAAACTGCCGGCGGCGAGGGCCGCCGCCACGATCCTCGTCCAGGCTCCGTAGGGCGACGCCATTCCTCGGACGCGATCGAGCCCCGCGTCGAGAACGTCGACGGTCGTCTCTCCCCGGCCCACCGATTCCGCCAGCGTCATCGCACCGGCGGCCTGGGTGAGATTGACCGTGCTGGCAGGGATCGGCCTGATGAACGTCACCAGCTTCCCACCGTCGGTCGTCGTCGCGGCGATATAGTCGAGCCGCCAGACGACCGTGACATCCCTTGTCCCGAGTCCTTCGAGAACCCGGGCGAAGCTCCGCTCCGCGGCCGCCGTCGAACCGCCGTTCTTCATGACGATCGCGGCCACGTCCAGCGCGCGCTCGACGTCCATAGTCCCCTCACCCCCCTCGGATGCCCTGGCGACCGCTTCGAACCCTCGGCATTCTAGCCGGAGCGGCGTCCGATTCGCCACGTCCGTCGCGCGGACTCCGGATCCGCCGCTTGCGGCGGGCCCCGAGGCACGGCCGGCGGACAGGATCCCTCATGCCGCGAATCTCCGGTAGAACCACCGCTTCACGACCTCCACCAGACCCAGGTAGACCACGACCATCGCGGCCAGCACGGCGAAGAAGCCCGGCGGAATCGGCACGAAGCCGAGATCCTTGCCGAGCGGGGTGAACGGCAGCGCCGCGGCGATCGCGACGACGGCGAGGGCGGTGGCGGTCAGGAGTCCGCTCGGCTTCGACCGGAACGGATTCCCGCGCGTGCGGATGACGAAGATGACCAGCACCTGCGTCGCCAGCGACTCCACGAACCATCCCGTGTGGAAGAGCTCCTCCCCGGCGTGGAAGACCCTTAGCAGCACGAAGAACGTGAGGAAATCGAACACCGAGCTCACGGGGCCGACGACCAGCATGAAGTTTCGAATCGCGGCCATGTCCCAGGCGCGTGGCCGCGCCGTGGTCTCCGCGTCGACCCGGTCGCCGGGAACCGGCATTTCCGAGAGGTCGTAGAGGAAATTGTTCACGAGGATCTGCACCGGGAGCATCGGAAGGAACGGAAGGATGAGGGTCCCGCCCGCCATCGAGAACATGTTCCCGAAGTTGGAGCTCGTCCCCATCATGATGTACTTGGCGATGTTCCCGTTCGTCCGCCGTCCCTCCATGATTCCTCCGTGAACGACCTCGAGGTCGCGGTCGAGCAGGATCAGGTCGGCGGCCTCCTTCGCCACGTCCACGGCTCCGTCCACCGAGAGCCCCACGTCGGCCGACTGGAGCGACGGCGCGTCGTTGATTCCGTCGCCGAGGTAGCCGACGACATGGCCCCGACTCCGAATCGCCTGGATCACGCGATCTTTCTGCGCCGGGGTGACGCGGCAGAAGAGGGACGTCCCCTCGGCTCGGGCCGCGAGGGCCGGGCCGGTCATCGCCTCGATCTCCTCGCCCGTCAGGAGACCCTCGACCTGTAGCCCGAGCTCGACGCAAACGTGCCGCGTGACGAGCTCGTGGTCGCCCGTCACGATCTTCACCGCGACGCCGGCTGCCGCGAGGTCGCGAACCGCGGCGGCGGCGCTCGGCTTCGGCGGATCCTCGAAGGCGGCGAAGCCCGCGAAGACCAGGTCCGTTTCGTCCACCACCCGGGCGTGCTCCTGCGTCCTCGGCGTTTCCTTCCAGGCCACGCCGAGAACCCGGAAGCCCTCCTCGCTCAGCGCGTCGAACCGCGCCCGCAGCGACGAGGCGGCCGCGTCGTCGAGCGGCCGGACGTCGGCCTCGCCGCCCGCCTCGTACGCCGTCACGTGCCGCATCACCTCTTCGAACGCGCCCTTGAGGACGAGGAGGCGTCGCGACCCGTCGTCCGCCAGCACCGAGACGCGGCGCCTCTCGAAGTCGAACGGCACTTCGTCGACCTTCGACCACCGCGACACGTCGACGTCCCGGTGGCGCAGGATCGCCTCGTCGAGCGGGCTCTTGAGCCCCGTCTCCATCGAGCTGTTCAGGTAGACGAGCTCCAGAACCCGCTCGCTCTCCGCCCCGCCCGGATCGACGTGTCTCTCGAGGCGGATCTCGGCCTCGGTGAGAGTGCCGGTCTTGTCCGTGCAGAGCACGTCCATGCTCCCGAGATCGTGGATCGCGGCCAGGCGCTTCACGATCACGCGCCGCTTGGAGAGGCGGACCGCCCCGCGGGAGAGCGTGACCGAGATGACCATGGGAAGGAGTTCCGGCGTCAGCCCGACGGCCAGCGCCACCGCGAAGAGGAACGACTGGAGCCACGGGCGATGGAAGATCGCGTTCACGAGGAGGACGAAGAGGATGAGGAGGATCGCCAGGCGAAGGATCAGGAGGCCGAAGCGCCGGGTTCCCTTCTCGAAGGCGGTCGCGGGCGAGCGCCTGGCGAGGCTCTCGCCGATCTCCCCCACGGACGTCGACGCGCCGGTGCGGCAGACGAGGACGCGCGCCGTCCCGCCGATGACCGACGTTCCCATGAAGACCGCGTTCGTCGCGCCGCTCGGATCGGCCGCCGCGGCGTCGGCCTCGCCCGCACGCTTCTCGACCGGGTAGGACTCCCCCGTGAGGAGCGCCTGATTCACGAAGAAGTCGCGCGCTTCCAGAACGCGGCCGTCGGCGGGCACGAGCGCGCCCGGCGCGAGAAGCACGACGTCGCCCGGGACGATGCTCTCGGCCGCGACATCGGCGGAGGCGCCGTCCCGCACCGCTGTCGCACGGAGCGCCACGGTCCGCCGCAGGCTGTCGGCCGCGCGGCCCGCCCGCGCCTCCTGCAGGAAGTCGAGCGTGACGCTGAGGCCGATCATGACCGCGATGATGGTGCAGCTCGCGCGATCGCCGGTGAACCCGGAGATCACCGCCGCGGCGAGAAGGAGGAGAACGAGAGGATTGGCGAACCGCGAGAGGAACTGGAGGAGGAGCGCCCGCTCCCGGCGGGGGCGGAGTACGTTCGGCCCGTGCCGGGCCAGCCGATCCGTCGCCTCGGCTCCCGAGAGACCCGCGGCTCCGGCGCGCAGATCGGATTCGAGAGCGGCGATCGGTTGTTGCCAGAACCGCGTCATGGGCGACCCTCGCGAACGAGGCGTCCCCCACGACGCGATGCCGGGGATTAGACGCCGACGAGCGCTTCCAGGTCTTCCAGCTTACGCCAATGGTTCATGGCGAGCCAGGAATCGAGCCCCAGCGCCAGTTCCTCCGCGGGAATCGGTCCGCCTTCGAGGAATCCGCTCTCGTAGGCGATCGTGAATCCCCCGGCCCATTCGAACGGGGTCTGCTCGCCGAACGGCTCGTCGAAGAAGGTCATTTCGCCGCGTCCATGGCGGCTGCTCACGACGGTCACATGGTACGAGGGATTCATGGCGCCACCTCTTGGGTCTGAAGGGTCGCGAAGTCTTGCGGGCGTCCCGGAGGGCGGGGGCACCAGTCCGCACATCCACGTTACGCCCGTGGAGGCTCGGGGGCACCTGCTACGAAAGGAGGAGGCGTCGGGGAGAGCGGCGGTTCCTCGGGGTGACGCTCGGCGCCGGAAGCGTCGCGCCGAGCGCTCCGGCGCCTACCAGCGGGCGATCGCCGAGGCCGCGCGCGCCACGTAGTCGACGTGCGCGGTGCGCAACCCCTGGTGGATCGGGAGTTCCAGGACGTGGCGCCGGAGGAAGTCGACCTCGGGGAACGAGCCGGCGGGCGACGCGGGATGGTGGCGGGACCACATGTTGATCGTCTCGATTCCCTGCTCGCGGAAGAGCCGAACGGTCTCCGGCTTGTCCTTCACGAAGATCGGAAACGAGAGCGGGCAGGCGCCTTCGGGCAGCGGCGGCAGGACGCGGCGCACGCCCGCGTCGAGGCGCTCCTCCATCCGGAGGAAGTTGGCGCGGCGCGAAGCGACCATCGCCGCGGGGTCCGTGTAGCGGATGATTCGGCGCGTGATCTCGCGCGTGCCGACGTCCATCAGTCCGACATCGAACTCCTCCGTGTCGATCGGGACGACCGTCGCGCCGGACGCGTGCTTCGCGCCGCGGGCGAGAGACCTGGCCAGTTCGGCCAGGCGCCAGCCCTCGGGGATCCGGCTCGTCATCAATCCGTCCAGGAGCCGGTTCACGACGTAGGAGGTGGTCGAGGTCGGATCGGGCTCTCTCGGCTCCGGCGGCAGCTGGAGATCGGGCCGGTTCAGCGCGAGGGCGCCCCCCTGCGGCACCGGGAGACTCTTGTAGATGCAGAAGAGGCTGAAATCGCCCGTCCGTCCGAGCGGCACGCCGCCCGCGGTGCTGTAGAGCGAGAGGGCGCAATCCTCGATGAGCGGGATCCCCGCGTCGTCGGCCATCCGCCTCGCTTCCGCGATCGGCTGCGGATAGCCGAGGAAGTGCGTCACGTAGAGCGCCCGGGTCGACGGCCGGAGCTTCGCGCGCATGTCGTCGAGGTCCATCCGCATGCGATCGTCGACGCGGTAGCAGCGCACGGTCAGGCCGCGGGCGAGGAACGTCTGGAGCTCCACGCCGTGGTGATATCCGGGCAGAAGGACCTCGTCCCCCGCGCGCAGACCCAGCGACTCCGCTCCGTGCCAGATCGCGTTTCGCGCGAGGTAGTAGTAGCGGATTCGAGCCCCATCGAATGGGAAGGCCGGCGGCGGCGGCGCGCCCGCGCCGATGCACTGTCGGAGCGACAGCGGGAGGGTGACCGGGATTCGGACCGGAGGCGTCAATGGCCCCTCAATCGCTTGGCCATCGGGGTGGCGGTGAACTTGAGGAAGTGGAGCGCGCGGCCGGTGAGGCTTCTGCGGAACACGAACCACCAATCGTGGCCGCGCTTACGAGGCATCCAGTCGTCCTTCGCCCGCATCGACGCTCCCAGGAAGTCGTACTCCGCCACTCCGTCCTCGAAGCAGGCCTCCAAGATTCGGGCCTTCAGCAGCTGGCCCACGGAGAACCGCTCCCACGCCGGATCGTATCCCATCTTCAAATCGTAATAGCAGCCGCCGTAGAGCGTGCTGAAGTCGAAGGCGACCGGCGCTCCGTTCACGTCGAGGAACGAGAGGCGGAGCCACCCCCGAGACGCCGCGATCTCGGCCCATCGAGAGTAGAAACTCGTGAGGTTGGAGTCCGAGACGATCGCGGACCCCTCCTGCGCTTTCCAGCCGCTCGATTCTAGCACGAGACCGGTCTGGAGCACGCTCGCGACGTCCTCCCGCGCGCGAACGGAGCGGAAGGCCACCGCGCCTTCCTCCGACAGCCGCCGGCCCTTCTTGCGCAGGTTGGCCCGCATGTTCTTGCTGAGCGATGCGTGGTATTCGGCCCACGACCCCTCGATCGGCAGGTACGGAACATCGAGCTGGCGGGAGGCGCCGACGAACGCGCCGTCGCCTCGTGCCGCGGCCAGGAACGGCTCGAGGGTGCACCGGTCGTGCGGAATCTCCTCCAGGCGGAGCACGTCCCACGGGCGCGTCCTCCCGCGGAGGTAGGTCCAGAGGGCCGCGAGAGCGGGCCCGCCGTCGCGGCGGGCGAGCGCGTTGAACCGAAACGAGTGATCGTTGGTCATGGAACGGAGGAGCCGGATCGGCCGCCCGAACATCGCGCCGCGCTCCTCGATCAACGGCAGGGCCGCCGCCAGCCGCCCGCGCTCGCGCGCGACGAGGACCGCGAGCCGCCTCCCCGAGGCGAAATGGGCCCACCAATTATCCAGCCACTCGTGGAGCAGGAAGAGACTCGCGTCCGGGCTCTCGGCGAGGAGGGCGTCCCACTCGTCGCGGAGCGGCGCCACGCGCTCCCACGCGTCGAGCTCGACGACCTCGAACGCGGCGGCGCCATGCCTGGAGCTGTCGTCCGCCGGGCCCACCCTAGTGAACCGACGCCTCCGACCCCTCCGCGGCGTCGGCTTCCAGGAGCGCGCGAAGTTTCAACAGAGCCCGTTGCTCGAGCTGCCGGATCCGTTCGCGCGAGAGGCCGAACTGTTCCCCGGTCTCCGCGAGCGTGCGGGGACGATCGTCGTAGAAGCCGTATCGGAAACGGAGGATCTGCTCCTCGCGCCCCGAGAGCTTCTTCAGCAGCTCGTTCAGGTGCTGGTCGCGAATCTGCATGTCGACGATCTCGTCGAGCGTCGGCGGCTGCTCCAGCGCCTCGCTCTCCACCAACCCGTGGAACGCCTCGTTGCTCAGGTCGACGTCGAGCGTCCGAACGGATTGCACGAGGGAACGAAGCCGGATGGCGCGCGGCACGGCGATGCCGAGCTCCCGCGCGACGTCCTCCAGCTGCGGCTGTCGCTTCTTCTCCCCTTCGAGGCGGCGCTCGATGGCGAGGTAGCGGCGCATCATCTGGAGAACGTGGATCGGGATGCGCACGGTGCGGGACTGGTTGGCCACGCCGCGCGCGATCGCCTGTCGAATCCACCAGGTGGCGTACGTGGAGAAGTGGATGCCCCGCTCGACGTCGAAGCGGTCGACCGCGGTGATGAGGCCGAGGTTCCCCTCCTCGATCAGGTCGAGGAACTCGACGCCGCGATTGCGATAGGCGCGCGCGAGGGCGACCACGAGTCGCAGATAGGAGAGAATGAGCGCCTTCCGCGCCACTTCGTCCCCGGCGCGCATCCGCTCCCAGAGCGACCGCTCCCGATCCCGCTCCAGAATCGGATAGCGCTGGATCTCCTTCAGGTAGCGCCGCTCGAGGTCGGCGACGCCCCGCGCCGGCATCACGATCGCCGCGGGCTCCGTCTCCGCCGGCGCCTCGATCTCGGCGGGAACGTCCCCCGCCGGCACGACGGCGCTCTCGTCGGGCTCCGGAAGCCGGATTCCCTTCTCGCGCGCCTCGCTCAGGAAGACGTCGAACGCGGCCGCGTCGAAGTCGGGCGCGTGAAGGATCGGCTCGAGATCCTCCTCCGTGAGGCGGCCCTCCTCCATGCCGCGCCGGAGCGCGTCGGAGAGGTCGGAGACGAATCGGGGAGGCGCGCTCGACATGGGATCAGATCCGCCGGATTTCGAAGCCATGGATCCCTCGCGCCGGCGCCCATTCGGCGTGAACCTGCCGAATGCGAGAGGCGGGGGGACCCGCTTGAAGTTCGCGGAGCAGCCGTTCCAGGTTCGCGCGAGGACCTTCGGCTTCCAGGTCGACGTCGCCGGAGGGGAGATTGCGCACCCAGCCCGAGAGGCCGAGCGCCACGGCGCGCTCCCGCACGAAGGCGCGGTAGCCGACGCCCTGCACCCGACCCTCGACGCGCGCCACGAGGCGCGCCGGATCGCGGGCGCCGCCGGCATCCGTTCCGTTCGGCTCCACCGTCGTCATTCTACGCCCCCTCCCCGCATGAAAAAAAGCCCCCCGGCTCGCGGCCGAAGGGCTCGATTTGTTCGATGGTCGGGGCGAGAGGATTTGAACCTCCGACCCCCTGGTCCCGAACCAGGTGCTCTACCAGGCTGAGCCACGCCCCGATCGAACGATCATCCCGGCCAAAAAGAAAGAGGCCGTGGATGACCTCGGCGCGAGTGTACCCCATGCGGAATGGGGGGTCAACCCGCGAGCGGAGCGCCCGTTACGACGACTTCTCCTTCGTCGTCCAGCCCCCCCGTCCGATGAGCGGAACGAAGGTGCACCCGGTGAGGATCTTCTTCTCGAGACCCTTCTCGGTTTTCACGAGCTTCACCAGCGCCTGCTCCTGATCGGTCCCGACCGGAAGAATCGCCACGCCGCCCGGCTTGAGCTGGTCGGCGACGAAGGCCGGAACGCGCGGCGCCCCCGCGGTGACGAGAATGCGGTCGAACGGTCCCATCTCCTTCCAGCCGAGCGAGCCGTCGGCCGTGCGGAAGACGATGTTGTTGTAGCCCATTCCGGTGAGACGCTCCCGCGCCGCGGTCGCGATCGACGGAATGCGCTCGATCGTGAAGACGCGGTCGGCCAGTTCGGCCAGCACGGCGGTCTGGTACCCCGACCCCGTCCCGATCTCGAGGACCTTCTCGTCCCCCGTCAGGTCGAGCGCCTGCGTCATCAGCGCGACCATGAAGGGCTGGGAGATCGTCTGCTCCTCCCCGATGGGAAGCGCGTGATCGCTGTACGCCCTCGTGTCGAGCGCCGGATCGACGAAGAGGTGTCGCGGCAGGGCCGCCATGATCCGCAGCACGTGCGTGTCGCGGATCCCGCGCGCCTTGAGCTGGTCTTCCACCATCCGCCGCCGCGCGACGGCCTGGTCGTCACGATTCACTTCGCCGTTAGTCATCGAGTTTCAGTCCCATCGCCTCGAGGTCCACGACCCCTTTGTAGTCGGTCAGTTCGAACGTGAGCGGCGTCACCGAGACGTACCCCTCCGACACGGCCGCGAAATCGCTGGCTTCGTCGTGAGCCCACGTCGGATCCTCGCCCCCGATCCAGTAGTAGCTCTTTCCCCTCGGGTCGGTCTTCTCCACGATCTGGTCGCGGAAGACGCGGCTTCCGAGCCTCGTCACGCGCACCCCCCGAATCTCCTCCCACGGCACCGCGGGAATGTTCACGTTGACGCATTTCCCGGCCGGGATCCCCCAGCGCACGAGCTCCGGCACGAGCTTCGCGACCACGCGTCCCGCGGCCTCGAAACTCCTCGACTCCCACGTCGCCAGCGATACGGCGATCGACGGGATGCCTAGAAAGGCGCCTTCCGTGGCGGCCGCGACCGTTCCCGAGTAGAAGACGTCGTTCCCCATGTTGGGGCCGTGGTTGATGCCGGAGACGACCAGGTCCGGCTTCCGCTTCAGGAATCCGTGCACCCCGAGCAACACGCAGTCGGTCGGAGTCCCGTCGACGGTTAAGATGCCGTCGGAGATGGTTCGGATGCGGAGCGGGCGATGGAGCGTAAGCGAGTGGCTGGTCGCGCTTTGTTCCCGGTCGGGCGCCACGATCGTGATCGTGCCGAGCGGCCGGACGGCCTCCGCGAGGACGCGAAGCCCCTCCGCGTGGATCCCGTCGTCGTTCGTGACCAGGATCTCCACGGTCACCGCGCGAGGTGGCGAAGCACGAAACGGATGAACCGGATCGTGTCGCGAAAAGGATGAATGTGGCTCCCCGGCGCGTTGTAGAGCGTCGGGATGGGCGCCGCGCCGATCTTGAAGCCGGCTCGCGCCGCCGAAACCAGGAACTCCGATTCGTAGTCGAAGCGGCGGCTCTCGGGGCGGATCGCGCGAAGGACGGGCGCCGCGATGGCGCGGTATCCCGACTGCGAATCCTCGATCCGCTGCCCCGCGAGCTTCGATACCCACCAGGAGGTGACGTCGTTCGTCGCCTTCCGAAGCCACGGCATGCCGGTCCGGTCCGCGTTTCGGCTCCCCACCACGACGTCCGCGCCGTCGAGCGCGGCGAGGAGCCCCGGCGCGGAGCGGGGGTCGTGCTGCCCGTCGGCGTCGAGCGCCAGGACGGCGTCGGCGCCCGAGGCGACCGCCGCGTCGAATCCGCTCTGCAGGGCGGCGCCCTTCCCCTGGTTCACCTCGTGCCGCACCACGCGCGCTCCGGCGGCCGAGGCCGCGGCCCCCGTCGCGTCGGTCGAGCCGTCGTCGACGACGATGATCTCGAGGTTCGGGATCACGGCGCGGAGTCCCTGGACGACATCGCCCACCGTCGACGCCGCGTCCTTGGCCGGAATGACGGCCATCGCCTTCACGCCCCCGCCTCGCCGCGCCCTTCGGGACATGCCGGCGCGGTCCACTCGTACCACTGCGCCGGGTGCGCCCGGACGTGGTCGTCGAAGAAGCGCTGAAGCCGCGACGCCGCCTGCTGGAGCGAGAGGCCCCCGCGCGTCGGCGCGAGCGAGAAGGGTTCGAGGAAGCGCACGTGGAGCGCGCCGTCGTCGCCCCGCCACGAGACGCCGGCCAGAACCCGGGCCCTCGCGCGGCGCGCGAGCAGGAGCGGCGCTCGATCGATCGGCACGAAACCTCGGAGCCCCGTCATCCGGCGCCGCGCGCGGCAGCCTCGGTCGGCGAGCGCCGCGATCCAGCCCCCGGCGCGAAGCCGCGCGAGCGCGGCCGCCGCGGGGCGTCCTTCGCTCAGCGTGCCCACGCCGTTCTTCGCGCGGCGGAGCGCGAAGAAGCGTTCGATCGATCTCGATCGATGCGGCGCCGCCAGCGCGTCGAGCGGCCCCACCTCGCGCGAGAGCCAGCCGAGCGCGGCCTCCCAGGGACCGAAGTGGCCGCTGAGCAGGAGCGTCGCTTCCCCCTCGGATCGCGCGCGATCGAGGATTCGCCGCGCCTCCTCGTCCAGCTCGACGCGGTCGATCGGATCGGGGCTCGGCTCCCGGAGGAAATCGAGGACGGCGCGCGCGAAGGCGCGGTAGGTCGCGCGGGCGTCCGGCGTGGCTTCACCGGCCGGATGCCGCGCCGAGGCGGCGGCCCGAGGAGCGGCGCTCCCGGCGCATCGCGCGAGGCGGCGATTCACGGCATGCGCGGTCCGGGGATGCGTCGCGACGTAGACGTCGGCCAGCGCCTCCGCGATCCGTCCGCTCATCCCGGGCGGCAGGTGCCGCGCCAGGAGGGCCCCGGCGCGATAACCCAAGTCGGTCACTCGTCCCTCGAGTTTGGGACCGCAAACAGCTACGCCCCGGAGCTAGGCCCCGGGGCGGGACACAAGACGACATGGTCGGGGCGACAGGATTTGAACCTGCGACCACCTCCACCCCAAGGAGGTGCGCTACCGGGCTGCGCTACGCCCCGACCTTCTTGGCCATGGAGTGGGCGTACTCCATCCATCGTAGCCGGTTACGGCGCTTGGGACAAGCGGCCAATGGCGGGCGCCGTCCGGGCTCGCCCCGGCCGGCCCCCGGCGCTAGGAGCGGCGTCCCCGCCCCTTCGCCGCCGGCTTGTCGTGGCGAAGGAAGTCGAGGAGTTCCTGGAGATCCTCGCGAAGGCCGCGGATCGCCTCTTCCCGATCGAGCTTGGCGAACGGGAGCCCCAGCTGATCCTTCTCGTTCGCGCGATCGTCGAGGAGCTTCCGCTTCGCCCCCTCGATCGTGAATCGCTGATCGTAGAGGAGCTGCTTGATGTCGAAGAGAATCTCGACGTCCCGCTTCCGGTACATGCGCGCGCCGCCCCGCCCCTTCCTCGGGCGCAGCATCTTGAACTGCGTCTCCCAGTATCGGAGCACGTGCGCCTTGACGCCGACCAGGTCGCTCACCTCGCTGATGGAGTAGTAGAGTTTGCCTTGGGGCAGCGACTTCACGATTCCCTCCTCACACGGCTCTCGGCCTCGGGTTTCAGGTCGCGGGTCAGGAGCTCGCGCATCGCGGCGCGGGCGCTCTTGCCCTCGAAGAGGATGGCGTGGACTTGTTCCGCGATCGGTAGCTCGACATCATGGCGTCTGGCCAGCTCGACGGCCGCCTCGCACGTCCCGACCCCTTCCGCCACCATCGGCGAGGCGGCGAGCGCCTCCGCCAGGGTGGCGCCCCGTCCCACGGCCTCTCCCAGCCGCCTGTTCCGACTGTGACGGCTCGTCGCCGTCGCGATGAGATCTCCCATGCCCGCGAGTCCCGCCAGCGTGTCGGGCCGCGCGCCGAGCGCGCGCCCGAGGCGCGCCATCTCGGCGAGCCCGCGCGTGAGGAGGGCCGCCTTCGTCGAATCGCCGAAGCCGAGGCCGTCGCTGATTCCCGCGGCGATCGCCACCACGTTCTTGAGCGAGACGCCGAGCTCGACGCCGACCACGTCGTCGTTCGTGTAGATCCGGAACCACTCGGTGGAGCACGCCTCCTGGACCGCCGCCGCGCGGGCGCGGTCGCGGCAGGCCGCGACGATCGCGGTCGGAATCTGACGAGCCACTTCCTCGGCGTGGCTCGGGCCCGCGAGCACCACGGCGTCCCGCCCGGCCGGCGCGGGCAGCGTCGCGGCGATCACCTCGCTCATCCGCGCGAGCGTCCCTTTCTCGATCCCCTTCGTCGCCACGACCACGAGCGGGGCGGCGGCGAAGGCGGCGCTCGCCTCGGCGGCGAGGCGGGTCGCGGTGGCGCGGAGCACGTGCGACGGCGTGACGAAGAGGATCATGTCGGCCCCGGCGACGGCGTCCCGGAGCGACGTGGTGACGGCCACGCCCGGCGGAAGGAGCACGCCCGGAAGGTAGACGTCGTTCTCGCGCGTCGCGCGGAGCCGCTCGGCCAGGTCGGACTCGTAGACCCAGAGCGCGACGTCGTGCCCCTTCTTCGAGAGGACGCACGCGAGCGCGGTGCCCCATCCCCCGCCTCCGATCACCGCGATCGTCACGCTCCCTCCTTCTTCGAGCCGCGGCCGATCAGGGCGGGCTCGGTTCCGCTCAGGAGCCGTTTGATGTTCGGAATGTGGCGGAGGAGGATGAGCAGCGCCATGACGCTGCCGATGACGAGAATGGCGCTCCGGTATTTCCCCGCGGGGGCGAGCCAGACGATGAGGAACGGATAGGCGAGCGCCGCGCCGATCGAGCCGACGGAGACGCGGCGGGAAAGCGCGAAGAGGACGATCCAGATTCCGAGAGCGATGGCGCTCGGGACGGTCACGATGCCGAGGAAGACGCCGAGGCTCGTCGCGACGCCGCGGCCCCCCTTGAACCCGGCCCACGGCGAGAACATGTGGCCGAGGATCGCGGCGACCCCCGCGGCGAGCGCCGAGGGGACGAGCGCTTCGCTCAATCCGTTTCCGGAGGCGGCGACGAGGGCGGCCGGCGCCGTGAGGAGCGGGGCGATGGAGGCGATGAATCCCTTGGCCACGTCGAGGACGAAGACGACCGCGCCCCAGGTCGGGCCGAGAACGCGGAACGCGTTCGTCGCGCCGATGTTCTTGCTCCCCGACGCGTGAAGATCCGCGCCTAGGGAACGTCCGATCCAGAGGCCCGAGGGAATCGAGCCGAGCAGGAATCCGATGACCACCGCAATCGGGTCGATGTGAATCGAGTCACCCTCCCCGCGCCAGACGCCGCGTCAGCGACTCCTTCGCCACTCCAACTGGAGCGGCACCCCCTCGAAGCCGAAGCGCTCGCGCAGACCGTTCTCCAGGTAACGTACATAATTTTCCTTGATATAGCGAGGATTGTTCACGAAGAGGGCGAAGCTCGGCGGCCGATTCCCGGTCTGCGCGGCGTAGTAGAACTTCACGTGCGCGCCGCTCGACGTCGCCGCCGGCCGGACTCGATTCAGAATGGAGTGGATGACCGTGTTCAGCTCCGACGTCTGGATCTGACGCGTGTACTGCTCGTAGACCTTGGCGCAGGCCGGAAGAATCTGCTGCGTTCCCTTCCCGGTCACGGCCGACACGAAGAGCCGCGGGACGTGCGAGAGGAAGGGATAGACCTTGAGGAAGGTCTCGTCGATCGCCTCCTTCGCCTCCGCGGGGTCCTCCACCAGGTCCCACTTGTTGAAGAGGACGACGAGCCCCTTTCGCTGCTCCTCGGCGACCGAGGCGAGCTTCGCGTCCTGCCGCGCCGGCTCGCGCCCCACGTCGATGACGAGGAGAACGATGTCCGACCGCGACACCGCCCGGAGAGCGCGCGTCACGCTGTAGAACTCGACCGGATCGGTCACGCGCGCTTCCCGCCGGAGGCCCGCCGTGTCGACGAGCACGAACTTCTTTCCGCCCTTCTCGAATTTCGTGTCGACGGCGTCGCGCGTGGTGCCGGCGATCGAGTCGACCACCATCCGCTCCGCGCCGAGGAGGCGGTTCACGATCGACGACTTCCCCACGTTGGGGCGCCCCAGGACCGCCACGCGAATCGCGCTCGTGTCCTCGGGGACGTCCTCCACCGCCGGCATCAGCTCGAGCACGCGGTCGAGGAGGTCGCCCGAGCCTCGCCCGTGGAGGGAGGAGACGGCCATCGGCTCCCCGACGCCCAGCGCGTAGAACTCGGCCAGCCGCTCCTCGTTCCCCTTGTGATCGACCTTGTTGATCACGAGGAGCGTCGGTCGGCCCGCGCGGCGCACGCGCTCCGCCACCTCGCGGTCGAGGGGCGTGAGACCCTCCTTCGCGTCCATGACGAGAAGCGTCACGTCCGCCTCCTCGAGGGCGTAGGTCGTCTGCGCCATGATCTGACGCTGAATCGGATGCGGACTCTGCGGATCGATCCCGCCCGTGTCGACCAGGAGGAAGCGCCGCCCCGACCAGTCTCCCTCCGCGTAGTGCCGGTCCCGGGTCAGGCCCGGGAGCTCGTCGACGATGGCGCGACGCTGGCCCAGGATGCGGTTGAAGAGCGTCGATTTTCCGACGTTCGGGCGTCCGACGATGGCGACGATGGGGAGGATCATCGGCTACGCCCCCATCGCGATCGTCCGCGTCCCGGGCGCCGTCCGTCGCTTGGCGTCACGCGTGTCGAAGCCGATCCCCACCGGAACGCCGAGCCGGCGCTCCAGGTCGCTCCGCGTCCGGTCGTCCAGGAAGAGTTCCTCTTCCTTGAGGCAGTTCGGCGGCAGGAGCACGCGGTCGAACGGCCCCGCGTCGCCGCGATGACGGAGGAGCGCGGCCTCGATGTCGGCGCCGACCAGGAGCCCGCTCACCGTGACCGTGTCGCCGAAGTAGTCGTTCGTGACGACGCAGAGCGAGGCGTCGGCCTCGGCCGGCGGGCGCGACTCGAGAAGCCGGGCGAGGGTCGGCGCGGCGCTCGTGCCCGTCACGACGGCGACTCGCTCGCGCTTCCCGCTTCGGGACCGGACGTCGTCGAGGCCCTTCCCCCAACGGTCGATCAGGTCGCGAAGCATCCCGATTCCGTTCTCGTACTGCGGGAAGCCCTCGTAGCTCCGCGCGGGAGGCACCTCCGACCCCGCGAGGACGTAGAGCTCGTCGGCCGCGAAGACGAGGCGCGTCTTCTTCTCCCGGAGGAGAGTCTTCTGATAGCGGTGGACGAGATCGAGCGTCTCGACGGCGTCCTCGCGCGTGAAGGTGCGGAGCTGCGGGAGCCGCTCGCGGTGCTTCGTGAGGCCGATCGGCACGACCGAGATCGTCCGGACGGAGGGGTGGCGCGCCGCCAGCTCCTCGATCGACTTCACGAGAATGGCCCCGTCGTTCAGGCCGGGGCAGATCACGAGCTGCGTGTGGACCTCGATCCCCGCCCCCGCGAGCCGATCGAGCTGCTGGAGGATCATGCCCGACTTGGGGTTCTTCATCAGGCGCACCCGCATGGCCGGATCGGTCGCGTGGACCGACACGTAGAGAGGCGAGAGCCGCTCGTCGAGGATCCGCTGGAAGTCGGGCTCCGAGAGATTGGTCAGCGTGATGAAGTTCGCGTGCACGAAGGAGAAGACGTAGTCGTCGTCCTTGATGAGCAGCTCCCGCCGCACGCCCTTCGGATGCTGGTAGACGAAGCAGAAGACGCAGTTGTTGTGGCAGCGCTTCGGCTGGCGCGCCTCGAATTCGGCCCCGAACGAGACGCCGTACTCGCGATTCCCCTCCACCTCGCGCGTGGCGCCGTCCTTCCCCAGGACCCGGACGACGAGCGTCTCCTCGTTGATGGCGTTGTTGAAATCGATCTCGTCGTGGAGCTCCACGTCGTTGATCGCGAGGAGGCGCTCGCCCGGCAGGAGGCCGAGGCTCTCCGCCAGACTTCCCGGCTCGACGCGAGCGATGGTGAAGGGATCGCTGAGACCGATCACGAAAGAACTCCCTCGAGGGATGTGCGAAGACGTGTGGAACCCGTGTCATGGTAAGGGGTTCCCTGTGCCCGATCAAGCAATGCGGGAAGGTGGCGCGGATGGGCGGACTTGGAGCGGGCAACGGGATTCGAACCCGCGACCTTCAGCTTGGGAAGCTGACACTCTACCGCTGAGTTATGCCCGCACCGAGTCCATGCGTCCGATCGGAGGAGAGAGCCTAGTCGGGGAGCGGCTCCCGGTCAAGGCTCGGTTTCCCTCGCCGCGCGGTCCCTACGGCGCCGCCGCGCCCGGTCGCACGACGTCGCGGGCGATCTCCCGCGCGATGGCCGGGAATTCGGAGGCGTCGCTCACGGTGAACCAGCGCGTCTCGGGCTCGCGCCGGAACCACGTCTCCTGCCGCTTCGCCAGCTGGCGCGTGCGAAGCGCGATCGTGCCGACCGCCTCCTCCAACGAGACCGTCCCCGCCAGGTGCGACACGAGCTCCCGGTAGCCGAGCGTCTGGAGCCCCGGCGCGCCGGGCGGGAGATCCCGCGCGACGAGCGCGCGCGTCTCCTCCAGGAAGCCGCGGCGAAGCTGGTCCGCGATCCGATCGGCGATGCGAAGGGCGAGGGCGCCGCGCTCCCACCGGATGCCGTAGCGCCGCGCGGCGATCGGGGCGCGGACGCTCCGGCGCCGGAGTTCGCTGATCGGCGTCCCGGTGATCCGGAAGACTTCGAGCGCGCGAATCACGCGGACCGAATCGCCCGGGAGGATCGTCTCGAACGACCGGGGATCGACGCGCTTCAACTCCTCGCGAAGAGCGTCGAGCCCCTCATCTTCGAGCCGCCTCGCGAACTCGGCCCGGAGCGACTCGTCGCGCTCGGGTCCCTCGAAGAGCCCCTGAAAGAGCGCTCGGATGTAGAGCCCGGAGCCGCCGACCACGACCGGCGTCACGTCACGCGCCGCCAGCTCGCCCAAGAGCCGCCGGGCTTCCCGCGCGAATCGCCCCGCGCTGTAGACCTCGTCGGGCGGGAGGAAGGTGGCCATGTGGTGCGGCACGCGCGCCCGATCCTCGTCCGAGGGGGCCGCGGTGCCGATCACGAGGCCGCGATAGATCTGGCGCGAATCGGCGCCGACGATTTCGCCGCCGACGAGCGGCGCGAGGTGGAGGGCGATCTCGCTCTTCCCCGCCGCCGTGGGGCCGAGCAGGACGATCGGGGTGAGGGGACGCGCGCTCACCGGCGTCCGAAGCGGCGGTCCAACTCCTCCATGGAGAGGCGAACGTAGGTGGCCCGGCCGTGCGGGTCGCCGTGCGGGAGACCGGTGGCGAAGAGCCGGTCGACCAGCGCGCGGCGCTCCTCGGGCTTCAGGGGCTGCCCCGATCGGACCGCCGCGTGGCAGGCGAAGGTCTTCGCGATCCGCTCCTCCGGCGGGTCGCCCGAGGCGTCGTCGTCGTCGGCCGTGACGAGGAGCCGCTTCAGGGCCTCCATGGCGGCCTCCTCCGGGATCGCGGCGGGGACGCCGCGCACCGCGATCTGTCGCTCGCCGAAGAGAGAGACTTCGTAGCCGAGGCGCTTCATCTGCGTCTCGTGGAGCAGGAGGGTGTCGAGTTCCTCACGCGTCAGGTCGAGCACGCGCGGGAAGAGAAGATGCTGCGTCGGTCCCCCGGCGCCGAAGAGGCGCTCCCGCGCCTCTTCGTAGAGAATCCGCTCGTGCGCGGCATGCTGGTCGACGATGACGAGACCGCCCCGGATGGGGGCGAGAAGGTAACGGTCGTGGAGCTGCCAGATGGCGATCTCCGGCTCCGCCAAGTTTTCGCGGAGCGTCCCCACGTCCGTCGGCGACACGTCGCTTCCGGGAACGCCTCCCTCCCGCGCCAGCATGGAGTCGGCGCCGAGCGCGTCCGGCGTGGCGTAGAGCGCCCGGGCCATCTCGAGTCCGTCGAGCGTCGGCTGCGTGGCGGCGGGCGGAGCGCCTCCGCCCGTCTCCCGCGACGACGAATCGGCCGGAGCGTCCGGGAAATCCGCGCCGGCGAACGGACGCCCGGCGCCGCCGGGAGCGCTCCCCGCGCCGACGCCCGCGGGAACGTAGCGGCGCATCGCCTCCTCCACCGCGGCGCGCGTCGACTGGAAGACGCGCGATTCGTCGCGGAAGCGGACCTCGCGCTTCGTGGGATGGACGGTCACGTCGACGAGCGACGGGTCGATCTCGATGGTGAGGAGCCCGATCGGATAGCGATCCGACGGGATGAGATTCATGTAACCCTGCCGGAGCGCCGCGCCGAGCGTCGGCGAGGAGACGACGCGGCCGTTCACCGCGAAGAACTGATGATCCCGGTTCGCACGCGCCTGCTCCGGCGTCCCGAGCACGCCGCGGAAGAAGATCCCCGCGATCTCCCCCTCGAACGGCACGCCCGCGTCGGTTCCCTTCGTCGCGCCGCGTCCGTAGACCAGGGCCCAGCGCTCCAGGAAATCGCCGGTGGATGGGAGATCGACGTCCTCCTTCCCCTCCACCTGGAAGCGCCAGTGGATCGCGGGCATCGTGAGGATGTAGCTCCAGACGACCCGCGCGAGCGCGCGCGTCTCGGAGTCGCGCGACTTGAGGAAGCGGAGCCGCGCCGGCGTGTTGAAGAAGAGGTCCTCCACGGTGACCGTCGTCCCGACCGCGCGGCCGACGCCGGAAACCTGGATGAGCGTCCCGCCCAGCACCTCGACCTGGGTGCCCGTGAGATCCTCGGCCGAGCGCGTCGAGAGGGTCATGCGCGAGACCTCCGCGATGCTCGCGAGCGCCTCGCCCCGGAAGCCGAGCGTCTTGATCGACTCGAGATCCCGGTCGTGCTCCAGCTTCGAGGTGGCGTGCCGCTTGACGCTCAGCGCCGCGTCGTCGCGGGACATCCCCGCGCCGTCGTCGAGAACCCGGATCATCCGCTCCGGGCTCGCCCCGACGTGGACCGCGATGAGCCGGCTCCCGGCGTCGATGGCGTTCTCGATCAGCTCCTTCGCCACCGCGGCCGGGCGGTCGATGACTTCGCCCGCGCGAATCTTTCCTACGACGTCGGGTGCGAGAATTCGAATGCGTGTCATGGGTTCAGGGGAGCCTCAGGATGGGGAGTTCGCGTGGGAATCTCGAGAGGAACCGCGCGCCGTCCGCCTCCACGACGACGTCCTCCTCGAGCGAAACGAGGCCCTGCCCCTCGAGGAAGAGGCTCGGCTCCAGGGTGTAAACGCTTCCCTCCCGAACCTTCTCGAAGGGCGTGATGCCGTAGCGCTCCCACCTCGGCCCGAGCGTGCCGCCTCCGTCGTGCACGGCGCGCCCCAGGTGATGGCCGAGGGCGTGCGCGTACTCGGGGTAGCCGAGGGACGCGAGGTGTCCGCGGGCGACCGCGTCCACCTCCCACCCCACGGCGCCCGGCTTCAGGGCCGCGGCCGAGCGCGCGATCGCCTCGACGACGGCGGCGTAGGCCGCCTTCACGGGAGCGGGGGCCTCTCCGCTCTCGCCGGCGACGTACCAGACGCGCTGCAGGTCGGAGCGGTAGCCGTTTCGGACGATCCCGAAATCGACGTGGACGAGGCTCCCCGGCTCGATGGCGTCCTCGCCCGGGCGGACGTGGCCGATCGGCGACCGGCCCCCGATCGCGACCGTCGGGCAATGGCCCCTGGGCCACGCGGTCGCGACGCCGGCCCGCGTCGCCTCGTCGTGGAACGCCGCGGCCACCTCCCGCGCCGTCTGCCCGATGCGAAGCGAATCGCGCACGCGATCGAACATCGCCTCCGTCTCGTCGATGGCGCGAACGATCCGCTCCACTTCCTCGGCGAGCTTCACGCTTCTCCAGTGGGCCAGGAAGGGCGCCGCCGAGACGAGCGACGTCTCGTGCGAGGATCCCGCCAGCGTCGCGCCGAGCCAGTCGCGAAGCCCCGCCGTGAGACCGTCGGCCAGCGCGTCGTCGGCGGAGACGTCGATGCCGATCGACTTCGGCGCGAAGGAGTCGAGGAGCCGGAGGAGCGATTCGCGCGGGCCCTCCTTGTACGTGACGACCTCGTCGAAGAGCCCGAGGCGCTCGAGATCGGGCGCGTCGAAGGTCGCGACGAGCGCGGCGCTTCGCGACGTGCCGACGAGGAAGAGGCTGGTCCAGGTGAAGTCGAGGTCGAAGAAGAACGGAAGCACGGGTTCGGGACGGTCGCTCGACTCGCGGACGGCGATGAGCCAGAGGTCGAGCCCGTGGAGCGGAAGAAGCGCCTGAGCCTGGGCGAGTTTCCGCGCGCCGAGGCTGCCGGCCTGGGTTCCCGTAACCGTGGACATGCCGGTACTTTAGTCCGGCCGCCCTCCCCCGGCAATGGAAACGTCCAGGGAGGCCGCCCGCGGGCGGCCTCCGGCGCTAGAGCGCGGATTCGCGGCGGAGGAGTTCGAGGATCTCCCCGCCCGTCGGGACTTCGTCCGGATAGGTGAACTGGCGTCCCTGGAGCCGCACGTCGTCGGGATTCAAGAGGGCCTTCACGCAGGCGAGTCGCGGGACGAGTTGATCGAGCCGCCGCAGGAGCGCGCCGCTGTCCTTGTCCGTTTCCGGAGAGAGGACCGCGAAGCGGCCGCCGCCGAGGCGCGCGACCGCGTCGACCTCGCGCACGTTTCGCGAGAGCGCCTCCGCGAATTCGCGAAGGAGCCGCCTCGCCCAGTCGCTCCCGTGCTTCGATTCCAGCGAGTCGAACTCCGAGAGCGAGCAGAGCGTGAGAAGGAACCGTTCGTGATAGCGCTCGGCGCGCTTCACCTCGTCCTGGACGCGGGATTCGAACCCCGGGCCGCCGAGCAGCCCCGTGATCGAATCGTGCGCCGGGCGGGCGTCGCCCGCCGCGAGGGTCGTCTGCTCCCACGCCAGCGAGACGTAGAGAGAGATCTTTCGGAGGGCCTCCAGATCGACCGCGTCGAGCGGCGCCCCGATCCGCTCCGTCGCCGCGCCGTCGTGGGCGATCACGCCGAGCGTCCCCAGCACGCGCTCCCCGAGACGAATGGGGACGATCATGTGGGCCGGCTCGTCCGCCCCGCCCTCCATCGAGACCCGCTCCGCCCCGTCCGAGAGAACCGACGCGGAGAGGATCGACTCGCGCTCCGCGGCCTCGTTCCGATCCCGTTCCGCGCCGTCGAACGCGCTTCGCTCGATGGCGAGGCCTTCGCGGCCGACGAGCCGGGCCGAGACGTAGCAGCGGGGATGAAGGCTCCGGAGCGCGCCGCACGCCTCGCTCGCCAGGAACTCCACGTCGCGCGACATCATGAGGCGAGGCGCGACGTCGGCCAGCTTGCCGAAGACCACGCTCTGCCGCGCCACGGCGTCCTCGGCGCGGTGCGCCTCGGCGAGTCGCCCGAGGAGCAGGCCGAGCTTTCCGAGCAGCCGCAGGAACCCCTCGGCGTCTTCCCCGGAGACGGTCGCGTTCTCGGCGACGAGGACACCGAGGCGAGGGGCGCCGCCGATCGGAACCGCGACGAGATTCGGCGTCGTCGCGCGGCCGAACTGGGAGGCGAGAAAGAGCGGCTCGCCCCGATGAAGCACCGAGGCAAGGAGCCCCGAGGCGGCGGTGGGAATCGCCCCCTCCGGCCCCGCCGACCCCTGCGACGAAACGATCGAGAAGCGGCGCCCCGCCGCATCGGCGAGATAGAGGGAGACGGTGTCGGCCTCCAGAGGCGTCGCGAGCGCGTGCGCCACGGCCCGGAAGCGCGCGGCGCGCTCGGCGGGCGCGGAGGCGAACGCCTCCTCCATCGCCTGTCGCGCGCGGAGCTCGATCGCCTGGAGGTCGCGCTTCGACCGCTCCACGACCCGTTCCAGGATGCTCGAAATCTGTCCGCCGATCTCCACGAGCCGCGCGAGGTCGCTCTCGTCGAAGCGCCGCCCCACCTGGGAGGCGGAGACGTTCAGCACGCCGATGACGCGGCCGTCGAGCTTGATCGGGGCCGACATCGCCGCCGTGATGCGCGAACGCTCGCGTCCCTCCTTGAACCGGGGATCGTCGATCCGATCGTGGACGAGGATCGCCTTCCCTTCCTTCGCCACCCTCCCCGCGATTCCCTCGCCGAGGCGCTGGCGCATGGTCCGCACCACGTCGCTCGAGAGCCCGTCCGCGAACGCGATCCGAAGCTCGCCCGCCTCCTCGTCGACGAGCATGATCGAGCCGGCGTCGGCGCCCGTCTGCTCGACGGCGAGCGAGAGAACTTCGCGGAAGAGGCGCTGGCGGTCGTCCGAGAGGGCGAAGGCGTCGCGCAGCTGTCCCAGGCGCGTCCCGGTCGCGCGCTCGAAGAGGACTTCCCACTCCTGGATCGGGGTCGAGTCGACCGCGGCCCCCGCCGCCTCTTCGGCCTCGGGGCCGTTCGTGGCGGCGAGGCGCGTCGCCAGTTCGTCGAGCGTGACGAAGAGGCGCGGCGAGAACCCGGCCTTCAGGAGCATGGCGGCGCTCGCCGTCTCCATCGACGGCAGGGCGACGAGGTCGGGCTTCAAATTGAGGAGATCGAGCGGCTCGGTGGAACGCGGGACCTGGAGCATTTCCGCGATGCGGAGCGCGAGCGCGTCCGCGTCGGCATGCGCCACGAGCACGACTTCCACGTCGTTCGCCTGGCGCGCCTTCGGGATGAAATCGACGCGATCATCCGGAAGGTCCAGAAACGCGAGTTTCATGACGCTCCACAATGGCCGATCGGGGCAAGTTCGAAGTGGGATGAGTCCACGGCCGGAAACGCAAGGATTGTACCATTCTAGCCCGATCCGGCGTGGCGCCGACTCGGGCCGCCAAGGGGCTGTCCGCCAGCGGTTTGGAAATGGAAAAGCGGCCCCCCCGCCCGAACCGGGCCGGAGGGCCGCTCTCGGCGACCCGTGCAAAACGCACGATTATGGGGCGACGGTAAGCACTTTGCCGACGGCCACGTTGCGATCCTGGTCGGAGGCCCGAACCGTCACCACCCGCTCGCCGCGCTCCACGTCCGGAATCACGAACTCGAACGCCTCTTCCCTCTGATCGTAGATGCCGTCCTTCGGGAAGACCTGCTTCCACTCCTTGCCGTCGAGCGCGTACTCGATCGAGGCGATGCGCGTGTCGGCGTCGGTCGCGACGCCCGAGACGAGGATCGAGGGCTTCGCGCCCGCCGCCTTCGTGGAACGCGCGGACGCCTTCAGCGATTCCAGGCGCGGCGGGACGTTGTCGATGTGGAACGGCATGCTCATGCGTTCCGTCTCCAGCGCCATGCCGGGCGGGTTGTCCCGCTTGTCGCTCGCCACCACCTTCACGCGATAGTCGCCGTTCGCGTAGGACTCCGCGTCCCACGAGAAGATCCGATCGGAAAGGTCGTCGCCGAGCAGGCGCCACTCCTTCTCGTCCGACGCCTTGATGTAGACGTCGTAGCTCACCTCGTCCCCGTTCGGGTCGAGCCCGTCCCACGACAGGGTGCGAACGCCGCGGGCCCACGCCGCGCTGGCGTCGGAAACGGGGCGGGGCCCGAAGCGCGGGTAGGAGTACTCCACCTTGAGGCCGTTCGGGAAGGTCTGCGAGATCTGGGGCGGACGATAGTCGGGACTTCCCTCCATGAACGGCTGGTTCGGCCCGTAGAGTCGGATCGACCCGAGCTCGGGCGGGAGATTGCGCTGGAGGTAGGAGATGTCGATCGTCTGGAGCGACGGGCTTCCCCCGCCGCCGCCGGTGAGCTTCAGGCGGTATTGAAGGAAGCGCGCGGCCGGACTCGAGATGGGGGCCTCGCCGCCCTTGAGGGGCGTCTCGGCGGACCATTCGCTCCATCCCTCGTCCGGCGTCTCGCCCAATCCCGAGCGCGTGGAGAGCGTGACGCTGCCGCCGCCGTCGACGCGCGCCGCGAAGCGTCCCCAGCCCGCCACGGAGCGAAGATCGTGAGCGTCGGAGATGTAGCGCCCCTCCTTCGCCTTTCCCGGCCCGAGCGCGTAGAGAGCGGCGGGGTTTCCCGTGGCCGCCAGGTAGCCCTCGCCGTTCGCCACGAGCGTGAGAACCTGTTTCTCGTGCGGCGCGGCGAGGAGCGAGTACTTCTTGTCGGTGCCGATGCGGAAGACCGCGGCCGGCTGCCCCGTGGCCGCGAGCACCGCCTTCGGCCCCGCGGGCCGAAGCGCGTAGACGTAGTCGCAGGGCGGCGAGTAGAGCGCGCGGGCGCTCCCATCGGGCTGCACGAGGAAGATGCCGCACTTGCCGCCCCCGGCCGGCGTCACGTCGATCGCGTAGGGATTCGCGTCCCGTCCGCCGCGGCCGCCCGCCGCTCCCGCTCCGCCTCCGGCCGAGGCGCCTCCGCCCTGCGCTCGATTCGTGCCGACGGCGATGGAGCCGTCGTCCAGGAGCGCGATGGCTCGGAGTTCCTCGGCGTCGGCGTCGTAGAGGACCCGGTTCGTGCCGTTCTTCTCCAGGCGGAGGAGGAGGCCCTTCCCCGACGTCCCGGCCAGCACCGCGCCGTCGGAAGCCTGGGCGAGCGCCACGACGTTCGCGTCCTTCGAGTCGCTGAACATCAGCCCCTGCTTCGCCGCCGTGACGCGGAAGATCTTCCCCGCGCTCCCCGTCCCGGCGTAGAGCGCGCCGTCCTTGCCGATGAGGAGGCACCAGACGGAGTTCTCGCCCGTCTCGTAGTAGCGCGTCGTGTCCCCTTTCGCGCCGACGCGGTAGATCACGCCCCCGGGCGACGAGCCCGCGTAGACGTTGTCGGCGGCGTCGATGGCGAGGGAGGTGATCTCGGAGGCTTCCGTGTCCCAGACGAGCGTGAGGCCGGCGCCGGGCGCCCAGCGATAGAGCCGCCCCTCGTCGCCCGTGCCGATCCAGACGCGCCCCTTCGAATCGCGCGCCGTCGCCCAGATGTAGGAGGCGCCTTCGAACTTGGTCGCGACCGAGTCCCACGACGCGCCGAGCGAGAGAGTGCCGTCGCTGTCGATGGTGACGCCGACCGCTTCCTCGCCGGCGAAGAGATCGTCGGTGTCGCGGATCTCCCAGTAGGAAGTGCCCACCGCGCCGGCCGGCCTCGCGCCCGATCCCGCCGCGAGTGCCGCCACGAGCATGCCCGCCGTCAAAAGCCTGAAGCGTTTCAGGGTCGTGCTCCTTTCGGGTTCCGAACTACCGCCGCCGGTCCTGCGCGACGGTGATCGTGGTCTGCTCGCAGCCGCGCACCACTCGCCCGAAGGGGATGGCGCGCTCGGCCAGGGTCGAGCCCTTCACGGGGGATTCCTCGCCCTTCTTCCCGCCCGATTCGAGCACCGAGAGGACCGAAGCCGGAGCCCGCGAAATCTCGCGTCCCCCGCGCACCGTTCCGGAGGAAGCGGCGTAGAGTTGTATGTAAAGGTGGTCGGCCCGCCGCTCGTCGGCGTAGAGCCGCATCAGGTCGTCGAAGGTTCGAGGCTCGTAGGCCTGCGGAACGCGCGCGCGCTCCCAGCGCTCCGTCTCGTCGCCGTCGCAGACCCGGATCGTGAGGTCCCCTTCCGGCGCCGAGGTCGGAATCCGGATGCCGAATCGGCGGATCTCCGTTTCGCGGCTCGACCGGCGAAACGTCGCCTCGATCTCGATGGAGTCGCCCGGGGCCGCCGTGCTGACCGAAGGGCGGATCGACTCGAGCGCGATGGCGTCGATGCCGTCGTCCACCTCGATGCTCACCGTGGCGGAGTCGAGGCGCGACGGACGGAAGCGGTCGCCCAGCAGGAGCTGCAGGGACTGCGCCAGCTCCTCGCCGACCCCCTGAACGGGCGCCATGGAGAGGATGGCGTCGCCGCGGGAAAGCCGCCGCGCGCCGCCGTTCCAGTAGGAGGTGAAGTCGTAGCGAACCGTGCAGAGTCCCGCGTCGGCGATCGCGCTCGAGATGGAGCTGACCACCGCCCCGGAGACGAGGCCGGGCGTGAGCATCCGGTTTCGGACGACCTCGAAGCGGTAGACGTGATTTCGTCCGCCGCTCCCGCGAACGTCGACTCGAACCGGGATCATCGGCGGGACGCTCCCCATCGATCCGGCGACGGCGGCCGTGCGATCCGCCACGAGGGTTCCGCACGCGCGCGTGGCCGCGCCCACCTTGTTCGAGATCTGCGCGCTCGACATGATCGTGTAGATCTCGGCGGTGGTCATCGGGAAGTCGACCCACCCCATCGACGTGAAGGGATGCCCGAAGGCGAGGACGCGGTCGCCGTCCCGGTAGGTGACGGTTCCGAGCGCGGCCGCGTTCCAGTCCCCTTTCACCAGCTGGACGCCGACGGCCGACCCTGGAAGGAGCGAATCGCAGGAGCCGCTCTCGGAAGGACCGCCGCCGGGGACCGCGATGAGGCCGCGGTCGCGGAGGATGGGATCGAGGAAGCGGACCGCTTCGGGCGTGAAGCCCGAGAGCATGACGGGGGCCCCGATCGGGCGCATCTCGCCGTCCCCCACGCCCGACCCGCCACCCAATCCCGAGGCCGCGCGGCGCGACTCGCTCGCATCGCCCGAGTCGCCGCCGCCGGGAAGGCTCCCGAGGCGGTCGTCCCGGATCGAAGCCGGAGGGCCGTCAGGACCCGGCAGGACGTCGAGCATCTCCTCGATCGGCGTGATCCCCGCCAGAGGCTCCTTCAGGAAGCCCCAGGTGTAGGAGAGGGCGCCGATCAACCGGCCGCCGACGTAGATCGGGCTTCCGCTCATTCCCGCGATGATCCCTGTCTTGTCGAGGTAGGGATTCGAAGCGCGCGCCATGATGAGCGAGGCGCCGGGCCGATAGGCTCGGAGGACGCCGACGATCGACACGCTGAAGGTGTCGATCCGGGTTCCCTGGAAGACGGTGTAGCCGACGCCGACCATGCCGGCGCGGACCGAGTCGACGGGGAGAATGGACGTGCGAGGGGGGCGATCGGCCGCTCCGGCGCCGGGAGCGAACGCGCTCGCGGCGAGGAGCGAGGCCAGAGCGAGCGCTCGCGCGGGGACGGCCATCGTGCGGTGGGTCATG
>DASTKG010000175.1:0-7707 GCA_035716005.1 Candidatus Eiseniibacteriota bacterium
CTCTGGATCCCATCGGTGACGAAGTGGAATTCCGTGCCTCCCGCCATTCGAAGCGGCGCCCGGGGGTAATGCGTGAGCACGTAGACGTGGGTGCGATACGGTGGTTCGTCCCCCCACCAGCCCTTCCAGCTTTCGTCGGGCCAGGGACCTCGGACCGGGCCGAACATGTTGCGACCGAGGATCCATGCGCCGATCCCGGCGAAGCCCTGTTCCGCGATTTCATGGTCGATCCCGGTCTCCCCGCCCTCCTCGCCGTGCATCCTGCGCCACAGGCGGGTGTGGAAGAACCACTCCATCAACTCGGGTCCCCGGACGCCGAGCGGGTTCTGCAAATCTTGGCTCGGCCCGGCTCCGTAGCCGTCGATGGAAATCGCGAAGCTCTGGACGCGGAGTTTCGGCATGTCGCTCCTCCGTTCGGGGTACCCTTGACCGCCCTGGATCGCGCTGCCGACCGAACGGCTTCGCGCGGAAGTCAGCGGTCGACCATCCTCTGCGACGCTTCCGAGTACCGCGCCCCTTGCACCTCGATCCCCGAGGTCGCCCTCTCGATTTCCTGGAGATCGCCCGGCGTCAGATGCACCTTCGCCGCACCGAGGTTCTCCTCCAGGCGGTGCAGCTTCGTGGTCCCCGGGATCGGCACGATCCACGGCTTCCGAGCGTGAAGCCAGGCGAGCGCGATCTGGGCCGGTGTCGCCTGCTTCCGCGCCGCGATCCCGATCACGAGTTCCACCAAGGCCTGATTCGCCTTCCGATTCTCCGGCGAGAACCGAGGAACGGTGCTCCGGAAGTCCGTGCTGGCGAAGGTCGTGCTCTCGTCGATCTTCCCCGTGAGGAAGCCTCGGCCGAGCGGGCTGAACGGGACGAGCCCGATGCCGAGTTCCTCGAGCGCGGGCACGATCTCCGCTTCCGGCTCCCGCCACCAGAGCGAGTACTCGCTCTGGAGGGCCGTGACCGGCTGCACGGCGTGAGCACGGCGAAGGGTCCGGACGCCGGCCTCCGAGAGGCCGAAGTGCCGGACCTTCCCCGCCGCGATCAGCTCCTTCACCGTCCCCGCGACCTCCTCGATCGGCACGTTCGGGTCGACCCGGTGCTGGTAGTAGAGGTCGATCGTCTCGACCCCGAGCCGCCTCAGGGAGTCGTCGGTCATCCGCCGGATGTACTCGGGACGGCTGTTGAGCCCGCGCGACTCTCCGTTCTTGTCGAAATCGAATCCGAACTTCGTGGCGATCGCCACTCGATCCCGGAAGGGGGCGAGAGCTTCCCCCACCACCTCTTCGTTCGCGAACGGGCCGTAGACCTGCGCCGTGTCGAATAGCGTCACGCCACGCTCGACCGCGGCGCGGATGAGCGAGATCGCCTGATCCTTCGCGACGGGAGGTCCGTATCCGGAGCTGAGGCCCATGCAGCCGAGGCCGATGGCCGAGACTTCGAGGTCGCTCGTTCCGAGTCTTCGTGTCTGCATGTCCCTCTCTTCTCCCTGCGAGAGCGTCTCTCGCGAAGACACCTGCGCCGACGACTTGTGGGCCCTGGCCCGGCTCGTCCCCCGGCCCGCCTGCCGGGGACCGGGCTGGCTATAGTACCGCGTCCGGAAGCACCCTTCGCTCTGATAGACTCCCCCCGATCGCCGGATCGAGAGGAGCTCATGAGACTCTGGACCCTACGACTGACGCTGGCCGCGGCGCTCGGCTCGCTGCTTGGCCCCGGGCCGGTGGCCCAGGCACAGCCGAACGTCGACATCCTCCGCCAAGGTGCCGTTCTCACCCTGCCCGGCATGGAATCGGTCGAGGTCGACACGGGCATCGTGTTCAGCACGGTGGCCGGTCGGACCCTGAAGCTCGACCTCTTCCACCCACTCGCCGCGGGGAATAGCTCCCAGCCGCGCGCGGCTCGCGCGCCGCTCGTCATCTTCGTGAACTCGGTCGGCCTCGACACGCCCCCGCTTCGGCGATGGGGCATCTATCAGTCGTGGGGTCGGCTCGTGGCTGCAAGCGGAATGGCCGCGGTCACCCACGATTGCCGTCGGGAGGCCCCGCGCGAGGACCTGGCGGCTCTCGTGGCGCACCTTCGTCAGAACGCCGACCGGTACGGCATCGACCCCGACCAGATCGGAATCTGGGCCTGCTCGGCCAATCTCCGCGACGCATCGTGGTATGCCTTGAATCCCGCGAACACGCACGTGAAGGCGGCCGTTTTCTATTACGGCAATGTCGATACGACGTACCTTCGTACCGACCTTCCGATTCTCGTCGGACGCGCGGGGCTCGACAACCTCGGCACGAACGCGAGCCTCGACGGCTTCGTCTGGCGGGCCTTGCGCCGGAACGCGAACGTCACCACGTTCAACATCCCGAACGGCCGGCACGCCTTCGACGCGTTCGACCCCGAGGAGACCTCGAAGGAAGCCGTCCGCGCGACCCTCCGTTTCCTGCGAGCCAATCTCTCGCCGGCGATGCAGGCCGCGCTCCGCGTTCGCGCCGAGCAGAGGCTGCTGGTCGACCGGCACGAGGCGCGTGACTGGGAAGGGACCCTCGCCGCCGGGACGGCGCTGCTCGAGAAGGAGCCGCGGCAGCCGCAGGCCTGGCACTACATGGGTGACGCGCACTACAACCTGAGGCATTTCCGAGACGCGGCCGAGAACTACGACCGCGCCGGCGAGGCCGGATACAACATCGCGGTCGCCTATTACAACGCGGGGTGCGCGTGGGCGCTGGCGGGCGAGCGCGAGCGCGCGCTCACGAGCTTGGAGAAGGCCGTCGCAACCGGCTTCATCGCGGACCGGCGGGGCATGGCGAACGACCCCGACCTGGCGTCCGTGAAGGACGATCCGAGATTTCAGAAGTTGATGGAGGCGCCCTGAGCGGAACGACCCCGTGTTCGGCGCTCTCTATCTGAAGTCGTACCCCAGGATGAACGCGAACCCCAACGCGCCGAACGTGTCGTCGATCTTGCTCTGCTGCAATTGGGTGTAGAGCATCTGGCAGCCGAGAGTCAGCTCGGGCCGGCCGCTGTAGAAGACGCCGAGGGACGTGCTCCAGCCTCCGTTGCCGAGGTCCTCGTTGCGGCGCAGGTCGGAGCGGACCGCCGCTCCGAGCGTGAAACCGACGTCGGGTCCCCAGCGCTCCCGCATGTCGAGGCTCACGGCGCCGCCCGCCTGCCAGTAGAACTCGTCGCCGCCGCCCTGTTCGTACGGCTCGTCGTAGCCGATGTCCCCATAGAGCAGGTAGCCGGTGGTCACGCTCCGGCCCCAGGCCGCGCGCAGCCCCGTGGTCAGGCGGAAATTCGACAGTTGCTGCGTCGGAGAATTGGTGGAGTCGGACAGGCCGTTCGCCACGATGTCCTCGACGAAGGAGCGAAGGGATACGGCGCTCAGCGAGTTCAACCCCGCGTCGAGGGTGGCCGCGAGTTTGAACCCCGGCCGCTCCGTCAGCCTCACGGTGCCCCCGGCCGACCCGCCCATGATCGCCGAGATGCCTTCGGTGAGAAGCGAGGCGGTCTCCGTCCCGAGCCGTCCCGAGCCGAAGACAGCGAGTCGCAAAGCGACCGCATCGGCCACCCGTTGCTGGAACAGGAAGCTCTGGCTGAGGTAGTAGAGGTCGATCTCTTTCGTTCCGAGAAGTTGCGGCGGATCGTCGAGGTTGAAGAGGCCCACCTTCAGCCCCAGTGTCGTGGCCATTCCGGTGCTGCTCGACACGTAGGTCGAAAGGAACGGGTTGGGAACTCCCACCGCGCCGGCGAAGCGATGCTCGCCCACCTGTCGCGCGGGGACGCGGCCGGAAGGCGGCTCGGACTGGGCACGCGCGGACTCCGGCACGGAGGAGGCCGCGAACGCGACGATCACCGCGACCAGCGTCCTGACGGCGACTCTCACTCTGACGCCTCCTCTTGTCGGTTGCCGCCCGCCGGCTTGCCGGACCGCGAACTCCGTACTGCCGCCCCGCCTAGCGGGAGCCGATGACGACGGAGAGCGTGTTCACCTCGGAGATATTGTATTCCGCGGCGACGCCGAGTTTCCAGACCGAGTAGCCGAGCCCGATGAAACCCTGCGTGATCGGGATGCTCTCCTGATCCAGAGTTACCTTGTCGGTCGTTTCCGTGCCGATCGCCAGATTCTCGCGGACGCCCAGGTACGGAATGAAAGCGGCGAACCGCTTGCTGGCCGACATTCCCACGCTGTAGACGTTGAAATTGAAGTCGGGAACCCCGGTGAGCGTTGTGAACGAGGCGCTCACGGCCGCCGCCGGACCTCTCTCCGATTCCGTTCGGAGCGCGTACCTGAATTCCCCTCCGAGTTCGCCGTAGTTGGCGCCCGGCGCGGTCGTCCAATAGCCGCCCACATCCATCCTGCTGGAAACACCCACCCTGGCCCGTAGCGACGGAATCTCGATCTGGTCGCCCAGGGGGCAATCCGCATCCGGATGCGTGAAGGTGTTGATCCAGGCAGGGTCGCGCTGATCGATGGGCGTGACCGAGTAATCGACCCCGAATGAGAAGCGCCCCTTGCCGAGCGGCTCCGCCGACGCCAACGACTTGAAGCTGATCATCGCGCCGGCCTGACGCGTGAACGTGGCCCACTGGGCCTGGGTCAGGGCGGGGTCGATGGCCATGGAGCAAGTCTCGACGCTTGGATCGGTGTGCCAGTAGACGTCCCCGTCACCCGTTTGAGCGTCCGAGGTCGATGCGACGAGAAGGGGAAGCAGGGCGACGACGAATCGGAACGGTCGTGGGGTTCTCATACTCGCCTCCTCAATGCCGAAAGGGGGTCCAGTCGGCCCACATGACCGTCCAGACCCCGCGTCGCGGAGGGTGCTCTTCGGGTGGAATCCGTCGGCACGGTCTCCCCCCTGCCGGTAGCGGCCCAGCCACCGATGCGGAGTGGTGCGAGATACGGATTGCGGCCGATGATGCGCCCTCGTGGCGCCGCCCGCCATGGTACCGAGGGAGTAACCGCCTCGAATCATCAGCGACTTAGGGAGGTAGCGCATGGCGCCTAACGATGGGCGTGCCGTGCCTTGTTCCAGGCACTACGATCGGGCATCATGCGAGCGGGGTTCGGCATCGCCTGAGCGGCGAAGCGCCGCCCGCGCCGAGCGGAGGCAAGGGCGCGACCCCGACGGATTCCTCGCCCAGTCGCTCCACCGCGCGCGACGCCGGCTTCCGCGATGTGCGGATCGTGCGGCCGGAAGCCGCGGTTCCGGAGAGTCGTCGAAGCACCTCACGGGAGGATTTTCATGCCATTGGTGATCGGGATTCCGGCCGAAACGGCGGCCGGCGAGAAGCGCGTCGCCACCGTGCCCGAAGTGGTCGAGAGGCTGATCAAGCTCGGCTTCGCGGTGGCGGTGGAGAGCGGCGCGGGCGCCGCGGCCAACTGCGGCGACGACGTCTATCGCGCCGCGGGCGCCGAGGTCGTCGAGGGAGCCGCCGCGCTCTGGGCGAAGTCGGACGTCGTCTTCAAGGTGCGCGCGCCGTCCGCCGAGGAAATCGGCCTGATGCGGGAGGGCGCCACGCTCGTCTCCTTCGTCTGGCCGGCTCAGAATCCCGAGCTCATGCAGCAGCTCGCGGCAAAGAAGGCGACGGTGCTGGCGATGGACAGCGTGCCCCGCATCTCCCGCGCGCAGAAGCTCGACGCCCTCTCCTCCATGGCCAACATCGCCGGCTACCGCGCGGTGATCGAGGCGGCCCATCACTTCGGCCGCTTCTTCACGGGCCAGATCACCGCCGCCGGAAAGGTTCCTCCCGCCAAGGTGTTCGTCATCGGCGCCGGCGTGGCGGGCCTCGCGGCCATCGGCACCGCGTCGGGGCTCGGCGCCATCGTGCGAGCGAACGACACCCGCCCGGAAGTCGCCGACCAGGTCGTCTCCATGGGCGGCGAGTTCGTCGCCGTCGACTATCAGGAAGAAGGCGCCGGCGTCGGCGGCTACGCGAAGGTGATGAGCGAGGGCTTCCAGAAGGCGCAGCGCGAAGTGTTCGCCAAGCAGGCCAAGGACGTCGACATCATCATCACGACCGCGCTCATTCCCGGCAAGCCCGCCCCGCGCCTGATCACGGCGGAGATGGTGCAATCCATGAAGCCGGGGAGCGTCATCGTGGACATGGCCGCGGAGCAGGGCGGCAACTGCGAGCTCACCGTGCCGGGCCAGGTCGTGGTGAAGCATGGAGTGACCATCATCGGCTACGCCGACCTCCCCAGCCGGTTGGCGAAGCAGTCGAGCACGCTCTACGCGACCAACCTGCTTCGGCTCACCGAGGAACTCTGCAAGACCAAGGACGGCGTCCTGAACGTCAACATGGACGACGAGGTCATCCGCGGAACGACCGTGATCAAGGAGGGCGCGATCACATGGCCGCCGCCCGCGCCGAAGCTCTCCGCGGCGCCGCCCGCCGCGGCCAAGCCCGCGGCGGCGAAGCCGGCCGAGAAGCCGAAGGGGCACGGCCACGGCGGAGCCGAGCCGGCCTCCCCGGCCCGCACCGCCATCATGTTCGGCGCGGCGGCGGTCCTCTTCTGGTTCATCGGCGCGAACGCGCCGGCGGCCTTCCTCTCCCATTTCACGGTCTTCGTGCTCGCCTGTTTCGTGGGCTACATGGTGGTCTGGAACGTCACGCCCGCCCTGCACACGCCCCTGATGAGCGTCACCAACGCGATCTCGAGCATCATCGCGATCGGGGCTCTCGTGCAGATCGCGCCGCCGTTGATGGACGGCGCGGCAGGCGGCGATCGTCCCGCGACCTGGATCCTCGGGCTCGCGGTCGTGAGCCTCGCCCTCGTGTCGATCAACATGTTCGGCGGATTCGCGGTCACCCGCCGCATGCTTGAAATGTTCCGGAAATAGGAGAGACCAATAATGTCTGCCAGTCTGGCAACCGTCGCGTACATCGCGGCCACGATCCTCTTCATCCTCAGTCTCGGCGGGCTCTCGAACCCGGAGACATCCCGGCGCGGGAACCTGTTCGGCATCATCGGCATGACCCTCGCGGTGCTGGCCACGATCTTCGGACCGCAGGTGACTCCGAGCGGCTTCGCCTGGATCGTCGGCGCGATGGTCGTCGGCGCCACGATCGGGCTCTATGCCGCTCGCGTCGTGCGGATGACGCAGATGCCCGAGCTGGTCGCGCTGATGCACAGCCTCGTCGGCGTCGCGGCCGTTCTCGTCGGCTTCGCCAACTACATCGACCCCGCCGCGGCCGGGCAGTTCACCGGCGCGGAGAAGACCATCCACGAGATCGAGATCTACATCGGCATCCTGATCGGCGCGGTCACCTTCTCGGGATCGCTGATCGCGTTCGGCAAGCTGGCGGGCAAGATCAGCGGCAAGCCGGTCATCCTCCCCGGCCGCCACTTCATGAACTTGGCCGGTCTCCTGGCGGTGATCTGGTTCGGCGGCGCCTTCATCAACTCGCACGAAGTCGCCCAGGGCATGACGCCGCTCTTCGTGATGACCGGCATCGCGCTTCTCTTCGGCGTCCACATGGTGATGGCGATCGGCGGAGCCGACATGCCGGTGGTGGTGTCGATGCTGAACAGCTACTCCGGATGGGCCGCGGCGGCGACCGGCTTCATGCTCTCGAACGACCTCTTGATCGTCACCGGAGCCCTGGTCGGCTCGAGCGGCGCCATCCTCTCCTACATCATGTGCCGCGCCATGAATCGCAAGTTCCTCTCCGTGATCGCCGGCGGATTCGGCACCGAGGGGAGCGCCGCGCCGGCCGCGG
>DASTKG010000176.1:0-15405 GCA_035716005.1 Candidatus Eiseniibacteriota bacterium
GACGTGGAGGAGCCGGTGCGGCATTATCTCGACCTGGTGGGGCTCGACCCCGACCTGATCGACCGGATGCCCGACCAGCTGTCGGGCGGCATGCAGCGCCGCGTGGCCATCGCTCGGGCGCTGGCGGCGATCGATCCGGTGATTCTCCTCTACGACGAGCCGACGACCGGCCTCGATCCGCAGAGCGCGGAGCGGATCACCGATCTCATCCTTCACCTTCGCGACTCGCTTGGCAAGACGGCGATCATGGTCACCCACGACATCGCCGACGCGTTCAAGGTGGCCGACGACGTCACGATCCTCGAGGAAGGATCGGTCGTCTTCGAGGGAACCAGCGACGAGCTGGCCCGGGCCAGCACGCCCTTCATCAACGAATTCCTGGCGCCCTTCCGCAAGGCGATCGCGGCGGCGCAGCGACAATTCCAGGCGGCTCCGCGGGGCCTCTCCGGACCTCCGGCTGCCCCTCAAGAAGGAGGTAGGGCGTGAAACGCACGGGCCGCGTCCCGTTCATGAAGCTCCAGATCGGTCTCGCGGCCCTCGCGGCGATCGTGCTGCTCCTCTGGGCGACGCTGCAGTCGGGCGCGTTCCGGATCGGCCCGGAGGAATCGATCGTCCTCTCCTTCGCCAGCGCCGGCGGCCTCGAGACCGGCAGCAGCGTGCGGCTGAACGGCGTCCTCGTCGGAGCGGTGCGCGAACTGAAGCTCGAATCCTCGACCAACCGGGTCACGGTGACGCTCGGCGTGGCGAAGGGGACTCGCGGGCGGCTCCACCAGGGAGCCTCGGCCCGGATCACCACCGTCGGATTCCTCGCCGATCTCTACGTCGCGCTGGAGTCGGGCGACGAGTCGAAACCGGTCATCGCCGGCGATTCGGAGATCTCGACGGTCCTCGCCTCCGATCCGCAGCAGATCATGGGCCGCGCCGTGGGGATCGCCGACAGCCTGAACATGCTGGTGGCGTCGCTCAACAAGGCCGGGAAACGGCTGGCCGACGGGCGCGGCACGCTCGGGCGCCTGAGCGAGGACGAGCGGCTCTACGAGTCGATGGTGGAAATGACGCGGAACGCGAACGAGCTGACGCAGCGGCTCACGGAGACGCAGGCGAAGGTCTCGGAGCGGATGCTCTCGGTCGCGACGTCGCTCGACAGCCTGACCTGGCGCCTCCAGCACGGGGAGGGGACCGCGGCGCAGCTCATCACGAACGGCGAGCTCCACAGCCGCCTCGTCTCGGTGAGCGGGCGGCTCGATTCGGTTCTCACGGTGGTGGAATCGGGACGCGGCAACGTGGGGCGGCTCATGGCCGACTCCACGCTCTACGAAGATACGCGGGAGCTGGTCTCCTCGATGAAGCGGCTCATGGCGGAGATCGAGAAGAATCCGAAGAAGTACATGAAGTTCTCGATCTTCTAGGTGTCCCGAGAGAGCTAGACCGGGGGGCGCGCCGGGCCGGGCCGCCCGCACGAGCAGTCGAGGCAGCCGTGCTCCGCGCACGTGCCGCACGCCCGCTCGAGTCCCCGCCGGAGCGCGAGCCGCGCGCGATGAAGCCGCACCGACGCGTTGTTCGCGGTGATCCCCGCCTTCTCGGCGAACGCCGACACGCTCCCCCGCTCCAGCTCCACGCTTCGAATCGCCTCGGCGTACTCCGGCTTCAAGGTTTCCACCACCGGCCGGAGGCAGGCGCAGATCTCGGCGAAGGCCTCGTCGTCCGCTTCGGCCGGGATCGCGCTCTCCTCCGTCACGCCGACGCGCTCGCGGGCCCGCCGGTCGGAGGCCTGGCGCCGCCAGTGATCGACGATCGCGTTTCGGAGGAGACGGTAGAACCAGGCGACCGCCGCCTCTCCGTCCCGAAGCTGACCCGCGCGCTCGAATCCTCGAACGAACGCCTCCTGGAGAATGTCCTCGGCGACCTCCCTCGAACCGACACGCCGTTCGAGGAACGCGAGGAAGCGACGATGCCCGTCGACGAGCGCCGCCACCGCCGCCGCGGACTCCGGCGCCGCCCGCTCCCCTTCTTCGGACGTGAAATCGTCGGGGGCGATCACGAGTGGGCGCGCGCGTGGACGACGGCGTGGCCGCGACCGCGCGCGATCAGCCAGCGGTTCACCGGAAAGGCCGCGCTCCCCGCCAGCAGCAGAGACAGCAGGAGGCTCCCCCAGAAGAGCGGGGCGGTGAGCGGGGCGCTCATGGCTCCCGGCACGGCGAGCATGATGCCGTTGTCGACCACTTCCATGATGGCGATCGAGAGCGTGTCGGCCGCGAACGCGAGGCGCAGCGACGTCCCGAGCGAGAGACCCGATCGGAGGAGCGGGCTCAGCGTGAAGGCGTAGCCGAACGCGAACGCCAGGACGATCGAGACCGCCACGGTCGCGCCGTTCGACCAGCCGAGGCTGTTTCCCAGGATCATGCCGGCGATTTCACCGACGGCGCATCCGGTGAGGCAGTGGAGCGTGGCCAGGAGCGCGAGCCGATTCAGCGAGGCGGCCTGTGGCGCGTCCGCTGCGTGCGATGCGTGCGCCGCGGGCGCTCCGTGCGATGCGTGATGCGAGTGGTCCATGACGTCCCTCCTTCGTGGTTTGGATTCCACAAAGGCTGACGGAAGCGGCGGCCGACTCTTACACGGCCGATGCGAGTCCCGGCCCCGGCCCGGATCCGCCGTCCGGCCCCCTAGATCCAGCCGGCCTCTCGGTACCAGGCCGCGGTGCCCGCAATTCCTTGTTCCAGAGGCACTTGCGGCACCCATTCGAGGCGCGAGCGTATCTTCCCGGAGGTGCAGATCCAGTCGCCCGCGGTGATCTCGCGGAGTTTTTGTCTCGAGAGAAAGGCCGGACGGTCGGTGAGGGCCGCCACCGCCTCCCCGGCCAGCGCTCCCGCCGTCAGGAGCCATCCCGGCGGTTCGAAACGGACCGCCCACGTCCCCATCGCCCGCTTCGCCAACCGCCCCACCGTCTCGTAGTCGGTGGCATCGGGCTCGCAGACGAAGAAGGTCTCGCCGAGAGCGCGGTCGTCTTCCAGGACGAGGCAGCAGGCGCGCGCGAGATCCTCGGCATGGACCAGAGAGAATTTGCCTCCCGCGCGAAGCACCGGCTGGACGTGCCGCTTCAGCGCGACGAAGACTTTGAGGATCGCCTCGTCGCGCGGCCCGTAGACGGCGGGAGGACGAATGGAGCAAACGGGGAGCCGGCCGCGCGTCTGGAAGACCAGCTCCTCGGCCCTGAGCTTGCTCTCCCCGTAGGCCGACACCGGGCGCGGCGGATGCGCCTCGCTGACCGGCATGCCGTCGCGGCTCGGACCGGACGCGGCCTGGCTCGAAATGAAGAGGAAGCGCCGGAGGGTGGGGCCGACCGTGAGCGCCGCGCGAAGCACGCGTTCGGTCCCGACGACGTTGGCCTCGTGGAATTCGCCCGGTCGCCGCGCGCTCGTGAGCCCCGCGGCATGGACGATCCAGTCGGCGCCCTCCACGGCGGCCGCCAGCTTCGCGGCGTCGTCGAGCGGAGCCACGACGGTCTCGATCGGCTTCCCCTCGAGCCAGCGCAGGGGGGAGGAGCGCCGGACGATGCAGCGGACGCGGGCGCCGCGCCGAAGGAGTTCGTCGACGACGTGGCTCCCGACGAATCCGGTCCCGCCGGTCACCACCGCGAGAGGCGCGCTCACGCTCCGAGCGGCTTCTCGTAGATCCGGTGCGTCACGCTCCGCTTGGCGCCGACGTCGACGATCAGATGGTTCACGATGTCGTTGTCCTCGAGCGTCCATCCGATATGGGAGTTCGTGTACCCCCTCCGGTCGAGCGCCTCGCCGAGGTCGGAGACGAGGGTCGGCGCGAGTCCCGTGCGGCGATATTCCGGCACGACGCCGAGCGCCATCAGGCGCCCTTCGCGAATCTTCGGGAGCCCGAAGAGGACGTGGAAGACGCCGAACGGGAAGAGCTTTCCGCGCGCCGGCTTCAAGGCGAGGTTCACGTCGGGAACGTAGAGGAGGAACGCCACCGCCTTTCCGTCGACTTCGGCGAATCGCACGAAGTCGGGAATGACGGCCGGCTTCAGCTGCTTCGCCATGTGGTCGATCTCGGCGTCGGTCATGGGCACGAAGCCCCAGTTCTTCTCCCAGGCGCTGTTGTAGATCCCCTTCACCAGCGCCAGCTCGCTCGGAAAGTTCTTCATGTCGAGGGGCCGGGTCGTGACGCCGGCGCGCCGGCGCGCCATGTCGGCGACGCGCTTGAACGCCGAGGACAAGTCATACGGCCCCGGGCGCGTGAAGGAGTAGAGGTCCTTCGCTTTCCGGTATCCCGCGGCCTCGATCCATCCGGCGTAGTCGGGACGGTTGTACGGCATGAGGAGCGGCTGCGAGCGGTCGAACCCGTCGACCAGGAGCCCGCACTCGTCGTTGGTGGTGAAGGAGAGCGGGCCGCGGGCCACCGTCGCCCCCTTGCCCCTCGCCCACGTTTCCGCGGCCGCGAGCAGCGCCGAGGCCGCGTCGCTCGACGTCGCTTCGAAGAAGCCGAAGGCCCCCTGCCGCTCGCCGTGGACCCGGTCATGGTTGCGATCGATCGACGCCGCGATCCGGCCCGCGACGCGCCCGTTCGCCCGGGCGAGGAAGAGCGCGGCTTCGCCGTGCTCGAAGAAGGGGTTCTTTCCGGGCGTGAGGCGGACCTTCTCGTCGGAATCGAGAGGCGCCACCCAGTGCGGGTCGTCGCGGTAGATCTCGAAGGGGAGTCGGATGAAGGCGGCGAGATCGCGCGGGCCGCCTACGGGAGTGACCTCCACGGAGCCCGCCTGGATCCTAGCCGGCCTTGGGGGCCAGCTCGAGACCGAGTTCCTGGCGCACTTCGTCGATCACGCCGAGGATCGTGTCGAGCTGCCGATCCTCGTGCGTCGCCATGTACGACGTGCGCAGGAGGTCGCGTCCCGGCTGGACCGCGGGCACGACGATCGCGTTCACGAAGACGCCGCGGTCGATCACCTTCCGCCATGCCGTCATCGTCTTCATGCGGTCGCCGATGAAGATCGGCACGATCGGCGTCCCGACGCCGCTCCCGACCTCGAGGCCCTGCGCGCGGAAGCCGTTCCGCATCTTGTCCGAGATGGCGCGAAGGCGATCGCGGAGCGCCGGCTCGGTCTCGATGATGTCGAGGGAGGCGAGCGCGGCGGCCACGCTGGCCGGCGTGACGCTGGCGGAGAAGATCATCGCCCGGGCGTGGTGGCGGAGATAGTCCAGCACCTTCCGCGGCCCGGCGATGAAGCCGCCGAGGGAGGCGAACGACTTGCTGAAGGTCCCCATCACGAGGTCGACCTGGTCCTCGACGCCCATCGCGTCGCAGGCGCCCGCGCCGCGCGCGCCGAGGACGCCGATGCCGTGCGCGTCGTCGACCAGGAGCCGCGCGTTGAATTCCCGGCAGACGCGGACGATATCGGGAAGGGGCGCGATGTCCCCCTCCATGGAATAGAGCCCGTCGACGACCACGAGCTTGCCTGCCTTGGAAGGCACGCCCGAGAGAACCCGCTCCAGGTCGCGAATATCGTTGTGACGGAACCGCTTCACGTCGCCGAAGCCGAGCCTGGCGCCGTCGACGATGCAGGCGTGGGCGTCCTTGTCCAGGATGACCACGTCGCCCTTGTCGCTGAGGGCCGAGATGCTTCCGAGATTGGTGAGATAGCCGGTCGAGTAGACGAGGGCCGCTTCCTTCTTCATGAACTTCGCCAGGCGCTCCTCGAGCTCCACGTGGAGTTCGAGCGTCCCGTTCAGGAAGCGAGACCCGTTGTTCGACGTGCCGAAGCGCAGGAGGGCGTCTTGGGCGGCGGCGATCACCTTGGGGTGCTTGGTGAGGCCGAGGTAGTTGTTCGAGCCGGCCATGATGAGTCGGCGGCCCTGGACCGTGACCTCGGTGCCGTGATTCTCCGCGATCGGAAGGAAATAGGGATAAATACCGGCGCGCTGGGCCAGCCGGTGCTCGGTGAAATCGTCACACTTCGAGAAGAGATCCACGCTGCCTCTGACTTGGGTGTACGGGGTGGGTGATGCCGGTGAGAGGGCGGCCCTGTTCGAATCGCGAAGACTCTAAACGATCTCCCCGCCTGGAGTCAATCCGGTTGCCCGGCTCCAGGCGGGGATGTCGAGGTCCTTGCGGCGGCGGCGCTTAGCGGAGAAGCGTGATCGACGTCTGGCGCCGGGTGGAGCCCGCCTGCAGGAGCGCGAAATAGACCCCCGAGGCGCAGGGGGCGCCCCGCGAGTCGGTGCCGTCCCAAGCCACGTCGTTCAGGCCGGCGGGTCGCTGCCCGCGAAGGAGTTCCCGCACCAGCCGCCCTTGGACGTCGAAGAGAGCGAGCCGGACCGGGCCCGCCTGGTCCAGCCGGAAGGAGATGACCGTGTGGGGATTGAAGGGGTTCGGCCGAGCCGGATAGAGGCGAATCGGAGCCGCGGGGGCCGTCCAGCCCTCCACGGCCGTCCCGATCGACGTGACGCGGTAGGCGTAGATGTCGGTGGTCGGCGCGTTTCGGAAATCCTCCCAGGCGAAGATGCAGCCGCCCATGCCGTCTTCCACGGCGGTGCGCAGATTCCGCTGTCCCGCCGCGGTGGCGATCAGGAGCCCGTTGGCGGCCCAGAGGCTCGCGCCGCTCGAGGTCAGGCGCTGCGCGTAGACCTGACGAAAGCCCGCCCGCGCGTCGTCCCATCCGATGATGGCGCCGCCCGAGTTGTCGGCGACGATGGTCCTGGCGAACTGGGCGCTGTCGGCGGAGCAGACGGCCACCCCGTTCGCGGTCCACTTCGCCACGCCGAGACTGTCGACGCGTTGGGCGTAGATGTTGGGGAACGAGATGCTGAACCGGGCGTCCGTCCAGGCCAGGATCACGCCGGCCAGACCGTCGCTCACGATGACCGGGGTTTGCTGGCTGCTGTCGGCCGTGCAGACCGCCACGCCGTTCGTCGCCCAGATCGGGCTGCCGTTCTGCCGCACGCGCTGGGCGTAGATGTCGAAGGAGACGCCGCGCTGGTCGTACCACGCGACGATGAACCCGAACCGGCCGTCGCTCACCAGGGAGGGGCCGAGCTGATCGGCGTCGGCGGTCACGATCGGAACGCCGTTCTTGACCCACAGCATGTCGCCGGTGGGGCCCACGCGCTGCGCGTAGAGATCGTACGCGCTGGCCGCGCTGCGCCGGTCGCGCCAGACGAGGAACGCGCCGCCCTGCTGATCGTTCAGGATGCGAACGTCGGACTGCGCGCCGGTCGTGTCGCAGACGGCGTTGCCGTTCGCCGCGAAGAGAATCGTGCCGCTGTTGCTCACGCGCTGCACGTAGATGTCGCTGTCCGCTCCCCGGAGGTCGCGCCAGGCGATGTACGCGCCGCCCGCCAGGTCGTCGGCGGCGACCTGGAGCACCTGATTCCCGGTCGCGGTGCAGATCGGAACGCCTCCGGCGGTCCACCGGGTGGCGCCCGCGGAGGTGAGCGCCTGGGCGTAGATGTCGTACGCTCCGGCCCGAGAGTCCTGCCAGGCCACGATCAGGCCGCCCGAGCCGTCCCTCGTGAGCACGGGCGATTCCTGAGCGCCCGTTTCGGTGACGACCGGAACGCCGTTCGCCGCCCAGAGCGGATTACCCGACGCGTCGAGATGCTGCGCGTAGACGTCCGCGCTGCCGGAACGGTAATCCTCCCACGCGAGGAACATGCCGCCCGAGCCGTCGGGGATGGAACGAGGAAGCACCTGATTCGAATCGGCCAGCGACGCGGGATTTCCGTTGCTCGCCCAGGTGGCATGCGCGGACGGCGCGCACGCGAGGGCCCCCGCCAGAAGCAAGGCGAGGGTAGCGAGTCGGGTCGATGTCGTCGAAGGAGCGGTAGGACGCGCCATACGTGATTGATCCACCAAGGGTTGACGAGCGACGTTGCACCTCACGGACACGCAAATTAGTATGCAGGAATCGAGCCCCGCGAACAAGGAATAGGGCGAGGGGGCATCGGCTCTAAGTTATTGCGATACTTTGAGTTGCAATGTGGTCGGATCGCGCCTTCGGGGCGGCCGTCGAATGGGGCGCCATGAGTGGGAATGGGCCCCCGACCCGTGGGGGCTTTCCCCCAGCCGCCGCGCCGGCGGCCGCGACCCCATCCGTTCACGCCGAGCAGAGCCACCCCAAGGTCCAGGGAGGACCCCCCTTGATTCGACCGAACCGAACCCGCGCCGCCCAGGTTCAGATCGCCCTCGCGTTGTCGCTCCTCGTCACGCTCGCGCCGCCGGCCAAGGCGACTTTCTCGATCGTGGCGCGCGATTCCGTCACGGGCGACATCGGCGTGGCGGTCCAGTCCCACTATTTCGCGGTCGGCCCCATCGTTCCCTGGGCGGAGCCGGGCGTCGGCGCCGTCGCCACGCAGTCGCTCGTGGAGGTGAGCTACGGACCGCGAGGCCTCCAGATGATGCGTGACGGCCGTTCGGCGCCCCAGGCGCTCCAGGAGCTCCTCACGCAGGATCAGTATCGGGACGTCCGCCAGGTGGCCATGATCGACGCCGACGGGAAGGTGGCGGCCCACACCGGCGACAAGTGCATCCCCGACGCGGGTGATGAGGTGGGCGCGCAGTACTCCGTCCAGGCGAATCTCATGTCGAACAAGTCGATCTGGCCCGCCATGGCCCGCGCCTACGAGGCGGCGCGCGGAGATCTGGCGTCGAGGCTCATCGCCGCGCTCGAGGCAGGGCAGAAGGCCGGCGGCGACATCCGCGGGCAGCAGTCGGCGGCCATCGTCATCGTCCGCGGCAAGCGGTCGAACCGTCCCTGGGAGGACCGCGTTCTCGATCTCCGCGTGGACGACAACCCTCGCCCCATCGAGGAGCTGAAGCGCCTCGTGACGCTCTGGCGCGCCTACAAGCATGTCGACGAGGGGGACGCCTTCGTCACCGAGGGAAAGATCGAGGACGCGATGAAGGCCTACCAGTCGGCATCGCGCCTCGCGCCCAAGAACATGGAGATCGTCTTCTGGCAGGCGGTGGCGCTCTGGAAGCTCGACAAGGAGAAGGAGGCGACGCCTCTCTTCAAGAAGGTCTTCGCCGCCGAGCGGAAGTGGGTCGCGCTCGTGCCGCGCCTCGTGCCGGCGGGACTCCTCGACGACGACCCGGCTGGCATCAAGCGCATCCAGTCGCTCGCGCCCCCGGAGCGCGGGAAGAAGCGCCGCTGAGCCCGCGCTGTTGATTCCGGCGGCTCGAGCGCTCAAAATGGGCCGCGAGCAGAGGAATCTTTCGTCCGCGCACGTCCCCAGACACGCTCCGCGGCGCAGCCGCGGCATCGGAGGTTGACTCATGCCGGAGCCCACCGCTCCCAGTGCACCACCCACCGGGCACCCGACGCTCCCCTATGTTCCGGGGCTCGACGGCGTGCCCGCCGCGAAATCGAGCATCTGCTGGATCGACGGCGAGAAGGGCGTTCTCGAGTACCGGGGCATCCCGATCGAGGCGCTCGCCGAGCGGAGCACCTTCGAGGAGACGTCGTACCTGCTCCTGTTCGACAAACTCCCCACGCGCGGCGAACTCGACAAGTTCCAGCGCGACCTCTCCACGAATCGCGACGTCCGCTTCCGGCTGATCGACCTGCTCAAGTGCCTCCCCGACACGGGACACCCGATGGAGGCGCTCCAGGCGTCGATCGCGGCCCTCGGCATGTTCTATCCCGATCGCGATCCGATGAACGCCGAGGACCGGAACAACTCGGTCATCCGGATCATCGCGAAGGCCCCGACGCTGGTCGCGGCGTTCCATCGCCTGAGCCACGGCAAGGACTACATCCCGCCGAAGCAGGAACTCTCGCACGCGGGGAACTTCCTCTACATGCTGACGGGCGAGGAGCCGGACGCCGAGATGGCGCGCATCATGGACGTCTGCTTCATCCTGCACGCCGAGCATTCGATGAACGCCAGCACGTTCGGAGGCCGGGTGACGGCCTCGACGCTGGCCGATCCCTACACCGTGATCTCCTCGGCCATCGGCGCGCTGACGGGCCCGCTCCACGGAGGCGCCAACGAGCAGGTCATCCACATGCTGAAGAACATCGGCACGACCGAGAAGGCGCGCCCGTACGTCGAGGACCTCATCACGCGGAAGCAGAAGATCATGGGGATCGGGCACCGCATCTACCACGTGAAGGATCCCCGCGCCCTGGTGCTCCAGGAGCTGGCGCGGAAGGCGATCGCGAAGCGCGGGGGCGATCCGCTCCTCGGCATCGCGCAGGAGGTGGAGAAGGTGGTCGCGGAGCATCTCTCGGCGAAGCGGATCTACCCGAACGTCGACTTCTACTCGGGCGTCCTCTACCAGGCCATGGGAATCCCGACCGATCTCTTCACGCCGATCTTCGCCATCGCGCGCGTGAGCGGCTGGCTCTCCCACTGGCTCGAGCAGCTGAAGGACAACCGCATCTTCCGCCCGGACCAGATCTACACGGGCGGCCACGACGTGGCGTACGTTCCGATGGAGGAGCGCGTCTAGCGCCCGCGTGTGCACGCTGATCGCGGGCCTCGGCATCCTGGGGCCCGGAACGCTCCTGCTCGGGGCGAATCGAGATGAATCGCCGGGCCGGCCCTCCGCGGGGCCGGCCCGGTTGCGTGAGCGCCCCCGCGTGGTGGGCGGCCGGGATCTGACGGCGGGCGGAACGTGGCTCGCCGTCCGCGAGGGACGCTTCGTCACGGCGCTCCTGAATCGCCGTCTTCCCGCGCCCGACTTGGGCGCTGCCGGCGGCGACGGCGGCGGCTCGGGCGCGCCCCTCCGCTCGCGCGGCCTCCTCTGCCTCGACGCCGCCTCCGCGGGCCCCGACTTCGACCGCCCGGCCGCGATCGATCCCGCCACGGGAGATCCCTATCCCGCGCGGCTCGACGCCGCGCTCCGCCTCGTCGGCCGCGACCGGTACGCCCCCTGCTCCCTCGTGGGGCTCGAGGCGGGCGGTCCCTCGTGGGTGGTGGCGCTCCGCCCCGGCGAGGAACCGCGCGCCGCCCTGCTCGAGCCGGGATGGCACGTCATCACGCACGCGGAGATGGACGATCCCGACGAGCCGCGAACGCGGTGGCTCTCGGAGCGGCTTCGCGGCGAGCGCCCGCGCGACGCGGGCGAGGGATTCGAGCTGCTGGGAAGGCTGCTCCGGATTCACGAGGGAGAGGGCGGGCCCGCGGTCTGCCTCCATCGCGAGCGATTCCCCACGGTCTCGAGCACGCTTCTCGCCTTGGGGATTCCCGGCTCGGGCGGGAACGCGGCCGGGGGCGCGATCACCGGGCGCTACGAACACGCCGGCGGGCCGCCCTGCGTGACGCCCTTCGAGGATCAGACCCCGCTGCTCTAGCCCCGCGAGGGACGCGCGCGCCGCCGGGGCGACGCCTCCTCGCTCACGCGCACCAGCGCGGCCAAGTCGGGGTCGATGGCGCATCGCTTTCGCCCGACCCGGATCGTGAGCGGCCCTCCGAAGGGAGCCCGCTCGACGACCGCGACGCGCGCTCCCGGCACGAGGCCGAGCCGCACGAGATAGCGAAGCTTGTCGGCCCGCCGGTCGCTCACGTGCGTGACCACCGCGGGCGCGCCGGGCGCGAGCGAGGAGAGCGGCTCGCCTCTCACCGCGCCGAGGATTCCCGCCTTGGAGGGGATCGGGTCGCCGTGGGGATCGTGCGTCGGATCGCCGAGCGCCCGCGCGAGGAGCTCCTCCATGTCGTCGCTCAGGACGTGCTCCAGGCGCTCGGCCTCGCCGTCCACCCGGTCGAGCGGAACGCCGAGGCGGGTGTGGAGGTAGAGCTCCCAAAGCCGGTGATGGCGCACGATCTCGAGGGCGATCTTCCGCCCCTTCGTGGAGAGCCGGACCCCGTCGTAGCGCGCGTACCGGACGAGCCCCATGCCCTGGAGCTTCTGCACCATCCCCGTCACCGACGGCGCCGAGATGCCGAGCGCCTCGGCGATGTCGCCCACCGGCACGCGGCCCGGCTCCCGCTCCCGGCGGCTCAGCTTCCAGATGACCTTGAGGTAGTCCTCGATGGCGTGCGTGACGGCGGTCATGCGTTTCTCGCCTCCCTTGACTTTTAGGATAGCCTAAATCAGGATCGAGGGCATGCCGATTTCCCGCCGGAGCCCCCTCGCGCGATGAAGCGCCTCGCCCTCCCGCTCGCGGCCGTTCTCCTCGTGGCCGGCGTGGCGCTGGCGCTCGCCCTCCGCGGCCGCGCGCCCGCCGAGCCGCGCACGGTCCGGATGAGCATGAGCGAGTACGCGTTCAACGGGACGAATCCCACGCTTCGGTTCAAGCCGGGCGAGCGGATCCACTTCATCGTGACGAACGACGAATCGACGAACGTCCTGCACAATTTCAGAATCGTCGGCCTGAACGTCGAGTGCGGCCCGCCCATGAAGCCGGGCGAGACGCGCGAGGTCACCGTCACCATGCCGAAGTCGGGCGAGTTCGCCTACACCTGCTGCACGCATCCCGGCATGGGCGGGACGATGGTGGTGGCGAAGAAATGAGGCGCGCCGCGGGCGCCGCGCGGCCGGGAGCCGCCCTCCTCGCCCTCCTGCTGGCCGCGGCGTTCGGCTGCGCGCCCGGCGACCGCGCGGGCGGAGCCGCGGGAAGCGCGGACGTCGATTCCCTCGTCGTCGCGGCGCGGGAGCACGCCATCCGCGCCCTCACGGAGTTCGACACCGGCAAGGTCACCCGCCTTCCGGACGGCCGCACCCTTCGCGAATACGAGGTCTGGGCCGAGGAGACGATGGTGGCCGTCGCCCCCGGCGTCCGATTCCCCGCCTGGACCTACAACGGCGCCATCCCGGGACCGACCCTTCGCTGCACCGAGGGCGATTCCCTCCGCATCCGGTTCCGGAATCGCGGCACCATGGCGCACTCGATGCATTTCCACGGCATCCACCCCGCCGGCATGGACGGCGTCTTCGAGCAGGTTCCGCCGGGCGGCGAGTTCGTCTACGCCTTCACGGCCGAGCCGTTCGGAGTCCACCTCTACCATTGCCACACGATGCCGGTGAAGATGCACATCGCCCGCGGCCTCTACGGCGTCTTCATCATCGACCCGAAGACGCCGCGGCCCCCGGCCCGCGAGATGGTGATGATGATGAACGGCTTCGACACCGACCTCGACGGATCGAAGAACGAGATCTACACCGTGAACGGATTCGCCAACGTCTATTTCCGCGACTACCCGATTCCGGTGAAGGTGAACGAGCTGCAGCGCGTCTATCTCGTCAACATCACGGAATTCGATCTCGTGAACTCGATGCATACGCACGCCACGTTCTTCCACGTCTATCCCACCGGGACGAGCACCACGCCGAGCGCGTACACGGACGTCGTCACGCTCGCGCAGGCGGAGCGCGCCATACTCGAGTTCAAGTACCCCTACCCGGGCCGCTACCTCTTCCACGCGCACCAGAGCGAATTCGCGGAGCTGGGCTGGCTGGGGCAATTCGAGGTGAAGCCTTGAGCGCGGGCGGCTGGAAGGCGATCCTCGCCGCCCTCCTCCCCGTCGCGCTGGTGGCGGCGATGGTCGTCTGGTTCGCGAACGGAGGAAGCCGGCTTCTCTCCCTGACGCCCGCCCCGATCGAGAAGCTCGCCTTCGAGCGGATCGAGTTCAAGCCGCAGGAGATCGTCCTCCACGTTCGAAACGAGGGGCCGGAGAGCTTCCACGTCGCCCAGCTCATGGTGAACGACGCCATCTGGGACTTCTCCATCGCCCCCGACCGCACGCTGGGCCGATTCGGCGCCGCCACGATCTCCATCCCCTACGACTGGCTCGAGGGCGAGCCCTACACCGTCACGGTGCTGAGCGGGAACGGGCTCCGCCACGAGACGACGGCGGACATCGCCATGCCGACGCCCGCCCCGAGCGGGCGGCTCCTCACGGCCTTCGCGCTCCTCGGCGTCTACGTCGGCGTGGTCCCCGTCTTCCTCGGCCTCCTCTGGCTGCCCGCGCTTCGCGCCGCCCCGCGCGCATGGGTCGAGTTCTGGCTCGCCCTGACGATGGGGCTCCTCGTCTTCCTCGGCGTCGACACGTTGAAGGAGGCGCTCGAGATCGCGGGGCGCGCCCCCTCCTTCGTGAACGGGGTTCTGCTCACGGCGCTCGGCGCCGCCGCGGCCTTCCTCGGCATCACGGCCGCCGGCCGCGCCCTCTCGCGCGGCGAGGGCGCCGCCACGGGCATGAGCCTCGCCGTCCTGATCGCGATCGGCATCGGGCTCCACAACCTCGGCGAGGGGCTCGCCATCGGCGCCGCCTACACGCTCGGCGAGGTCGCTCTCGGCTCCTTCCTCATCATCGGATTCACGGTCCACAACACGACGGAGGGGCTCGCGATCCTTTCGCCGCTGGTGGAGGGGCGCGCGTCGCTCCGCCAGCTGGCGGTCCTGGGCCTCATCGGCGGCGGGCCCACGATTCTCGGCACCTGGGCCGGCGCCTTCACCTACTCCACGCCCCTCTCGCTCCTCTTCCTCGGGATCGGCGCCGGCGCCATCTTCCAGGTCGTGCGCATCCTCGCGCGCGCGCAGGCGAAGGGCGGATCGGCGCTCGACGCGCTCGGGCATGGGCGCGCGGCGGCCGGGTTCGTCGCCGGCTTTCTCCTCATGTACGCGACGAGCCTCCTCGTCGCGGGCTAGGGCTTCCCCTCCGACATCGGGCCGGCGCCGCGCCCCGGCCGCCGCGTGGTAGATTCGGGGGCATGATCCGGCAAGAGGCGGCCTCCCATCCCGTGGCGATCACGGCGCGCGATCTCGTGAAGAGCTACGGCCAGACGGAGGCCGTGCGCGGCGTCTCGTTCGAGGTGCGCTCGGGAGAGTCGGTGGGGTTCCTCGGCCCGAACGGCGCCGGGAAGACGACCACGGTCCGCATGATCTCCTGCTTTCTGCCGCCGACCTCCGGGAGCGCGGAGGTCTTCGGCGTCGACGTCCGGTCGAGGCCGCGCGAGGTGAAGGCGATGCTCGGGATCTGTCCCCAGGAGGACAACCTCGATCCCGACTTCGACGTCCTGAAGAACCTCCTCGTCTACGCGCGCTACTTCGACATCCCCGCGGACGTGGCGAAGACGCGGGCGCTCGAGCTGTTGGAGGCCGTGTCGCTCTCCGACCGGGCGAAGTCGCGCGTCGACTCCCTCTCGGGCGGCCTGAAGCGCCGCCTCGTCCTGGCGCGGGCCCTCATGAACCAGCCGCGCGTCCTCGTCCTCGACGAGCCGACCACAGGGCTCGACCCTCAGGCGCGCCACGCCATCTGGACCCGCATCCGGGCCCTCAAGGCGACGGGCGTCACCGTGCTCCTCACGACGCACTACATGGAGGAGGCCTCCCAGCTCTGCGATCGCGTCATCCTCGTCGACAACGGGAAGATCCTGCTCGACGGCTCGCCGGCGGAGGTCATCGCGCGGGAGGTGGGACAGACCGTCATCGAGGCCTGGAACCACACGCCCGAGGTG
>DASTKG010000177.1:0-18405 GCA_035716005.1 Candidatus Eiseniibacteriota bacterium
CCCATCAGGATCGTGAACATGCGGTTCGCCTCGACGAAGTCGTCGAGGGTCACCTTCATCACGGTCCGGTGCTCGGGGTCCATCGTGGTCGCCCAGAGCTGGTCGGGGTTCATCTCGCCGAGGCCCTTGTAGCGCTGGAGGGTGGTCCCCTTCTTCCCCATCTCCTCCTGGTGCTTCACCAGCTCCGCCTCGTTGTAGGCGTAGCGGATCTCCTTCCCCTTCTGGATGCGATAGAGGGGCGGCATGGCGATGTAGACGTAGCCTCGCTCGATCAGCGGGCGCATGTGGCGGAAGAGGAAGGTGAGGAGGAGCGTGCGGATATGCGCGCCGTCCACGTCGGCGTCGGTCATGAGGATGATCCGGTGGTAGCGCGCCTTGTCGGCGTCGAACTCGTCGTCGATGCCGGTGCCGAGCGCGGTGATGATGGTCCGGATCTCCTCGTTGGCGAGCATCTTGTCGAGCGACGCCTTCTCCACGTTCAGGATCTTCCCCTTGAGCGGGAGAATCGCCTGGAAGCGGCGGTCGCGCCCCATCTTGGCCGAGCCGCCGGCCGAGTCGCCCTCCACCATGTAGATCTCGCACTGGGCGGGATCGGTCAGCTGGCAGTCGGCCAGCTTCCCCGGCAACGAGCCGCTGTCGAGAATGCTCTTCCGCCGCGCCAGGTCGCGCGCCTTCCGGGCCGCCTCGCGGGCGCGCGCGCTCTGCACGCACTTCTCCACGATCTTCCGGGCGACGGCGGGATTCTCCTCGAAGTAGTTCCGGAGCCCCTCGCCCACGATCGACTCCACGACGCCCTTCGCCTCGGTGGTGCCGAGCTTCCCCTTCGTCTGCCCTTCGAACTGCGGCTCGGGGAGCTTGATGCTGATGACGGCCGTCAATCCCTCGCGCACGTCCTCGCCGCCGAGGGAGATGTCCTTCAGCGCCTTCGAGATCCCCTCGCGCTCGGCGTAGTTGTTGATGGTGCGCGTGAGCGCGGCGCGGAAGCCGACGAGATGCGTGCCGCCCTCGATCGTGTTGATGTTGTTCACGAAGGAGAAGACGTTCTCGACGTAGGCGTCGTTGTACTGGAGCGCGAACTCGACGGAGAACTTCTCCTTCTCCTTCGAGTAGGCGATCGGCGCCGGGTGGATGACGGTCTTGTTCTCGTTCAGGTACTTCACGAAGGAGGCGATGCCCCCCTCGTACTGGAAGTCGTGCTTCCGGCCCGTCCGCTCGTCCGTGAAGAGGATCCGGATGCCCTTGTTGAGGAAGGCCAGCTCGCGAAGCCTTTGCGATAGTGTGTCGAAGTTGTAGTCGGTGGTCTCGAAGATGGCCGAGTCGGGCTTCCAGTGGACGGTGGTGCCGGTGTCCTCGGCGGGCCCGAGTTCCTTCAAGTCGCAGGCGACGTCGCCATGCTCGTAGCGCTGCGTGTAGCGCTTCCCGCCGCGGCGCACTTCCACCTCGAGCCAGTCGGAGAGCGCGTTCACCACCGAGACGCCGACGCCGTGGAGGCCGCCGGAGACCTTGTAGGAGTTCTCGTCGAATTTGCCGCCGGCGTGGAGGGTCGTCATGACGACCTCCACCGCGGGGCGATTCTGCGACGGGTGGACGTCGACCGGGATGCCGCGCCCGTTGTCCCAGACGGTGACGCTGGTGTCGGTGTGGATCGTGACGCGCACCTGGTCGCAGTAGCCGGCCAGCGCCTCGTCGACCGCGTTGTCGACCACCTCGTAGACGAGATGGTGGAGTCCGCTCTGGCCCGTCGAGCCGATGTACATGGCCGGGCGCTTGCGAACCCCCTCCAAGCCCTTCAGGACCTGGATATTCTTCGCGTCGTACGAGTGCCCGTCCTTGGTCGGCGCCGTCATCGTCGGCGCCTCATCACCCGGTCGGCTCAATTCGAGACCCCTCCTTCCCCCGCATCGGAACCAGCCGGATCCCGCGCAAGCGGGCATCGGCTGGAAGTCGTCCATTCACGTCGTCGAGGATTCCCTGCCGGAGGATGGCCAGGTGCCCCATCCAGACCGCGCCGCAGACCTCCACCATCAACTCCCCATCGCGCACCCCGACGGCGTGCGTTCGGCGGGCGACCTCGGGCCCGACCACGTCGGACCAGAGATCGGTCGCCGCGGCCGCGGCCACGTGCTCCTCGATGCGAAGCCCCGGCAGAAGCTTGTCGAGGACCGAGCCGACCGTCACCGGCTGCCCGCCTCTCCGCTGCGTTCCGTGCGCCATTCCGTCTCCCCGGCGGATCAAGCCGCCGTGCCCGCCATCGCGAGCGAGTCGATCGTCATCGAGTGAAACTGCGACGGGGCCGCCGTCAGGGGCCGGCACGCCGTCACCACCGCCTGGCTCCCCTCCGGGAGGAGGGCCAGCAATTTCCCGATCCAGCGCGGATCGAGCTCCGACTCCGGATCGTCGAGGAGCACGACCGGCGTTTCCTGAAGCCGCGCGTCGAGCACGCCCGCGAGCGCCAGCCGCAAGAGAATCGAGTAGAGCCGCGCGTAGCCGCGCGAGGCGCCGTCGTTCAGCTCGCGCCCCTCGATCCCGCAGGCGACCCGCGTCCGATGCGGCCCGGTCGACGTCCAGCCGAGCTGCCGGTCGCGAGGACGGCATGCCTCCAACTTCGCCACGCGCGCCGTCGCGTCCGCCGGCACCCCCTCCGAGTCGGCGCCGTATCCGAATGCCGGCTTCAGTTCCGCGTCGACCCGGTCGGCCAGCTCGCGAATCCGAACGTCCAGCTCACGGCAGAGCGCGAGGCGCCGCCGGTCGATCTCCTCGCCCGCGCGGGCCAGGATCTCTTCCCAGGCCGCGCACTCCTCGTCCCGCGGATCGCCGTCGCGCACCGCGTCGAGAAGGAGCCGGTTTCGCTGCTTCAACGCCGCCAGATAGTCGCGGAGCGCCCCGACGTACGCGGGCTCCAACTGGCAGAGCGCCACGTCGAGGAATCGGCGCCGCCCGGCCGGATCGCCGTTCAGCACCGCCACGTCCTCGACCGAGAAGTGGACCGTGGGAAAGCGTCCCAGGAGATCGGCGAGCCGCGAAATGGGCGACCCGTCGACGCTCACCTCGCGCGAGCCCCGCAGCGAGCCTCGAACCGAAATCTCCCGCGGAGCGCCCGGACCGCCGGAGACGGCCGCCCTCACCTCGAAGGCGTCGGCCCCGCGCCGCACCAGCTCGCGATCGCGGGAGCCGCGGAACGACCGCCCGATGGAAAGAAGCGCGGCCGCCTCGATCCAGTTCGTCTTCCCCGAGCCGTTCTCGCCCAGGAGGAGCGTCGGCCGTCCGTCGAGGTCGGCGCGGCTCTCCCGGTGATTCCTGAAATTCCTCAGCTCGAGACTCAGTAGGCGCACGAGTGCGCGATCAGCTCGCCAACCGAAGCGGCATCACCAGGCAGAGAAGATTCTCCACCGGGGGCGTCTTCGAGTCGCCGCTCGGCGCCGGCGTCAGGAGACCGGCCGTGACGGGCGTGTTGAGCTGGAGCTGAACCTCCTCGCAGTCCATGGTGCGAAGGATGTCGAGGAGGTAGCCCGCGTTGTATCCGATGTCGAGGTCGTCGGAGTCGTACTTGACCTCGAGATCCTCGTTCGCCTCTCCCTGGTCGGGAGTCTGGACGACGAGGCGGAGGCGGTTCTTCGAGATGGAGAATTTCACCTGCCTCGTGAGGCTGTCGGAGAAGACCGAGACGCGATCGAGCGCCGCGGCCAGGTCGTCCTTCTTCACGACGAGGTGCTTGTTGTTGTTCTTGGGAAGGACCTGCTCGTAGTTCGGGAAGGGTCCTTCGATCAGCTTCGTGGTGAGGGAGGTGTTCCCCAGGACGAAGCGCGCGTGCGTCTTCGAGATCTCCACCGTCACGTTGTCGCCGCACTCGGGAAGGAGGCGCGAGAGGTGGTTCAGCGCCTTCAAGGGGAGGATCACGTCGCCCTTGATGCCGCCCTTCGAGGCGGCCGGGTGCTTCAGCGTGGCGCGCGCGAGGCGATGGCCGTCGGTCGCGACGAAGCGAATCTCGCCCTCGCCCATCTGGAAGAGAGCGCCGTTCAACGCCGGGCGCGTCTCGTCCGTCGAAACGGCGTAGATCGTGCGCCGAACGAGCCGCTCGAAGGCCTTCGCGTCGATCGTGAGATGGACGTCGGGGCTCACGCTCGGGCGCGCGGGAAATTCCTCGGGCCGAATGCAGAGGAACTTGAAGCGGCCGGTCTTGCTGACGACGTTGAGCGTGAGGTCCTTCGCTTCGAGCTTCAGCTCTTCCTTGGGAAGTTTCTTCGCGAGTTCGAGGAGCTTCTTCGCGGGGACGGTCAGGGAGCCGTCCGCCTTCACGTCGGCGATGGCTTTGGTGGTGACGGAGAGGTCCAGATCGGTGGCCGTGAGTTGAAGCGAACCGTCGCCTGCTTCGACCAGGATGTTGGAGAGAACCGGTAGTGTGGTTCGACTCGGAACCGCGCTTGAAACGAGCTGCAGCGCCTGGAGGAGTTCGGTCTGGGAGACGGAGAATTTCATGGCCACTTCCTGAGCCGTTACCATATCCGTAAGTCCCTTTTGTTAAAAGAGGTTGCGGTGTTGTCGGGGGTGGCCTGATCGACCACCGGAAGTATAGGTGGAGAGGGGGTTTTGGACAACCTCAAAGGGGCTCTTTTCGAGGCCTTTTTCGGCGTGGTTTTCCACTGGGGCGGGGCCCTCTATAAGAGAGCTAGGTTCCTTGAATAGAAGATCTAGACGTAGGGGCTGGGGATAAGTGTATCGAGGCGTTTGTCGACCGGCTAACTAATTGAAATATAAGGTTTTGTTTGTTATTTTCTCCGACGCGTCGGGCTGGATGAGCGGTGGACTGTGGTAGCGTTGTCCACCGCAACCAGCTCGGCCCCGAAAGTGGGGCTCTTATCCACACCCCTTCCCCACGCGTTCGCCGGCGCGAAAGCGCCTCGAGGCCTGGACCGAGGAAGACACCTAGAGGAATTCCCCGATGCGTGATCCGCGCCGCGTCCAGCTGGCCCACACGATCGTTCACCACTCCTGCAGAGTGAAGCCGGGCGAGACGATTCTGATCGAGTCGTTCGACCTCGCCGACGGCCTGATCCACGACATCATGGAGGAGGCCTTCGCCGCGGGCGCGATCCCCCTCGTCTACCTCCGGAAGAACGCCCTCATCCGCCACATGCTCCTCCACGGAAAGGAAGAGCAGCTGAAGAAGCTGGCGGAGGTGGAGCTCTTCCAGATGAAGCAGGCGCAGGCGTACGTGGGGCTCCGGGCGAGCGACAACGTCTCGGAGATGGCCGACATCCCCGCCGAGCACATGGCGCGCTACGCGAAGCTGGTGGGATCGCCGGTTCACAGCGAATACCGCGTCAAGAAGACGAAGTGGGTCGTCCTCCGCTATCCGAACCCGGCCATGGCGCAGCTCGCCACCATGAGCACGGAGGGCTTCGAGGATTTCTACTACAAGGTCTGCAACGTCGACTACGAGCGCATGGAGAAGGCCATTGTCCCGCTCGTCGAGCGGATGAAGCGGACCGACCGCGTCCAGATCAAGGGGCCGGCCGGCACCGACCTTCGCTTCAGCATCAAGGGGATCGGCGTCGAGCCGTGCAGTGGCGAGAGGAACATCCCCGACGGCGAATGTTTCACCTCCCCGGTTCGCGATTCGGTGGAGGGGACGATCGCCTACAACACCCCGACCGTCTACCAGGGGCAGACCTTCACCGACGTGACGCTCACCTTCGAGCGCGGGAAGATCGTGAAGGCGACCTCGAACAACACGAAGCGGATCAACGAGATCTTCGACACCGACGCGGGGGCCCGCTACGTCGGGGAGTTCTCGCTCGGCTTCAATCCGATGATCCTCGATCCGATGAAGGACACGCTCTTCGACGAGAAGATCGCCGGCTCTCTCCACTTCACCCCGGGCAACGCCTACGAGCACGAAGCCGACAACGGGAACCGCTCCGCCATCCACTGGGACATGGTGTTGATCCAGCGGCCGGAGTACGGCGGCGGCGAGATCTTCTTCGACGACGAGCTGATCCGGAAGGATGGGCGATTCGTGGTGAAGGATCTGGAGGGGCTGAATCCGGAGAACCTTTCGTAGCGCCCTCGTGGCGGCCGCGAACGGCGCCGTGGAGCCGGGTCGGGAACGGAGCTGGCCCTCCCTCGCCACTTGGTACTGGATCAACGCGGCGGTTCTCGTCGTCGCGGTCCTCGTTCCGGTCTGGATGCGGACGGCACTCCACCGCTACCACAACCTCGACCTCGGCTACTTCGCGCAGGCGCTCCACGGGATCCGCTGGAACGACCTCGATCCCTTCATCCCGGCCCGGAATCTCCGGCTCTTCTCCGACCACTTCGACCCGATCCTGATCCTCTTCGCGCCGCTCGCCCACGTCATGGAGCCGGCGTACGCGTCGCTCCTGGTCGATCAGGCGCTCCTGCTCCTCACGCCGCTTCCGATCCTCCTCCTCGCGAGGGGGCGCGCCGAACTGCTGGGGCTCGGCTACGTCGCGACAACGTACCTTCTCTTCAATCGGGCCATCCTCCTCGCCATCGATTTCCCGGTCCATCCGACCGCATGGGCCGCCCCCTTCGTGGTGGCGCTCGCCGTCGGGCTCATCCGCCGCGCGACGTGGCTCACGGTCGCCTCCGCGCTCCTCCTCATGGCCTGCAAGGAGGAATTTCCGTTCGCGGTCCTGGCGATCGGCGCGGCTCTCCTGTTGGCGCGCGACCGGCGCGCGGGCCAGGAGGGCCGTCGGGGATGGGTTCTCGTCGCGCTCGCCTCGGTCTGGACGATCCTCGCGTTCGTGGTCCGGCCGGCGATGCTCGGCGACACCGCGAATCACGCGGCGCGGGTGCTCGGCCCTCTCGGCGCGGCGCCCGTGGCGACGATCCTGGACCGGCTCCGGTCGCTCGATTACGTGAAGCCGCTCCTCCAGGCCCTGATTCCTCTCGCTCCCGTCCTCTACTGGCGCGCGCGGCAGGGACTCCCGCCGCAGTGGCCCTTCCTCCTCGCGCTCGTCCCGCTCCTCGGCATCCGCTTCGTCACGAACGCCTGGGGCCTCCACTACATGTCGCCCATCCCGGCCTTCCTCGCCGCCGCCTTCCTCGGACCCGACCTCGTTCGGCTCCCGCGGAAGTACGTCGTGGCGGTCGCGGCGCTCGTCCTCGCGGTCGGCATCGCGCCGCTGGCGAAGGGAATCGGTTCGTACCGCTCGCTCCCCGACTTCGCCGCTCCGCGCTACCGGGCCATCGAATCGGCGCGCCTCTACCTGAAGCGGGAGCCGGAGGGCGCGATCCTGACGCACGGGAACCTGGCGCCGCTCCTGGCCGCTCGGGGGAACGTCTGGGGGATGGGAGGCTGGCAGTCGGAGCGCGATACGATCGACTACCGGTATCTTCTCGCGGAGATTCCGCCGCGCGGGAATCCCTACCCGTGGACGCACGAGCAGGCGGCGGCGCTGATCGAATCGTGGCGGCGCGATCCGGCGAACCGGATCTTGCGGGACGACGCGCAGCTCTTCTTCGCGGAGCGGACGACGTGGCGGAAGCGCCCGGCGGGCGGCCGGTAGCCTACCCGTTCAGAACGCCGATCAGCTCCTCCACCGTCTTCCGGATCTCCTTGTCGTTCGACATCAGCCCTTCGATCTTCTGGCAGGCGTGCATGACCGTCGTGTGGTCGCGCCCGCCGAACTTGGCGCCGATCTCGGCGAGCGAGAGGTCGGTGATCGTCCTGGTGATGTACATGCCGATCTGCCTCGGGAAGGCGATCGTGTCGGTGCGGCGCTTCCCGCGGAGCGACTCCTCCGTGACGCTGAAGTGCCGCGCCACGAGCCGCTGGATCTCCTGCACGTCGACTCTCTGCAGGTCGGGCTTGATCTGCTCGCGCAGCACTTCCTGCGCGAACTCCACGGAGAGCGGCTGGTTCGTGAGGTCGGAGAAGGCGAGGAGGCGCGCCAGCGAGCCCTCGAGATCGCGGATGTTCGTCTTGATGTTGCTCGCGAGGAGGAGCGCGATCTCGTTGGGGAGATTCCGCCCCTGCATTTCGGCCTTCTTCTTCACGATGGCGACGCGCGTCTCGAGGTCGGGGGCCTGGAGATCGGCCACCACCCCCCACGTGAACCGGGAGACGAGGCGCGCCTGGAGCGCCGTCATGGCGTTCGGCGGCCCGTCGCTCGTCAGAACGATCTGCTTCTTCTGATCGTGGAGCGCGTTGAAGGTATGGAAGAACTCCTCCTGCGTCGACTCCTTGCCCGCCAGGAATTGGATGTCGTCGATGAGGAGGATGTCGGCGGTCCGGTAGCGGGCCTTGAACTCGAGCGTCGTGGCGTGCTGGATGGAGTAGATCATCTCGTTCATGAACTTCTCGGCCGAGACGAAGAAGATGCGCGATCCGGGACGCTGCAGGCGCACCTGATGCCCGATGGCGTGCATGAGGTGCGTCTTGCCGAGGCCGACGCCGCCGTAGAGGAAGAGCGGGTTGTAGCGCGTGCCGGGGCTCGTCGCCACGGCCTGGCAGACGGCGTGCGCGAACTGGTTTCCGTTCCCGACGATGAAGGTGTCGAAGGTGTTCTGCGGGATCAGGTGGCTCTCGTCCCGATACGCGGGGCCCGGCCCGGGCCGCGAACGCTCGTCCTCGACGTGCGTCTCCGGCTCGGATCGGACCTGGAAGGAGACCCCCACGGACGACCCGATGGCCGCCGAGAGGGATGACTCGATGAGGGTGCGATAGTGCTGGTCGAGCCAGTCGACGTAGAAGGGGCTCGGCACCTCGAGGAGGAGGGTCCGGCCGTCGAACTCGAGCGCCGTCATCGAGCGGAACCAGGTGTCGAAAGTTTGACCCGAAAGATTGGCCTGGATGCGGGGAATTGCCCGTTCCCAGACGTCGGAGGCGACCACCGTCTCGATCATCGTTCCATCCCCATGTCTACACACCCTCTCCACGGGTTTTCCCCATACTTATCCACAAGACGAAAGGGGCGCAACGTGCGTGTTGATGCCACGTTACGCCCCGAAAAGTTCAAATCGCGGGCAAAGCCGCTCACAGCATTCAAGGCCTCGGTGAAGCGTATCGCGCGGGGGCGCGTGCTCTAGGGAGAGTGGACTTGGCAGGCCCTCGGTGCGGCTCCGCCGCGCCTGGGGTCTGCGAGGGCCGGAATGTACGCCCGGGCTTCCGAACGTCGCAACGAAAAAGATGGCGACATCGGCGGGTGACGCAAACCGAAGCGTCGCCAGGGGCCCCGAGATCGCGGTTGACCCTCGCGGCCCCGGTTCGGTAGACTCCGTCGCTCGTGCCGTAACCTGTCGAACCACCCCTTTTCACGAGGTTCGTTCCTGTGAAGCGCACATTTCAACCGCACAATCGCCGCCGGAAGAAGGTCCACGGATTCCGGGCGCGCATGAGCACCCGTGGCGGTCGCGCCGTTCTCAGCCGGCGTCGGGCCCGCGGGCGCAAGCGTCTCACGCCGTAACGCGGCCCCACCCGGCGACACGTCCATGGCAGGCGCGGTCTCCCCGCGCGATCGCCGCCTTCGCGAAGGGTGGCAATTCCGCGACGTGTACCAGAGCGGCAAATCGTTCCACGGCAGCCTCATGTCTCTGGTCAGTCTCTCGAAGCCGGACGATCATGGACGCTTCGCCTTCGTGGCGAGCCGGAAAGTGGGGGGCGCCGTCCAGCGGAACCGCGCGAAGCGCCTCCTCCGCGAAGCGTACCGCGCCGTCCCGGCCGAGCGCCGCGACGAAGCACGCTGGAGGATCTGGATCGCCCGAGCCTCCTGTTCACGCTCGAGTCTCGCCCCGGTCTCGGCCGAGATGACGCGCCTCCTTGGAATGGAGCGGAAATGACCACGGCCACCCTCGATCGTCTCGGCCGCGCCGCGCGCTCCGGCTTCGGGCTTCGCCACGTCTTCCTTCTCCTCGTGCGCGGCTATCGCGCCCTCGTCTCACCCGTGCTCCCTCGTTCGTGCCGCTTCGAGCCCTCCTGCGCCGCGTACGCGGAAGAGGCGCTCCACCGGCACCATGTCGCACGCGCGCTCTGGCTGATCGTGCGCCGGCTGCTGCGTTGCCACCCCTTCCATCCCGGAGGCTACGACCCGGTTCCCTGACGGAACCGCGGGCGCCCATTCATGGACAAGAGAACTCTCCTCGCGATCTTCCTGATCCTCGGCGTGCTCCTGATCGATTCGGTCTGGTGGTCGGCGCGCACTCGCCAGAAGCACGCGCCCGCGCCGGCGGCCACGGCCACGGGGCAGGCCACGCCCGGCACGGGAAGCGGATCGGGAGCTCCGGCCGGCGGAACGTCGCCCGCCGCCCCGTCGAACGGAACGCCGGCCTCGGGCTCCGCCGCGGCGACGGCTCCGGTCCCCGTGGCCGGCGCCCCCACGATCGGCGGCGAGACGCTGGTCGCCACGCGCGTCCCCGACGCGCCGATCGAGGAGAGGAGCTTGAAGGGGGACGGCTTCGAGGCCACCTTCTCCACGCTCGGCGGCTCCATCTCCTCGTGGGTCGTGCCGGCCTTCACGAACCCGATGACGAAGGCGCCGGTCGACCTCGTCCGCCCCGGCACGCGCGCGCTCGAGGTGGTGGTCTCCACGGGCGACGCCACGTTCGATTTCAGCAGCGTCCCCTTCCGCATCGCCGACTTCAGCGAGACGCGCGGCTCGGTCACCTTCGTGGCCGAGGACTCGAGCGGCGTGAGCGTCACGAAGATCTACACGCTCGATCGCGACAAGAAACTCCTCGACCTGGAGCTTCGCTTCTCGGCGCCGGCCGGCCTCGGCCCCATCCGCTACCGGATGGGCTGGGGGAGCCCGCTCCCGATCACCGAACTCTACGGAAAGCCGGTCGAGCTCCACGGAACCGCGCTCCTCGGCGAGAAGCTCGTCTCGCTCGACGCGCGCGGGCTCGGGAAGGAGGGCTTGAAGGTCGAGAAGGGGAACGTCCGCTGGGTGGGAAACCGGAGCAAGTACTTCGTGGCCGCGATCGTTCCCGACTCGCTGACGGTGGACGAGGTCGCCTTCCTTCCCGCGGCCGACAACTCCGCGAGCGCGTGGATCACGGGGGCGGCGGCGCCCGGCTCGCTCGTCGTGCGGCACGCCCGCCTCTACGCCGGTCCGCTCCACTTCGACACGCTCCTGGGTATCGGATCGGGCCTCGAACAGGCCGTGAATCTCGGATGGCGCTGGCTCCATCCGGTCAGCACGTTCCTTCTCAAGTGCCTCCTTCTCCTTCACCAGTGGATCCCGAACTACGGCATCGGAATCATTCTCCTGAGCCTCGCGACGAAGGTCGTCTTCTACCCCCTCACGCAGTCGAGCCTTCGCACCATGAAGGTCATGCACCGGCTCCAGCCGCGCATGAACGAGCTGCGGGAGAAGCACAAGGACGACCCGGTGAAGATGAACAGCGCGGTCATGGCGCTCTACAAGGAGCACAAGGTGAATCCGCTCGGCGGGTGCCTTCCGATGCTTCTGCAAGTGCCCGTCTTCCTCGCGCTCTACAACGTGCTCCTCTACTCGGTGCAGCTCCGGGCGGCCGGCTTCGTGGGCCACGTCCACGACCTCTCGGCCCCCGATCTCCTCATGCAGATCGGTCCGCTCCCGATCCATCTCCTACCGATCCTCATGACGCTGAGCACCTTCTGGATGCAGGCGCTCACGCCGACCGATCCGAACCAGAAACCGCTCATGATGCTCATGCCGGTCATGATGCTCTTCTTTATGTATAATCTTCCGTCGGGCGTGATCCTCTACTGGACGGTGAACAACGTCTTCTCCGCCCTGCAGCAGCAGTGGGTCAACATCGCCGACGACCGTGAGATGGCCGCCGCCGGAGCGAAATAGCGGCCCGGGCCCCAACGCCGGATGGATCAGCCATGAACGAAACGATCGAAATCGAAGCCGCCTCCTTCGAGGAGGCGATCGCCGCCGCCTGCGCCCGGACCGGGCTCACGCCGGGCGAGCTCTTCATCGACATGGTGGATCCGGGCTCCTCGGCCGCCTCCAGCATCGGGTACCGCCCCGTGAAGGTGAAGGTGCGCCGCCGCGAGGAGAAGGAGGCGCCGGACGGCGCCGGCCGCTCCCCCGCCCGGGCGCCTCGCCCGTCGTACGACAGCGGGCGCTCCTCCGGCGGGTACGGTGGCCACGATTCGCATCGCGGCGTCTCGCACCGGCAGGAGCCGCGCGATTTCGGCCCGCCGCCGCCCCCGCTCGACCCGTCGCTCATCACCCAGGAGCACGTCTCGATGGTGCGGGAACTGGCGCAGGGCCTGGTCGACGCGATGGAGTTCCGCGGCGCCGTCGTGGAGGCCTCGAAGGACAAGCATGGCATCCGCGTCGGGGTGAACACGGGCGAGTTCGACACGCTCCTGATCGGCCCCGAGGGAGAGACGCTCGCCGCCTTCCAGCATCTCATCACGCGGATGCTCCGCTCCAAGATGCCGAACTCGGCGCCCCCTCGCCTCGAGGTGGACGTCGCCGGGTTCCGCGACCGGCAGATCGAAGGGCTCCGTCAGATGGCGCGCGACCTCGTCGAGGAAGTGCTCGGCGGCGCGCCCGAGGCGACGACCGACCCGCTCCCCGCGTCGGAGCGGCGCATCGTCCATCTCGAAGTGGCGGAGACGCCGGGGATGGAGACGATCACGGTCGGAGACGGCTACTACAAGCGCGTCATCATCCGCCGCGCGGCGCCCGGCTCGGAAGCGGCCGCGTCGTGAACGGAGCGCCCGGGTCCGCCGGACCCGCCGGTCCGAAACGGGCCCGCCCCTGCCCCCGTCATGACCACCGACGACACCATCGTCGCGATCGCCACGGCGCCCGGCGAAGCGGCCATCGCGGTCACGAGGCTCAGCGGACCTGACGCGCCCGCGATCGCGGCGCGATTCTTTCGCGGCGCCCGATCGCCGCTTTCGACCGGCTCCCACCGAATCCTCTTCGGAAACTTCCTCGACGGAACGGGCGCGCCGATCGACAGCGTCCTTCTCTCGATCTTTCGCGCGCCTCATTCCTACACGGGCGAAAACGTCGTGGAGATCTCCTCGCACGGCGGCCCCGCGATTCCCCGAGCCATCCTCGAGACGCTGACCGCCGCCGGCGCGCGCCCCGCGCGCCCCGGAGAATTCACCGAACGGGCCTATCGGAACGGAAAGCTCGACTTGGCGCAGGCCGAGGTTGTCGCGTCCATGGTTCGCGCCCGCTCCGAGGGCTCGCTCCGCGCCGCCCACGCCACGCTCGGGGGTGAACTGAGCCGCCGGGTGGAGCGGCTCGACGCGGAGCTGGTCGCGATCCTGGCCGAAGTGGAGTCGCGAATCGACTTTCCCGGCGACGTGACGGAATCGGCCGACATGGCGGCGCTCGCCGCGCGCTGCTCGGCCGTCGGCGCGCCGCTTCGGGAGTGGCTCTCGCGGCTCCCCTCCGCGCGGCGTCGCGAGGAGGGCGTGCGGGTGGCGATCGTCGGCGCGCCGAACGTCGGCAAGTCGAGCCTTCTGAACGCGCTCGTCGGATACGACCGCGCCATCGTGAGCGCGGAGCCCGGAACGACGCGCGACACGGTGGAGGCTTCCATCTGGCTCGACGGCGTGGAGCTCCTCCTGACCGACACGGCGGGACTGCGGGAGACGTCCGATCCGGTGGAGCGCCTCGGCGTGGAGCGCTCGGAGCGCGCGGCCCTCGCCGCCGACGTCACGATCCACGTGCGCGATTGCTCGCGGCCGGAGGCGATGGCGGCGGCGGCCGTGGCGGAAGCCGGCGCCCGAATCGACGTCTGGAACAAGAGCGACCTGGTCGCCGCCCCGCGCGCGAACGGCGATGGAGCGCCTGCGGGGGTCGCGACGGTCGCCATCCGGCCGGGCGGCGTCGACGCGTTGGTGAACGCCCTTCGGGATGCGCTCCCCGCGGTGACGGGCGGCTCCGGCGCCGGCCCCGGCGCCGGCGCGGCGGGCGGCCGCTCGGAAATTCCCACCACGAGCCTTCGCCAGGAGGCGCTCCTTCGCGACGCGGCCTCGGCGCTCGAGCGGGCGGAGCGGGAGCTTCGCGCCGCGGCGGCCTCCGGCCCGGCCCTGGATCTCGTCGCGGTCGATCTCACCGAGGCGCGTCGAGCGCTCGGCGAGATGGTGGGACGCGGCGTCGACGACGCGGTGATCGCGGCCATCTTCTCCCGCTTCTGCATCGGAAAGTGAGCCGCATGACGCGCGTGCCGCTCATCGTGGTGGGGGGCGGTCACGCCGGCTGCGAGGCGGCCTCGATCGCGGCGCGCCTCGGCGTCGAGACGGCGATCGTCACGATGAGCCTCGACGCCATCGCCCACATGCCGTGCAATCCCGCGATCGGCGGGCTCGCCAAGGGGCACCTCGTCCGCGAGATCGACGCGATGGGCGGCATCATGGGCCGCATGGCCGATCTCGCCGGCATCCAGTTCAAGATGCTGAATCGCGGCCGCGGGCCGGCGGTCTGGTCCCCGCGGGCGCAGGAAGACAAGGCACTCTACCGCGCCCGCGTGCGCGAGCATCTCGACGCGACTCCGGGCGTCACGCTGCTGCAGGGCCAGGTGACGTCGTTCATCGTGCACGAGGGACGGATCCGAGGCGTGGAACTCGGCGACGGGCGCTCGATCGAGGCCGACGCGGTGATCGTCACGCCGGGAACGTTCCTGAACGGCATCCTTCACGTGGGCGATCGCACGGTGGCGGGCGGCCGCGTGGGCGAAGCGCCGGCGCGCGGGCTCTCGGATTCGCTTCTCGAGCTCGGCTTTCGCCTCGTGCGGCTGAAGACCGGGACGCCGCCGCGCCTTCATCGCGACACGATCGACTTCGCGCGCCTCGAGGCGCAGCTCGGCGACGATCCGCCGCGTCCCTTCTCCCACTTCACCGAATCGCTCGACGTCGAACAGATCGCCTGCCACCTCACCGCGACGAACGAGTCGACGCACCGCGTCATTCGCGAGAATCTTCATCGGTCGCCCCTCTACACCGGAAAGATCCGCGGCATCGGCCCGCGCTATTGCCCCTCGGTGGAGGACAAGGTCGTTCGATTCGCGGAGAAGGCCTCGCACCAGATCTTTCTCGAGCCCGAAGGGCGCGACGTCGTGGAGTACTACGTGAACGGTCTCTCGACGAGTCTCCCGGAGGACGTGCAGCACGAAATTCTCGCGACGATCCCAGGCCTCGAATCGGCGCGTCTGCTCCGCCCTGGCTACGCGGTGGAGTACGACTTCGTTCCTCCGACGCAGCTTCGCCATACGCTGGAAGCCCGCGACGTGGCGGGGCTCTATCTCGCCGGGCAGATCAACGGGACGTCGGGGTACGAAGAGGCCGCGGCGCAGGGACTCTGGGCCGGCATCAACGCGGCGCTTCGCCTGCAGGGGCGGGAGCCCTGGATTCCAGGCCGTGAAACGGCGTATATGGCTGTCTTGATTGACGATCTAGTCGTGAAAGGAACGGAGGAGCCGTACCGCATGTTCACGTCGAGCGCGGAGCATCGGCTCCTCCTTCGCCAGGACAACGCGGACGAGCGGCTCCTCCCGCACGCCGCTCGTCTCGGGACGCTCCGGCCCGACGAGCTGAGGCGATTGACTCGGCGCGGGAGCGATCGGGTGGATGCGCGATCGCGGCTGAAGACGCATCGGGTCGTGGCGCCGGAGCGCTCCGCGCCCGTGACCCTCGCGCAGGCGCTTCGCGACGGGACTCTCGACGCCGATCGGGCCGGGACGCTGGAGATCCTTGCCGATCTCGAGAGCGGGGCGGTAGAGTCGGCCGTGATCGAGGCACGCTACGAGGGGTACATCGAGCGCCAGCAGCGCGCCGTCGAGGGCGCGGCCCGGAACGAATCGCTCCTCCTTCCCGACTCCGTCTTCGAGGAGCCGCTCGCGGAACTCTCGCGGGAGGGGCGCGAGAAGGTTCGCGGACTCAGGCCTCGAACGGTAGCCCAGGCCTCGCGTATCGCGGGAATCTCTCCCGCCGACGTGTCGGTCCTGGCCATCTACGCCGAGCGGGAACGCCGGAGAAGGGATGAAGGAGATGGGCGACGTGCCGCGAATGCGCCCAGGCTCTCCATCCTCCCCACCGATCCCGGTCGCGGTTCCACGTGAACTCGAAGCCGACCGCGCCGCCTATCTCACCCAGCTCGCGCCCCTGATCGAGGGGGGCGCTCTCCCTCCCGACGCGCTCTCGCAGCTCGACCGCTATGCCCTCCTCTTATATGAGCGCATCCCGACGCTCGCCCTGATTTCCAAGAACGACCGCGGCTCGCTCTACACGAGACACATCCTCGACTCCCTGAACCCTCTCTCGCTCTTCCCCTCGCCGCCCGAATGCCTGCTCGACATCGGAAGCGGCGGCGGACTTCCCGGGATCCCGCTCGCCATCGTCTGGCCGGGGACGCGCGCCATCCTCCTCGAAGCGCGCGAAAAGAAGGCGGCCTTCCTCGAGCGCACGGTTCGGATGCTTCGATTGAAGAATGTCCGCGTCGCCTGCGAGAGGCTGGAGGAGCACGCGAAGAAGGGGATGCCGGTCTACGACGCCCTCTTCATCCGAGCGGTCGCGGAAATCCCTCGGCTGATCGACGAGATGGCGCCCTCCTGCCGGCCGGGCGCCAGGTGGGTCTACTTCGCCGGCGGCGGAATCGACCGCGAAAAGCTGGCAGCCGATCTGGCGACGACGGGACGCTCGGGCACCGAGTCGATCGGACTCTTCGGCGGCCGCCTCCTCCACGGCCCGGTCTAGGTCGCCACGGCGGGGCTCCGGCGCCCGCCCGCGTTGCGCGGTCGCACGACCCCGGCCGCGGGCAATCCCAGGAAATCGATGTTTCACGTGAAACGCAGTTGGAATGCGCTGCGAATACTTCGATTACAGACTAATTCCCTCGAAACCGCGATCGATCCCCAGGTCCGCTCCCAGCGGCCGACCCGACGCGACTCCGCGCGGGTTCGCACGAACTGTCATCAAAGGTTCATGTTTTCAACGAGTTCCGATCACGTTTCACGTGAAACATAGAATCCGTTGGCGTTCCGTCGGCCCTCTCGCCTAGACTGGTCCCCGTGTCAAAGGCTCCTCGCTCCGCAGCGTAGCCCCGCTCTCGCGTTTCGATTCAGGGAGATCCATGGCCAGGACGGTTGCGATCGCGAATCAGAAGGGTGGAGTCGGTAAGACCACCACGGCCGTGAACCTTTCGGCCGCGCTAGCCCTCAACGGGAAGCGGGTGCTCCTCATCGACCTCGATCCCCAAGGGAACGCGGGAAGCGGATTGGGGTACCCCAGTATCAAGGTGCAGCGCGGGGTCTACGAGGTCCTGAGCGGCGAGACGACTCTTTCCCAGGTGACCCTGGAAACGGAAATCGCCGGACTTCAGTTGATCCCATCCGGGCAGCGCCTCGTTGGGGCTGAGGTGGAGCTGGTCGACGTGCCGAGGCGGGAGTACCGGCTGAAGGAGGCGCTCGTCGAAGTGGAGGAGCGCTACGACTTCATTCTCATCGACGCGCCCCCCTCGCTCGGATTCCTGACCCTGAACGCGTTGACCGCCGCTCGCTCCGTTCTCGTCCCCGTGCAGTGCGAGTACTACGCGCTCGAGGGGCTGAGCCATTTGCTGAGCGCCATTCGACTCGTGCAGCAGGGGCTCAATCCGACGCTCCAGATCGAGGGGGTTCTTCTGACGATGTTCGACAACCGACTGAATCTCTCCCAGCAAGTATTGGAGGAGACGAGGCGGTTCTTCGCGGAGCGTGTTTACCGGACCGTCATTCCTAGAAATGTGCGCCTCAGCGAGGCGCCGAGTTTCGGCAAGCCGGTCGTGATCTACGACCCAGCCTGCGCCGGATCGATGAGCTACATGAATCTTGCTAAGGAGGTGATCGAACGTGGTTAGGAAAGCATTGGGCAGAGGCTTGGAAGCGTTGATTCCCGCGGCCGTGGAGCAGGAGGTGCCGATCATGCCTCCGCACGGCACCGTCCCATCCGGCAGCCCGGGCACTCCCGGCGCGCCAGGCGCTCCGACTCCCGCGGCGCCGGGCGCCGCGCCGGCCGGCACCCCTCCCACCGAAGCCTGGTCGCGCGACGCGCGTTCCGGCGAAGCTCGGACGAGCGATATCCTCCACGTGCCGCTCACGAGGATCGTCCGGAATCCCGCTCAGCCGCGGACGCAGTTCGATCCCGCCAGCATTCGAGAGCTGGCCGACTCGATTCGCGAGAGAGGCGTGCTCCAGCCGGTCCTCATCCGTCCCGCGGGAGACCACTATCAGCTGGTCGCGGGAGAGCGCCGATTCCTCGCCGCGCAGGAGGCGGGCTTCAGTTCCATCCCCGCCATCGTGCGCCCGCTTACCGATCGCGAATCGCTCCTCATCGCTCTCATCGAAAACGTGCAGCGGGAGAATCTCAACCCGGTGGACGAGGCGCGCGCCTATTACCGCCTGGCGGCGGAATATGGACTCCCGCACGAGGAGATCGCGAAGCGGGTCGGC
>DASTKG010000178.1:0-16511 GCA_035716005.1 Candidatus Eiseniibacteriota bacterium
CTATAGGAGGAGGTGAACCTCATGCCGGCGAAGAAGAAGGCTGCCAAGAAGAAGGCTGCTAAGAAGAAGTAACAAACGCGGATTGGGCACGTCCTCAGAGGCCGCCCGGTGCATGCCGGGCGGCCTCGCGTTATCATCCCCCCGTGCCCGACCGATCCCCGACCTCGCCCCGCGCCCCGGCGTCGCCCGCGTCACAGGCTGATCCGCCCGCGTCCCTGAGTTCCGCGCCGCGTGTCCGGCTGACCGGCGCCCGGCAGAACAATCTCAAGAATATCGACGTCTCCTTTCCGCGCGCCGCCATGACCGTGGTCACGGGCGTGAGCGGATCGGGAAAGTCTTCGCTCGCCTTCGACACCATCTACGCCGAGGGGCAGCGCCGCTACGTCGAGTGCGTCTCGACCTACGCGAAGCAGTTCCTCGACCGCCTCCCGCGCCCCGACTACGACCAGCTGGAAGGCCTCGCCCCCGCGGTGGCCATTCGGCAGGGCGCGGCCGCGCAGACGGGCCGCTCCACGGTGGGGACGGTGACGGAGCTGGCCGACTACCTCCGCCTACTCCTCGCCCGCGTGGGCGAGACGCGCTGCGGCCGCTGCGGCCACGCGGTGCCCCGCCACAGCCTCGACTCGGTGCTCGAGGCCGTGCTCCGCGCCGCGGGCGAGGAGGTGTCGGTCTGGATCGTCATCGCCGGAGCCGCCGGAGAGAGCGCCGCCGGGCTCTGGGCGCGCGCGCTCCAGCGCGGGTTCCTCCGCGCGAGGCCCCGCGGCACCGACGCCTGGCTCCGCCTCGACGAGCCGCCGCCCCCGAAACTGCGCGCGCCCATCGAGCTCCTGGTCGATCGAACCCGCGCGTCCGAGGAGAATCGGATGCGCCTCCGCGAGGCGCTGGAGCACGCGTGGCGCGAAGGGGACGGCCGTGTCACCGTGGAGAGGGCCTCGGGGGAGCGCGCCACCTATGCCGACGGCCGGGTCTGCGAGAGCTGCGGCCGGTCGTTTCCGGAGCCTCGCCCGCAGCTCTTCTCCTTCAACAGCCCTTACGGCGCCTGTCCCGAATGCCGCGGTTTCGGAAACGTCCTCACCTTCACGCGCGAACGAGTGGTCCCTCATCCCGAGAAGAGCGTTCTCGACGGCGCGCTCGATCCTTGGGCCGGCTCGTGGCGCGCGCACTTCCAGCCGAAGCTCAAGGCCGTCTCGGAGAAGCACGGAATTCCGCTCGACCGCCCCTTCCGCTCGCTGAAGGCCGAGCACCAGGAGATCCTCCTCCACGGCGCGCCGGGATTCCGTGGCGTCTTCCCATTCTTGGAGCGCTTGAAGGAGAAGGCCTACAAGTCGAGCGCGCGCTTCCTCGTGAAGCGCTACCAGGAGCAGGTCATCTGCGGGACGTGCCGCGGCATCCGGCTGAAGCCCGAGGCGCTCGAGGTCTACGTGGGCGGAAAGAACGTGGCCGATCTCGCCGCCATGACGGTCGGCGCCATGCGCGACTTCATGGGCGCGCTGGAGCTCGATCCGGTGCGGACGGAGGTGGCGGCTCCGATCCTGGCCGAGCTTCGCGGGCGGCTCGAGTATCTGGGCGAAACGGGGCTCGACTATCTGACGCTCGACCGGCAGACGAAGACCCTCTCGGGCGGGGAAGCGCAGCGGATCGAGCTGGCGAACGCGCTCGGCGGGAGCCTGAGCCACGCGCTCTACGTCCTCGACGAGCCGACGGTCGGACTCCACGCCCGCGACACCGAGCGGCTCATCCGCGTCCTCCACCGTCTCCGCGGGCGCGGGAACACGCTCCTCGTGGTGGAGCACGATCCCGACGTCATCGAGGCGGCCGACTGGATCGTGGAGCTCGGACCCGGCGCCGGGGAGCGAGGCGGGCAGCGCCTCTACGAAGGTCCGATCGAGTCGTGGCCCGCGCGGCGCGCGCACGTCGATCTCCCCGCCCGCGACGCCCGCTTCCGCCTTCCCGACCCGAAGAAGTCGGCCGGCTGGATCGAGGTGCGCGGCGCCCGCGAACACAATCTGAAGAACGTGACGGCGAAGTTCCCGATCGGCGCCCTGAGCGGCGTCTGCGGCGTGTCGGGCTCGGGGAAGTCGACGCTCGTGGAAGACATCCTCTATCGCGCCGCCGCGAGGGCGAGCGGCGAGGAGGCGCCGGCGCCGGGGGCTCACGACGAGGTGACGGGGCTCGCCGGCTTCTCGCGCATCGTCCTCGTCGATCAATCGCCCGTCGGGCGCACCCTTCGCTCGAATCCGGCCACGTTCGTGAAGGCCTTCGACCGGATTCGCGAGCGCTGGGCGCGCGCGCCCCTCGCGCGGGAGCGGAAGTACACCCCCGGGACCTTCTCCTTCAACGTGGCCGGAGGACGGTGCGACGTCTGCGAGGGAGCCGGTGTCACGAAGGTGGAGATGTACTTCCTCGCCGACCTCTGGATCCCGTGCGAGTCGTGCCAGGGGCGCCGGTACCGCGCCGAGGTGCTCGAGGTCCGGGTTCACGGGCTCTCGATGGACGAGCTCCTCGGGCTCACCATCGAGGAGGCGCTCCGGCTCTTCAGCGGCGAGCCCGAAATCCAGGAGCCGCTCTGGGTCCTGGAGCGGGTCGGACTCGGCTACCTCCGACTCGGGCAACCTCTCACGACCTTGAGCGGCGGCGAGACGCAGCGGCTGAAGCTGGCGCGCGAGCTGGCGGATCGGAGCGCGCCCGACTCGCTCTACCTCCTCGACGAGCCGACCGTCGGCCTCCATCGCCGCGACGTGGCCGTGCTGCTGCGCGTGCTCCGCGAGCTGACGAGGCGGGGCGGCACGATCGTCGCCGTGGAGCACAACCTCGACTTCCTCGCGAGCTGCGACTGGCTGATCGAACTGGGGCCGGAGGGCGGCGCGGGCGGCGGGCGAATCGTGGCGGCCGGAACGCCGGCCGTGCTCGAGCGGGACGAGGGGTCGGCGACCGGGCTCTATCTCAGGAAGAGAACGACCTGGGCGTAGTCGAGCGGATGGTGCGCCGGAAAGGTGAAGCGGCCCCGAACTCCCACGCCGAGACGATCGGATAGATCGGTCTCCAGCCCCGCTTGAATGTGGCTCTTCAGAAACGCTTCGGCGTGCGAGGACCAGTCTCCGAGCCCGACGAGGTCGGCGAACTGAACGACGATGTGGCCGCCGATCCCTCCTTCGAACACCGGCCGGATCCTCCACTCCGGATGCCAGAGCGCCTTGGGGCGGAAGTACCAGACCGCGCTGATCGAGCCCTCGGTCAGGTAGTCCTTGTGCCCGAACGTCGCCTCCGTGTGGAGGTAGTGCTCGAACCGCGCATCGCTCAGGACCCGGCGCCGGTAGCCGAAGGTGCCGAGCCAGTCGAAGTAGTCCTCGGGCATGGCCGCGCCGAGCTCGAATCGATCGGGATCGTTGAAGTGGGACTTCCCGAGCGCCGAGGCGACGGCCTGGTCGGACGCCTGCATGGCCTTGGCGATCGCGGCCGAATCGGACGGCGCCGCCCCCTCCTGCGCGCGCGCCCGCTCCGGACACGAGACGACGAAGGATCCCGTCGCGAGGCACGCGGCGAGGAGGAGCGATGCGCGCAATCCGAACGGGGCGCGAGCGGACCCGGGGCTCAGGGAACCTCCACGTCGCTGCTCGACTGGAACGCGCCCGACTTGAAATAGAGCCGGAAGTCGCCATGGACGGGCTCGCCCGCGGCGTCGGTGAAGTCCCACGGGATAGGCGGCTGGCGGAAGAAACCCGGAAGCGTCGCGGGCTCGTCCTGATCGAAGAGCACCTTCACGAGCGCGGCGTGGCTGTCGAAGACGGCGATGTAGACGTGCGCGTCGTTCGGGAGGGAGAAGGAAATGTTGTAGGTGGTGGCGGTCGCGTTGGGAAGGAGTCCGTTGCTCGCGCAGATCTGAACGACGTCGCCCGTCCCCGTGAACTTGTCGCACGCCGACCACGAGGTGAGGGTCGAGCCGGGGAAGAACGTCTGTCGCGCGTGAATCCCGTCCGAACTGCAGCCGACGAGAGCCAAGCACGCCAACGCCAGGAAGAGTCTCAGTGGAATCGAACTCCCAAGCCGGTCTGAAGGAGTAGGGGGTGGGGTAAATATAGGAGGAAGTTCCCCGCGCATCCACGTGTAACGCAACTCAAAACCCCGCAAGAGCAAACCGGCTTGTGGGACTAGGCCTTGGTCGCGGATTGGGCACGAGGCGGCAGGGAACTCCGCTCGACTATTAAAAATAGTGACACACTCCTTTTCTGTCAACCCCAATGTACGCATCGCCTCGATTTCGGCCACATTTTTCCCGCGGGACGGCTCCCCGGAGGGCTCCCGTCGTCCGCCGCGGGTCGATGCGGGGCCGCCCCTCCCGGCAAGCTGTTTGCTTGTTGTCGTAAGTGTCGGTCGAATGGTAGCCTACTGCGTTTATGCGGCCCACGCGTCCCGTCGCCTTCCGGAGATCCTGACGACTTGTTCGAAAGCCTGAGCGAACGCCTCCAAGGCGTCTTCCAGAAGTTGGCGGGCCGCGGCCGGCTCTCCGAACAGGATGTCAAAGACGCGCTCCGCGAGATCCGCCGCGTGCTTCTCGAGGCGGACGTGAACCTCGACGTGGCGCGCGAATTCTTGAAATCCGTGGAAGCGCGCGCGGTCGGCGCGGACATTCTCCAGAGCGTCACGCCCGGGCATCAGGTCGTGAAGATCGTCCACGAGGAACTGGTGAAGCTCCTCGGCGGACCCGCGCCGGCGGGGCTTCAATTTCCGTCGAACCGCGCGGCGGTGCTCCTCCTCGCGGGGCTTCAGGGCTCCGGGAAGACGACCACCGCGGCGAAGCTCGCGAAGCACTGGAAGGGGCGCGGCAAGCGCGTGCTCCTCGCGGCGCTCGACCTGCAGCGCCCGGCGGCCATCGATCAGCTGGAAGTGCTGGCCAAGTCGGTCGGCGTGCCGATCCATCTCGACCGCGAGTCGAAGGACCCGGTGGCGCTGGCGAAGGCGGCGCGGCAGCGGGCCGATCGCGAGGGGTTCGATCTCCTCGTCGCCGACACGGCGGGGCGGCTCCACGTCGACGAGGGGCTGATGGACGAGGTGGCTCGCGTCCACAAGGCGCTCGAGCCGACGGAGACGTACCTCGTCCTCGACGGGATGACGGGTCAGGACGCGGTCCAGATCGCGCAGGCCTTCACGGGCCGTCTTCCGGTGAGCGGCTACGTCCTCACGAAGATGGACGGCGACGCGCGAGGCGGAGCGGCGATCTCGCTCCGCGCCGTGACGGGCGCCCCGATCCGATTCATGGGGATCGGCGAGAAGGTGGACGGGCTCGAGCCGTTCCACGCGGACCGGCTGGCGTCGCGCATCCTCGGCATGGGGGACGTCCTCACGCTGGTGGAGCGGGCGCAGGAGCGGCTCGACTTCAAGAAGGCGGCCGATCTCGAGAAGAAGCTCCGGAAGGACCGGTTCACGCTGGAAGACTTCCTCCAGCAGCTCCAGGAGATGAAGAAGCTGGGGCCGCTCGAGGAGATCATGAAAATGCTCCCGGGAGTCCGCCTGCCGGCGGACGCGCGCGTGGACGAGCGGGAGATGAAGCGCACGGAGGCGATCATCCTGTCGATGACGCGCCTCGAGCGCGACCGTCCGAACATCATCGACGGGAGCCGTCGCCGCCGGATCGCGCGCGGCAGCGGCACCACGGTGCAGGACGTGAATCGCCTGCTTCGGCAGTTCGAGCAGGCCCAACAAATGATGAAGCGCTTCGGCGGCGCGCGTGGGAAATTCCCCATGGGAATGCGCTAGCCGCCGCCGGGCATCGTCGCCACCACCACGGAGGAAGTAGAGAATGGCCGTCGTCATCCGTCTGAAGCGAACGGGCGCCAAGGGTCGTCCGTTCTACCGCGTCGTCGTCGCCGACTCCCGTTACCCGCGTGACGGGCGTTTCATCGAGCAGCTCGGCTACTACGATCCGCTGACCAACCCGTCGACGTTCAAGGTGGACGCCGAGAAGTTCGCGAACTGGATCCGGAACGGCGCGAGGCCGTCGGAGTCGGTCTCGGTGATGATGGCGAAGCACGCCCCCGAGTCGCTCCGTCCGGCGAAGCTCGCCAAGCCCGCCGCCCCTGCGGCTCCGGCCGTCGAGGCTCGCGCCGCGAAGAAGGCCGCGACGAAGAAGGCCGCCGCCAAGAAGAAGACGGTCGCCAAGAAGAAGGCCACGACCAAGGGCACCGAGAAGAAGAAGAAGGCTCGCGCCAAGGCGAAGGCCACGAAGGGCGCGCCCGCGAAGCCGAAGGCCGCCAAGAAGGCGAAGAAGTAGTCCCCCCGGGCACCGAGGATCGCCGCGTGAAGGCATTCATCGAATATTGCGCGAAACAGCTGGTGGACCACCCTGAAGGCGTTCATGTCGACCAGCGGGAGAGCGGAGAGACCGTGGTCCTCACGCTCCGCGTCACCCCGGGCGATCTCGGCAAGGTGATCGGCCGCGAGGGGCGGACCGCCCAGGCGATGCGCACCCTTCTCTCCGCCGCGTCGGCGGCGAAGGGGGTCCACGCCACGCTCGAGATTGCCGACTGACGAGGGCGCCGAGCCGGTCCTCGTCGGGATCGTGGCGCGCGCGCATGGGCTTCGCGGGGAGGTGGTCGTCGATCCGACCACCGACACGCCGGGGCGTTTCGACCCGGGGCGCGTCCTCGCGGCCGTCCTTCCTTCGGGCGCCTCGCGCACGCTGAAGGTCGCCACCACGCGTCCCTTCCAGGGGCGCTGGCTCGTCCGTTTCGAGGGGATCGAGACGCGGGACGACGCCGAGGCGCTCCACGGCGCTGAACTGACGATCCGGCGCGATCAGGTCGCGCCCCTTCCCGAAGGGCGCTTCTACCGATTCGAGCTGGTGGGGCTTTCCGCCTCGACGCCCGATGGAAAGGCGCTCGGGCGCGTCGAGGAGGTCTTCTCGACGGGAAGCAACGACGTGGTGGTCGTCCGCGGCGAGCGGGGCGAGCTCCTGGTACCGCTCCTCGACACGGTGCTGATCTCCGTCGATCCCGCCGCGGGGACGATCGTCCTGGCGCCGCCTCCGGGGCTCCCGGGGTACGACGACCGGGACGAGGCCTGAAAGGGACGGCGTGCGAGTCTCGATCCTGACTCTCAATCCAGGTTTCTTCTCCGGCGCTCTGGACGAGGGAATGATCCGGATCGCGCGGGAGCGCGGAATTCTCGACGTCGCCCTCGTCCCGATCCGGGACTTCGCGACCGACCGGTACGGCACCACCGACGACTACCCCTATGGCGGCGGCGCGGGAATGGTCATGAAGGTCGACACGATCGCGAGCGCCTACGAATCGGTGCGCCACGCCGTCCCGGGCGAGCGGCCCCGGGTGCTCGTGACGAGCCCCCAGGGTCGCGTGCTCGATCAGTCGTGGGTCCGCGAGCTGGCCCAGGAGGCCCATCTGGCTGTGGTCTGCGGGCGCTACCTCGGCATCGACGAGCGGGCGATCGAGGTGCTGGGAGCCGAGGAGATCTCGATCGGCGACTACGTCCTCTCGGGGGGCGAGCCGGCGGCTCTCGTCCTCCTGGACGCCGTCTCCCGTCTCCAGGCCGGAGTCCTGGGGGACGAGGAGTCCGCCAGGGCCGACGCTTTTTCGGAGGCGCTCCTGGCCGCGCCCGTCTATACTCGTCCGGATTCGTTTCAGGGGCTGCCGGTCCCGGAAGTCTTGAAGGGGGGCAACCACGAGGAGATCCGGATCTGGCGGCGCCGAGAGGCGCTGCGCCGGACCTTGGAGCGCCGTCCCGATCTGTTGCGAGGGCGTCCGCTCTCCGACGAAGACCGATCGCTGTTGGAAGCCATAAAGAAGGAGGAGGCCAGGTCATGAGTGTCTTGGAGCGCTTCGAATCCCGGTTCCGCTCGGAGCGGAAGATCGATTTCCGCCCCGGCGACACGGTGCGGGTTCACGTGCGCGTCGTGGAAGGGGAGAAGGAACGCTCCCAGCTCTTCCAGGGCGTGGTCACCAACGTTCGCGGCTCGGGGATGCGCCAGAGCTTCACCGTCCGGAAGATTTCGGGCGGGATCGGCGTCGAGCGGACCTTCCCGCTCCACTCGCCGACCGTGGCGAAGATCGAGTTGAGCCGCACCGGCAAGGTCCGTCGCGCGAAGCTCTTCTATCTCCGCGGCCGGAAGGGGAAAGCCGCGAAGGTGAACGAGCGCGAAAAACTGGGAGGCGATGAGGCGTAGCCGCCTCGCCCAATTCGACGACCAGTTCCGCGCGCGCTGGGGTGACTGCTTGGCCGGCGTCGACGAAGCCGGCCGGGGACCTCTGGCGGGCCCGGTGGTGGCCGCCTGCGTGGCCCTTCCGCCGGACGCGTCCCTTCGGGGCGTGCGCGACTCGAAGGAGCTGACCGCGAACGAGCGGGAGGCGGCCCTCGAGAGGATCCGGGCGGTGGCGATCGCCACCGGCGTCGGGATCGCGAGCGTCGCCGAAGTCGACGCCTTCAACATTCGAATGGCAACGCTCCTGGCGATGCGCCGAGCGGTCGAGGCCCTGGGGATCGTTCCCCGGGGCCTTTTGATTGACGGCAAGGACACGATCCTCGTCCCCGACGTGCCGTGCGAGGCGGTGGTGGACGGCGACGCGAAGAGCCTCTCCGTGGCCGCGGCGTCGATCCTCGCGAAGGTGACGCGCGACCGCATGATGGACGAGTGCGCGGCCGAGTATCCGGTCTACGGATTCGAGGAGAACAAGGGATACGGCACGCCCGATCATCTGGAAGCGCTGCGGGCGCACGGGCCGTGCGAGCTTCATCGGAAGAGTTTTCGCCCCGTCCGGGAACTCCTCTGCGTGCAGGAGGTCATCGAGCTCTTTTGAGAACCGGCGCGGCGCTTGGGGCGCCGGGCGCGAACGGGAGGCGGGGATGTGGCGGGAGAGGGCGGCGCGCTGCGGGGAGTCGATCGCCGAGCAGTTCTGCTTGCTGAAGGGCTACCGGGTGCTCGCGCGGACCGCGCGCGAGGGACGGGGTGAACTCGACCTCGTGGCGGTCGACCGTGACACGGTCGTCTTCGTCGAGGTGAAATTCAGGGCCGCGGGCGGGTACGGCGGCGCGCTCGACGCCGTGACCGCGAAGAAGCGCGCCGACGTGGCGCGCGCCGCGGCGCGATGGCTCGCCGAGCACGGGGCCGTCGGCCGGCCGGTCCGATTCGACGTCATCGGCATCACGTGGGGAGCGGATGGAAACGAGCTACACCTCCAGCATGTCCCCAACGCGTTCCCCGGAGCGGGGCGCCACTTCTTCTAGCGCCGGCGGCGTGGGCGCGTCCCCGGCCGGCGCGAAGCGCTTCATGATGCTCCACGTGCGCGCCGGAGCGGGACACGAACGGGCCGCGCGCGCCGTGGCCGCGGCGTTGGAACAGACCCGTCCCGGCACCGTCGTCGACGTGCGGGACGCCCTCGACCTCTCCTCGCTCTTCCTTCGCACGACGTACGCGTCGACCTACAATCGCGTGCTGGCGCGCGCGCCCCGCGTCTGGGGCCAGGTCTACAAGCGCGCGGCGACGCCGTACGACTCCCTGAGGCAGCGCGTGCGGACCTGGCTCGCCGTCTGGGGGAGCCCGAAGTATCTCGACGCCATTCGCGAGTTCCGCCCCGACGCCATCCTCTGCACCCAGTTTCTCCCCGCGGAAGTTCTCGCGGCGTGGCGTGTGGAGGGGAAGGTGTCGGTGCCGGTGGCGACCGTCATCACCGACTTCGCCATCCATCCCGTCTGGGTTCATCGGGGGACCGATCACTACTTCGTCGCCGCCGATGCCGTGAAGGAGGAGCTGATCGACACGGGGCTCGTCACGGAAGACCGGATCACGGTCTCGGGGATTCCGATCGACCCGAAGTTCTCCGTGCCGATCGACGCCGCCGAGGCGCGGCGCGAGCTGGGGCTCGACCCCGATCCGTCGCGGCTCACGCTCCTCGTCATGGGGGGCGGATTCGGATGGGGCCCGATCGAGGCGACGCTCGACGTCGTGCTCGCCATGCCCGACCGCGTGCAGGCGCTCGTGGTGGCGGGACGGAACGACGCGCTCCGCGAGCGGCTCGCGGCCAAGACGGCGGGCGTGGCCGATCGCGTGAAGGTGCATGGCTTCACGAATCAGGTGGAGAAGTTCCTCGCCGCGTCGGACCTGATCCTCTCGAAGACGGGCGGTCTGACCGTGAGCGAATCGATGGCGATGGGCGTGCCGATGGTCGTCTTCCGCCCGCTGCCGGGCCAGGAAGAGCGGAACTGCGACTTCCTACAGGAATCGGGTGCGGGGATTCGCGTCCACGACTACGAGGAACTGCACTTCCGCTTGACGCATTTCTACAACCAGCCCGAACGCCTCGCCGAGATGAAGGCCCACGCGCGGAGCGTGGGGAAGCCGAGAAGCGCGTTCTCGGTGGCGGAGCGGCTGCTCCGCGGATAGAGCGCCCGCGCGCCGGCGGCGCTCAGGCGCGTTCGGCCGTGACGCGTTCCTCGGCGGAATCGGTCTCCTCGTCGTCGCCTTCCTCGTCGTTCCCCTCGTTCGATTCGGGCGTCTCGGCGGCGGCTCCATCCACGCCCTCGCCCCACTCGATCGGCGGTCCCGACGTCACGTCGCCGTTCGCCGCGCGGGCGATCTTGTCGTCCCGGCGGGCCTGCTTCTCGGCGCGCTTGGCGTTCGCGCGGGCGACCCGCTTCTGCGCCTTCTGGTTCTTCAAGAACGTCTGATTTCCGCGTCGTCCCATCCTGCCTACCTCCTCATACGGTTCGAAGCGTTGCGCCGCTCGTGCGTCGATCCCGAGCGGGCGGCCCCCCCTGTCACTCCGCCAAGAGTAACCGATCGCGGGTGGGGGCACGGGAAAATACGCGCGTAGCTCGAAGGGAGCCTTGCGCATAGGCGCGGCGGCCCCTTCATTGACACTCCACCCCCGGAATGGTAGGCTGGCTTGATGGCCGAAATCGTTGCAAATAATGGCGCTACGGTAGGATCGGCGCTGTCGACCGAGGGTCGCGAGACCCGCCGCGGCATTTTCCTCGTCATCACCGGAAACGGGAAGGGAAAAACCACGTCGGGCTTCGGATGCGCGCTGCGCGCCCTGGGGCACGACTTCCGGGTCGCGGTCATCCAATTCATGAAGGGCCGGGTCTACGGCGAGCTCCTGGTCCTGCGCGACCGGCTCGGCGTCGACGTCTACCAGTACGGCCGGAACGCCTTCGTCGATCCGAAGCGCCCCGATCCCCGCGATATCGAGCTGGCCCGCGCCGGTCTCGACAAGGCGTGGGAGATCGTGAAGGGGGGCCGGCACGACCTCCTCATCCTCGACGAGATCAACGTCGTCACCGATTTCAATCTGGTCCCGGCCGAGGAAGTGGCGGAACTCGTGACGTCGCGCCCGCGCTGGATGGACGTCATCGCCACCGGCCGGAGCGCGCCGGCGATCCTGACCGAGCTGGCCGACACGGTGAGCGAAGTGCGCGAGGTGAAGCACCACTACCGCCAGGGAATCGAGTCGCGCGCCGGGATGGAGTTTTGACCGCGTCCACCGGCACGAGCCGGGCGCCGGGCGCGCCGACTCCGGTCGCGGTCCTCGCGGAATCGGTGCTGAAGGGCGACGCCCGATCGCTCGCCCGCGCGATGTCGCTGGTCGAGAACGGGGAGGAGGAGGCCGGAACGCTCCTCGACGCGCTCTACGGCAAGAAGCCCGCGGCGCCGCGCATCGGATTCACGGGCCCGCCCGGAGCGGGGAAGAGCACGCTGGTCGCGGAGTACACGCGCCTCCTTCGCGCCGAGGGAACGCAGGTCGGCGTGATCGCCGTCGATCCAACGAGCCCCTTCACGGGCGGCGCGATCCTGGGCGACCGCGTCCGGATGAACGAGCACGCCGTGGACGGCAAGGTCTTCATCCGCTCCATGGCGACGCGCGGCAGTCTCGGAGGGCTGGCGGCGCGGACGGGCGAGCTCTGCGAGCTTCTCGACGCCTGGGGAAGCGGCGTGACGCTGATCGAAACGGTCGGCGTGGGGCAGAGCGAGCTCGACGTGGCCGAGGCGGCCGACACGACGGTGGTCATCCTGACGCCCGAGTCGGGGGACGCGATCCAGGCGCTGAAGGCCGGGCTCATGGAGATCGCCGAGGTGATCGTGCTGAACAAGGCCGACCACCCGGGAGCCGACGCGATGGAGGCGGCGCTCCGCGCCTCGCTGGCGTTTCGTCCGGAGGGATACCGGCCGCCGATCGTCCGGACCATCGCCACGTCGGGGAAGGGGCTCGACGAGCTGCACCAGAAGCTGCGCGAGCATCGCGACTACGCGAACCGGCCCGAGGAGGCCGAGTCGCGCCGCCGCGAGAAGACGCGCGCGCGGATCCGGAACGCGGTGCGGGAGGGGCTCCTCGACGCCTGGCTGAGACGGCAGGGCCTCGAGACGCTCCTCGAGGGAGCCACCGAAGACGTGATCGCCGGACGCTCGTCGCCTTATCGGGCGGCCCGGGATCTGATCGAAAGGATGACGCGACATGGCGAACGGTCGAACGGAAACCATTCCTAAGTCTCCGGCGGATGCCGGCGCGCACGGCGCCTCCGGGGCGAAGCCGGCGCAGGCGGGCGCGCCCGCGGCGGATCCCCGCTTCGAGACGATGTCGGGCATTCCGCTGAAGGCGGCCTACTCCGCCGCCGACCGCCCGTCGCCCGAGGAGGAAGCGAAGCGCCTCGGCGAGCCCGGAGAGTACCCCTACACGCGCGCCCTCTTCCCGGAAGGCTACCGGACGCGGCTCTGGACGATGCGCCAGTTCGCCGGATTCGGATCGGCCGAGGACACGAACCAGCGCTTCCACTACCTCCTGGGCGAAGGCGTCACGGGGCTCTCCACCGCGTTCGACATGCCGACCCTCATGGGGTACGACGCGGATCATCCGATGTCGCTCGGCGAGGTCGGCCGCGAGGGCGTCGCCATCTCCACGCTCGAGGACATGGAGATCCTCTTCCGGGGCATCCCGCTCGACAAGGTCACCACCTCCATGACGATCAACGCTCCGGCCGTCGTCCTCCTCGCCATGTACGTGGCGGTGGGCGAGAAGCAGGGGCTGAAGCCCTCGCAGCTCGGCGGCACGATCCAGGCCGACATGCTGAAGGAGTTCATCGCGCAGAAGGAGTGGATCTGCCCGCCGCGCCCGCACGTGAAGATCTGCGTCGACATGATCGAGTGGTGCGCGAAGAACATGCCGAAGTGGAACTCCATCTCGATCAGCGGCTACCACATCCGCGAGGCCGGCGCGACCGCGGCCCAGGAGCTCGCGTTCACGCTCGCCGACGGCATCGGCTACGTGGAGGAGTGCGTGAAGCGCGGCATGGACGTCGACGACTTCGCGCCGCGGCTCTCGTTCTTCTGGGACGTCCACAACGACTTCTTCGAGGAGATCGCGAAGTTCCGCGCCGGGCGGCGCATCTGGGCCACGGTCATGAAGGAGCGCTTCAAGGCCAAGAACCCGCGCTCGTGGATGCTCCGCACGCACGCGCAGACGGCCGGCGTCTCCCTCACGGCGCAGCAGCCGCTCAACAACGTGGCGCGCGTCGCGCTCCAGGCCCTCGCCGCCGTTCTCGGCGGCACGCAGTCGCTCCACACCAACTCGATGGACGAGACGCTCGCGCTTCCGACCGAGGAGGCGGTGACCGTCGCGCTCCGCACGCAGCAGATCCTCGCGCACGAGACGGGCGTGGCGAACGTCGTCGACCCGCTGGCCGGCTCCTACTTCGTGGAGTCGCTCACCGACACGATGGAGGCCGAGGCGATGGCCTATATCAAGCGCATCGACGACATGGGCGGGATCATCGTGGCCGTGGAGCGCGGGTATCCCCAGAAGGAGATCGCGGACTCGGCCTACCGCTTCCAGCAGCAGGTGGAGCGGGGCGAGCGCGTCGTCGTCGGCGTCAACAAGTTCACGGCCGACGAGAGCGACGTGCCGATCCCGGTTCTCAAGATCGATCCCGAGATCGAGCGGCGCCAGGCCGAGCGGGTGCGGAAGGTCCGCGCCACGCGCGACGCGTCGAAGCACGCGGCGGCGATGAAGGCGCTCCGCGACGCCTGCATGAGCGACAAGAATCTCGTCCCCTTCGTGCTCGACGCCGTCCGGGCCGAGGCCACGCTGGGGGAGATCAGCGACACGTTCCGCGAGGCTTACGGCGTCTACCGCGAGCCCGCGGTCTTCTAGGCGGCAGGAGGAATTCATGGGTCGCAAGATTCGGGTGCTGGTGGCGAAGGCGGGGCTGGACGGACACGATCGCGGCGCCAAGGTCGTGGCCAGCGCGATGCGCGACGCCGGATTCGAGGTCATCTACACGGGGCTCCATCAGACGCCCGAGATGATCGTCCAGGCCGCCGTGCAGGAAGACGTCGACGTCATCGCCCTCTCCATCCTTTCGGGGGCCCACATGACGCTCTTCCCGCGCGTGCTGCAGCTCATGCGCGAGAAGGGGCTGAACGACGTCCTCCTCTCGGGCGGAGGCATCATCTCGAAGGAAGACATGGAGGCGCTCCGGAAGATGGGCGTCGGGGATCTCTTCGGCCCCGGCACGCCGACCGGCGCCATCATCGACTACGTGCGCGGCTGGGTGGCCGCGAACCGGGCCGGCAAGATCGGCTCGGCGACCTGAGCGAGGCGGGATCGACATGATGAACAAGGTCGTGCGGGACGCGCGGGAAGCGCTGGAACGCGCGAAGATCCAGGACGGGTCGACCATCGTCCTCGGCGGGTTCGGCCTCTGCGGCATTCCCGAGAACCTGATCGTGGCGCTGCGCGACTCCGGCGCGAAGGAGCTCACCTGCGTCTCGAACAACGCGGGCGTGGACGACTGGGGCCTGGGGCTCCTCCTTCAGACGCGTCAGATCAAGAAGATGATCTCCTCCTACGTCGGCGAGAACGCCACGTTCGAGCGGCAGTTCCTGAGCGGCGAGCTGGAGGTGGAGCTCGTTCCCCAGGGGACGTTCGCCGAGCGCATCCGCGCCGGGGGCGCGGGGATCGGCGGCTTCTACACGCCGACCGGCGTCGGGACGATCGTCGCCGAGGGGAAGGAGACGCGGGTCATCAACGGCCGCGAGTACGTCCTCGAGATGCCGATCAAGGGAGACTTCGCGTTCGTCAGGGCGTGGCGCGGCGACCACGCGGGAAATCTCGTCTATCGCCGCTCGACGAGGAACTTCAATCCGATGGTGGCGACCGCGGGCGCCTTCACCATCGCCGAGGTCGAGGAGCTGGTTCCGACCGGAACCTTCGATCCCGACGTCGTGGTCACGCCCGGCGTTTACATCGACGCCATCTTCCAGGGGACCTATGGACCCAAGCGAATTGAAAAAAGAACGAATCGTCCGAAGAGCGGCGCAAGAGCTTAAGGACGGTTTCTACGTGAATCTGGGGATCGGCGTGCCGACCCTGGTGGCGAACCACATTCCCGAGGGGATGGAGGTCGTTCTCCAGTCGGAGAACGGCATCCTGGGCGTCGGCCCCTACCCGTTCGAGGGCGAGGAAGACCCCGACCTCATCAACGCGGGAAAGGAGACCGTGACGGTGCTGCCGGGCGCCTCGTTCTTCTCGAGCGCCGATTCGTTCGCGATGATCCGGGGCGGCCACATCGACCTCACGATCCTCGGCGCGATGGAGGTGGACCAGGAGGGAAACCTGGCGAACTGGATGATCCCCGGGAAGATGGTGAAGGGGATGGGCGGCGCCATGGACCTCGTGGCCGGCGCGAAGCGCGTCGTCGTCACCATGCTCCATGCCGCCAAGGACGGATCGTCGAAGGTGCTCAAGCGGTGCACGCTTCCTCTCACCGGCCGGAAGGTCGTCGACCTGATCATCACGGATCTCGCCGTGATCGAGGTGACGCCCCAGGGCCTGCGGCTGAAGGAGCGCGCCCCGGACGTCACGGTGGAGCAGATCCGCGCCGCGACGGAAGCAGATCTCATCATCGACGACGTGACCGTGATGCCGGTCTGACCGGCGCATTGGGGGTAATCGTGACGACCATGACAGCCGGACGCGACATCGACTTCTACGAACTGACGGACGAGCAGATGCTCCTCCGTGAAACGCTCCGCGACTTCGCGCGCAGCGAGATCGCCCCGCGCGCCTCGAAGCTGGACGAGACGGGCGAGTTCCCGTGGGAGAACATCCGCAAGATGCGGGAGCTCGGCCTGTTCGGGATGACCTTCCCGCCCGAGTACGGCGGGGCGGGCCTCGACACGCTCTCCTACGCCATCGCCGTGGAGGAGATCTCCAGGGCCTGCGCCTCCACCGGGATCACCCTCGCCGCGCACACCTCGCTCGGCACCTGGCCGATCTACGCGTTCGGCACGGACGAGCAGAAGCGGAAATACCTCCCGGCGCTCTGCTCCGGCGAGACGCTCGCGGCGTTCGGCCTGACGGAGCCCGAGGCGGGCTCCGACGCCGGCGGCACGAAGACGCGCGCCGTGAAGGAGGGGACGCAATACCGGATCAACGGACGGAAGATCTACATCACGAACGGCTCCGTCTGCGGCACGGCGGTCTTCACGGCCGTGACCACGCCGGGGATCG
>DASTKG010000179.1:0-9248 GCA_035716005.1 Candidatus Eiseniibacteriota bacterium
CATCGCGAATGGTATCGGCATCAGCAACGCGGTCAGCTACTGGCGCGATTTCGACTACAGTGGTGCCGTGACGTCGGCTGATTTCAACACGATCAACGCGCACGTGGGCCACGACTGCGATTCGCCCAACAACCCGTAAAGGTAGTACGTCATGCGCGGCTCGGGTCCCCCCCTCCACCGGCCGCAGAACATGCGAGTCGTCTCGCGTCCTCTACGGCGCGTGGACGAACCGCGTAGACGTAGCAATATCCAGGGGCGCATGAAGCGAATCGCCTCGTAGCCAGGGGCGAAGACGATAGCGGAAGGGCGCGGCGGAATCCCGTCGCGCCCTTCTCGCGTTCGCCGCCCTTCCCGCCTTGGCCGCCGCTACGGCCTCAGGTGCCCCACGTAGGCCAGCGCGAAGCCGATCTGCGCGACGAACATCATCACGTACATGTGGGTCCAGGAAGGATGGTTCTCGGTCCTGGCGAGATCGTCGGGGCGGCGGACCATGAGGTAGACGACGTACGCCCCCCAGAGAGAGAGAACCGCCGTCAGCGTGTAGAGCACCGCGACGTTCCCCGTCAGGAGCCCCGCGTGAACGCCGTACGGGATGAGCAGGAAGGGGAGCACCAGGAAGGGGGCGATGAGCCAGGCCGCCCGCTTCGGCCCGAGGACGACGGGAAGCGTCCGGAAGCCGGCGGCCGCGTCCCCCTTGGCGTCGGCGAAGTCCTTCGTCGTCGTGGCGCCCAGGAGGAAGAGGCCGAAGACGAGCCCGATGTACCACGGCTCGGTCCGCCCGAAATCCCGCACGCAGGCCCACCCGGCCACTTTCAGAAGCACGCCGCGAGGCACCGCGATGACCACGTTCGCCAGGTAGGGAACCCCTTTCAGGCGGAAGGGGGGCGCGGAATAGAGAACCGTGAAGATGGCCGCGATGCCGGCCAGCCAGACGCACTGCGGGCCGACGAGCGCGGCGAGCACGAAGGCGGCGACGTAGAGCGCCCCCGCCATTCGGACCGCCTCCGCCGGCTCGATTCGCCCCGACGGGATCGGCCGGGCCGGCTTGTTGATCCGGTCGGCCTCGAGGTCGGTGACCTGGTTCAGCGTGTTGGACGCGGCGTTCAGGACGGCCGCCATGAGCGTCCCGAGGACGATCTTGGCGGCCACGTGGAGCGTGAGGGGAACGGCGGGCGGGGCCCCGAGCGCGATCACGCTTCCCGTGAACATGCCGAGGGCCGGCGCGATGAGGGTGAAGGGGCGCGCCAGCTCCCAGGCGAGACTCCAGCGGGAGGGGGCGGCGTTCACGGGGCCGGGGCGCTCACCGAAGGCCCAGGTCGCGGCCGTCCATGTCGCCGGGCGGCGCGATCCCGAGCCGGCGAAGGACGGTCGGGGCGACGTCCTCGATCCGGGCCGTCTCGCTCGCGATGGGGCGATTGCAGAAGAAGACGCCCGGAACGAGCTCGGGATCGACCGAGCAGTGATCGGCGCTCCAGCGCCGCTCGTTCGGCTCCAGGACCTCGGGGGGAATTCCGCCGAGCGACGTCTGCCAGGAGACGCGATATCCCTCGTGGAAGCCGACCACCAGGTCGGGCGCCTCGTTGAAGTAGGTCCCCTTGAAGATCTCCTCGCGCTTGAACATCCGGCGCACCACCGGCTCCCCGGTGTCGGGATCGCGGAGGGTCGAGAACTTGGCGATCACCTCGTTCCGCACCGCCTCGTACTCGGCCCCCGGCGACACCGCGCCGAGCTTCTCCCGTCCCTTCACGTTCACGTAGATCTGCCCGAGCGCGAGCGCGTAGGCGCGCGTCTTCGACCAGTCGACGTTCGGCCAGAAGGTGCCGCGGCCGAAGAGATCCTCGAGATTCCGGTCGCGGCCGGGATCCATCTTCGTGAGGGTCATGAACCCGTTCCGGACGAGCCAGGTGTTGATGTTCACCGCCTTCCGGAACGAGGAGAAGCCGTGGTCGGACATGACGATCACGGTTCCGCCGTCACGCCGCGCGCGCGCCAGGAAATCTCCGGCGAGGGAGTCGGCCCGCATGTAGACGCGCTCGATCTCGCCGCCGTACTGGTCAGCCAGGCGGCGGTTGTACATCGGGTGTTTCGGATCGATGAGGCGCCAGAACATGTGCTGGATCTTGTCGGTCGACTGGAAGACCGTGACGAAGAGTTCCGGATCGGTCTGGCGAAGCGCGTCGAAGACGATCTCGCGCTGGCGGTTGAAGGTCTCGTGGAGATCCTCCAGGAACGTCTCCTCGTCGATCTTCTCCTCGTTCAGCGCCCACGTGTCCTCGGGCCAGCCGAGCGTCTTGTAGAGCCCGATGCGCCGCGCCACCTGCGCGCTGTAGGCCGGCGGCTGGCTGATGGGAATCGCAGGCTTCCGCGGGTCGAGCGAGATCGGCGAGAGGTAGACGCGCATCTCGGGGGAGGCTTCCATCACGTGGAAGCGGGCGATTCCCCGGACCGTGACGAGCGGCGCGACGGCGAAGCGGATCGTGTACCAGTCGCTCCACTCCCCCTGGCGCACCACGCTCACCTTTCCCTGGAGCGCGATGCGAATCGCGGGGACGCGCCCCTTCACCCGCTGGAACTCGATCGGGATCGTCAGGTCGGGGATGCGCCCTTCGGCGTCGCGCTCGGCCAGCGGGTTTCGGGGCCCGTGAACCACCGACCGGGTGCGGCCCTGCGAATCCAGCTTTAGACGGGCGACCTTTCCGCCCATTTCGGTGTCGCCGGCGTTCACGGCATCGGTGGCCCAGTAGGAAAAGGTCCCCATGGTGCCGCGAATGTCGGGAACCCCGAGGCCGGAAAGGAGTACGCCGTTAGGCAGGGCCTCGGGGGGGAAGTTGATCGGCGCTTCCAGGATCGTAGCCTTGATCCCCTTGCCGGCGGCGATCGACCAGAACGTCGTTCCCTTCCGGTTGTTGGTGACCTTGGGCGCCCGGGTCGGAAGGAACCCGAACGCGAAACGTCCCCTCTGCACCGTCACGGTGGAGAAGTCCGGGTAGTAGGTCTTCGGATTTCGGCGCAGGAAGTCGTAGATGCGCGTCTTCCCGGGATTCATGCCGGTCGAGAAGGTGGACCAGGCGACCGGCGACTGGGCCGGGTTGGTCGTCTCGAGGCGGCGCATGGAGCCGTGCTCCTTCATCCACCGGAGATTCGGGAGTTTCCCCTCGGCCAGGAGCCGTTCGGCGAAATGGAAGTCCATGCCGTCGAAGCCGAGGATGTAGATCCGCTCGCGCGGCGCGGCGCGGACGACGTGGCCCGAGGGCGTGAGCGCCGCGGCGGCGAGAGCGAAGAGGGCGACGAACGCGGCGAGGCGGACCGGTCCCCTCATCCTCATCGGCCGGCTCCTCGCGGGAAGGTGGTGGTTTCGGGTGACGAACGCATCGGGGTCCGAAAAGCGTAGCACCCGCCGAGAAGGTCTGTCAAACCTCGCTGCCCCTTGGATTTCCGGAGGAGTTGCCTTGACGCCCCAGGGACCCGGTTTCTACAATCCCCGGAATCGAGCGATCTCGCCGAGGAGCGCCCCGAACCCGCGAAGGAGAGCCGCCATCCGAACCTCACGCCTGGCGTCGGAACGACCTGGACGACCCGCCCGCATCGCCGCGGGCTTCGCGTTCGGGATCGGACTCGCGGCGCTCCTGGGCGCGGGCGACGCCGCCGCGGCCCCACGCTCGATCCGCGTCCTCTCCGAGGACGCGCGGAGCGTTCGCGTCGAGTACGTCGTCGGCCGCGCCCGCTGGGACACGCTCGCGGTGGGCGACGCCCGCTACGAGCGCGTCCGGGTCGAGGGCACGGTCATGATCGAACCCCCCGGGCGTCCCGCGCTCCCGACCGACCTCGTTCAGATCGGCGTTCCCGACGGGATGACGCCGACGATCCGGATCGAGACGGAAGAGGCGGACGACCGCCCGGGCCTTCCGCCCGCGCCCGCCGTCACGCAGCGCTTCGTCTCCGACGATCCACAGAACGGCCCCGTCAGCGAATTCCGCTACGTGCCCGAGCCCGCCATCTACGCCGGCGTCCGTCCCTATCCCGAAGCCGCCGCCTCGCTCGGAACCGGGACGCCGCTCGGCGAACTCTGGAGCGTTCCGGTTCGCGTCTCGCCCGTTCGCTGGAATCCGGCCACGCGCTCGTATCGAGTGCTGCGGAGGCTCGTGGTGCGCGTCGACTTCACCCCGGCCACCGAGCGCGACCTCGCGCTCCGCGCGCCGGCTCGGCCCGGGAGCGACGCGGGCGCCATGCGCCGCATCCAGGACCGCCTGCTCGTGAACCACGCCTCCGCGCAGCGCTTCCCGCGGCGCCCGCGCGAGACGGGGACGATCTCCCGCGCGCTCTTCGCGGGCCGGCTCCTCGATGGAAATCCCGAGTTCCGGCTCTCGGTGAGCCGCACCGGATGGACCACCGTTTCCTACGCCTCGCTCGCGGCGGCCGGATTCCCGGCGGGAATCGGAATCGCGAAGGTCGGCGTCTGGGAGCGCGGCTACAGCGACGCGGGGGACAGCGCCACCGCCGCGGCCATTCCGGTCGCGCGGCGCGACGCGAACTCGAACGGCGTCTTCGACGCGGGGGACGCGGTCTCCTTCTACGGGCGAAAACTCCTCGACCGCGTCGGGACGGGATCGATCGAGAACCGTTACGCCGACGCCAACGTCTACTGGCTCACCTGGACCTCGGCCGACGCCGCGGCGCCCGATTCGGTGAGCGGCGTCATCGCCGACCCCTCGCCCGTCCAGCCGGGCTGGTTCTACGACGTCACGCGCCTCGAGGAGGAGCACTACCTCCTCGCCGCGCCCGATCCCTTCAGCGGCTCGCCGCCCGAGAACATCCCCTACATGTTCTGGACGAGCGGCAACTCCGACGTGAACAACGACGACTTTACGACGTCGCTCCCGGTCTTCGACGTGCAGCCCGGCCAGACGTACCGGTTCCGAGCGCGCTATCAGGGGCAGACCGGCTCCGTGCACCGCCTCCAGATGTTCGTGAACGGGGCCGCCGGCGTCACCGACACCCTCGCGAACGGAATCATCTTCGTCGGGCAGGAAGTTCTCGTCTACGACAGCGGCTTCAACCTCTCGAGCGACCACCTGGCGGGCGCGGGGAACAACACCTACCGCCACGTCGGGACGAGGCAGGTTTCCGGAGGGAACACCTACATCATCGGGAGCGCGGCCTGGCTCGACGTTCTCGAAGTGACCTATCCGCGGAAGTTCGTGGCGCGCTCCAACTATCTGGCCTTCAATTCCGGCGCGAACCCCGGGATCTGCGAACTGACCGTCACGGGCTTCACGAACGCGGCCGTCAGCGTCTACGACGTCACGATCCCGAACGCGCCCGTCCGCGTGACCGGCGTGCAGGTCTCGCCCTCGGGCGGCGGATTCCAGGCGCTCTTCCGCACCGACGCCACGGGGGGCGCGCGCTCGTTCGTCGCCTTCGCGACCGGCGGCGACCCGGCCCTGGCCCAGAGCGACATCGCGGCCGACACGCCGTCGGCGCTCCGCACGCCGGGCGCCTTCCCGAGCGGGAAGACGGCGCGCGCGATCATCGTCACGCCGGCGGCCTTCGCCGCGGCGGCGAACCGCCTCGCCGATTATCGGCGCTCGCAGGGCTACGTGGTGGAGGTCGCCGACGTCCAGGACATCTACGACGAGTTCAACGGCGGCATCAAGTCGGCCCACGCCATTCGCCGTTACCTGCGGCACGCCTACCTCACGTGGACGCCGGCCCCCCTCTTCGTCGTCCTGGCGGGGGACGGGGCCATGGACCACAAGGGGCGCACCGGCACGGCGAGCGCCGACTGGATCCCGACCTACCTCAAGTTCGAGGAGATCTCGGGGCCGCAGGGGCGCGAGCTCGTCGCGAACGACTCCTACTACTCGCTCGGCCTCGAGCACGTCACGCCCTCCGACGGCGACCTCGCGCCGCGACTCGCGCTCGGCCGGATTCCGGCGAGCAGTCCGACGGAGATGGATCAGGCCGTGACGAAGATCATCCAGTACGAGACCTATCAGCCCACCGACCAGTGGCGCGGGCGATTGCTCCTGGTCTCGGACGACCAATATTCCATCGGATTGTTCGGGACGCTGGTCTATTGCGAGCAGCCGGCGGAGGACGCGTTCGAGGCCGCGAATCAGGCGATCGCCGACGCCGCCGCCGCGAACGCGGGGACCGCCGATCTCCAGTCCGTGCAGTACAAGCTCTCCACCTACACGGACGCTCTCGGTCCGCTCTGTCCCGGCGGCGGCGGGCCCGGCTGCCGCGATCTCTCGTGCGTCACGAGCGGGCTTCGGGGCGCCTCGGGCGGGATCTCGACCTTCCAGGGGCTGGTGGCGAACGGCGCTCTGATCATGAACATCGAGACGCACGCCAATCGATACCTCATCGCCCACGAGCAGCTCTTCTGCGGCCCGGCTCGCTGCAACTTCCCGGGGGACACCGGCGATCTCGCGAACGCCGGCCGGCCTCCCTTCCTCATGGTCTGGGGCTGCCACGCCAATCAATTCCCGGACGGCCCGGTCGTCACCGGCAATCCCGACAGCACCGACGCGATCGGCGAGATCTGGCAAATGCTCCCCGACCGCGGCTCCATCGCCACGTTCGGCAGCAGCGCCTTCGAGGTGCTGGAGACGAACGCGGCCTACAACGGCCTCGTCTCGAAGTCGTTCTTCGCCACGCCGCCGTCGGTTCTGGACGTGGGCGGCACGCGCCGGGCGCGGTGGGTGCTCGGCGAGGTCCTGATGCAGGCGGCCATCGAGAACGCCTCGGCCGGATTCCTCCAATCGGTCATGACGCGGACCGTCCTCCTCCTGGGCGACCCGATGATCCAGATGGACGCGCTTCCGCCGCGCCTCTTCGAGGTCACGCTCGGCGGAACGATCGTCCCCGCGGGCGCGCCGGTCACGACCGATTCGCCGACCGACAGCCTCTCGATCCAGGTGAAGGCGCGGGACGAAGTGGCCGTGACGCGCCTCCTGATGGCGGAGCGCGAGGTCGGCGCGGCCAGCCCCACGCTCCTCGATTCGACCCAGTTCACGGTGGTCTTCTCCGACACGTCGCGGCAGGCGACCCTGACCGGGAAGATCCGGCCCCACGTCGGGAATTACGACATCCTGGCACTCGCCACCGACTACAACGGCCGCGTGCAGGAATTCCCGCTCGCGGTGCGAACCCCGATCCGCTACTTCGCGAACGGCGTCGAGATCGTGAACGGGGTCTTCGTGGAGTCGAGCGCGATGCTCCGCGCGGAAATCACCTCGCCGATTCCGCTCACCGCCGACTCGCTCACGCTCCTGGTGGACGGGATCGTGGTGGGCGCGCAGCCGACCGCGCTCGACGGGACGGGGCGCCTCTGGAGGCTGGAGAGCCTCGGCGGCGATCGGGGCCCCACCACCCACACCGTTCAGGTCGCGGTGGGAGGGCGAACGGCGGGCCTGGCGAACGCCACCTTCCAGATCTCCTCGCAGTTCACGCTGCGGGGCGTGGCGGTGGTCGACCCGCGCGTGCAGGGGGCCGGCTGCGACGGGTCGATCTTTCAGTACGAGCTGAGCGCGCCCGCCTCCAAGGTCGATCTCCAGCTCTACACCGTGGCCGGGCGCCGCGTGGCGTCGATCTCCTTGCCGGGGGCCGCAGGCTACAACGTATACTGCTGGGACGGGCGCGATTCGAAGGGGCACGAGACCGCGAACGGCGTCTATCTCTACCGAATCCGCGCGACCGACACGACCGGACGCACCGCCGACCACGATGGACGGATGATTCGAACCCGGTGACCGACCGCCGAAGCGGCAAGACCATCTTCCGAGAACTCTCGTCGCTCGTGACGGAGCAGCGGAATCCCCGCTCGCGCCGGCTCGACCGCATGAGCACGCCCGAGGTCCTCCGGCTCATGAACCGGGAGGACGCCGGCGTCCCGCGCGCCATCCGCGGCGAGCTTCCCAAGATCGCGAAGGCCGTCGATCTCATCGTCGGGCGTCTGGAAGAGGGGGGCCGGATCTTCTACGTCGGCGCGGGGACGAGCGGACGCCTCGGCGTCCTCGACGCGGCCGAATGCCCGCCCACCTTCGGAACGCCGCGCACGCTCGTCCAGGGAATCATCGCCGGAGGGCGACGAGCGCTCGTCCGCTCCGTGGAAGGGGCGGAGGACGACGCGAAGGCCTCGGTCGCCGCGCTCAGGAAGAAGCGCGTGACCGCGAAGGACGTCGTCGTCGGGATCATGGCGAGCCGGCGGACGCCCTACGCGCTCGGCGCCATCGAGTACGGACGGAAGATCGGCGCCGTCACGATCGCCGTGACCGCGAACCCGACGGGCGCCTCCTCGCTCGCCTGCGACGTCGTCATCGCGCCCCGCGTCGGGCCCGAAGTCCTCACCGGCTCGACGCGCCTCAAGGCGGGCACGGCTCAGAAGATGGTCCTCAACATGCTCTCCACCGCGACCATGATCCGCATGGGGAAGGCGTACGAGAATCTGATGGTCGACCTCCGCACCGCCAGCCGAAAGCTGGAGGAGCGGACGAAGCGCGTCTTCATGGAGGCGACCGACGCGCGCTACGCCGAGGCGATGCCCGCGCTCAAACGCGCCGGCGGATCGCTCAAGGTGGCGATCGTGATGCGGCGCGCGAAGGTGTCGCGCGCGGAGGCGGAGCGGCGACTGAAGAAGGCCCAGGGATGGGTGCGAAGAGCCATCCGGGGATAGCCGCGCGGCTCGGCCGCGTCGCGCCGGCGGCGACGGCGGCGGCGGCGCTCGCCGTCGCGCTCGCCCTCTCCATGGCCGGCTGCGGCAAGAAGGCGCCCGACTCCCGCGTCGTCGTCTTCTGGCAATTCTCCCCCCTCACGGCCATCGAGCCGATCCTCGCCCGTTTCGAGGCCGAGAATCCCGGCTTGAAGGTCCAGGTGGAGCAGCTCACCTGGCAGAGCGGCCGCGAGAAGATCGTCGCCTCCATCGCGGCGGGACGCCCGCCCGACCTCTGCGAGCTCGGCTCCACGTTCCTCCCCGGTCTCGTGGCCGACAGCACGCTCCTCGACCTCACCGATCGCGCGACGGCGCTCCGCGACAGTCTCGTCGGGTGGGAGATCGCCACCTACCGGGGGCGCGCCTATGCCTTCCCGTGGATGCTCGGGAATCGCGCCCTCTACAAGAACGACGACCTCTTCCGCCGGGCCGGGCTCGATCCCGCGACGCCGATCGACACCTGGGACGACCTCCTCCGCGCGGCGCGCGCCATCTCCGAGAAGATCCCCGACACGAAGGGCTTCGGGATGAACGC
>DASTKG010000180.1:0-2658 GCA_035716005.1 Candidatus Eiseniibacteriota bacterium
GCCGTCGGCGTGCCGCGATTGGCGGGGATCGGATACCCCGATGGCCGGACGCTCGGGCGTGTGGGCGACGCGGACGGGCAGCGCGCGGTGCTGCGCGCGGCGCTGGAGTTGTTGGAGAGCGCGAGCGGCCCGGGGACCTACGTGGAGCTGCCGTTCGAATGGCCGGAAACGCGAGCGGAGGCGCTGAAGGCGACGCGCGATCATCCGCCGCCGCCGATCACGCAGCTGTTGCTGAGGAAACCGTGGTTGTTGCCGGCGCTCTATCGAGGGGAGATTCCGGCTGGCGAGGGGGTCGGGAGGGGGACCTGAGTTTCAACTCCGAGCCTTCCCCCCTACCCGATCTTCCGTAAGACCGCGAGCATTGTCCCCGTCCAGCCCTGGGGACTCGCCGCCTGCTCCAGCCGGCGCATCGCCACCTGACGGCGGAACAACTCCTCCGCGTCCTCCGGCGAGAGATCCCACCACGCCGGCGGCGGGACGAGGCGCCCCTCGCGGTCCTCCTCGCGGTGCGCCGTGACCGACGCCTCGATCAGCGCGTCGCGCTCGCGTGCGTTCATGGCATCACCTCATGGAGCGGCAGCCCGCGCTTCTCGAGACACGCTTCGACCGACTTCCGCGCGCGGACGATGTTCTGGAGAAACGTGTTCAACGTCATCCCGATCGAGGCGGCCAGATCGCGATCGGACCCCAATCCGGAGAACCCGAGACGCGCCTGAAGCGCCTGTCGCGCCTTCCCCTTCAATTGCTCCACGCACTCGCGGATCGCGCGCATCAAGCCCGGGTCGGCCGGCGGATCGGGCTCAACCGGAATCTCCGGCACGTCCATGGGAGGAAGGAAGCGCTCGCGCCCGAAGCGGCGCGCCTCGTTTCGGGCCAGGTTTCGCGCCAGAACGATCGCGAACTTGAGCGCCGCGTCCTCGCCCGTGAGCGCGCGCCCCGCGTCCTGCGAGAGAAGCCACATGCGGAGGAGCGTCTCCTGCACGATCGACTCGACGTCCACCGCCTGCGCGAAGCGCCGGAGCGAAAGGCGGATGGGGAACTCGACGCTCCCCATCCACGACGCGAAGGCGGCGCGGTCTCCCGCGCGCGCCCTCGCGAAGAATTCGTCGGCCTGGCTCACGGGTTACTTCGTCCCCTCGAGGCCGGCCGGGACTTCGACCACGATGAGAACCTCGGCGCCCGGGACGTTCCAGCGGACCATCACGTTGTTCCCGACCGTCCAAACCGACCGATCGGCGACGCGAAGCGCGAGTCGAACCACGGTCCCCCGCTTGTGCGGCCCGGCGGGAGAGGACTCCTCGCCGATCACCTCGACCTCGCTCTCCCGAGTCGTGTCCGACGTCAGCATGACCGACTTCTTCGGGAGCCTGAATCCGTCGTACGGGACCTCGATCTCGATCACGGCGACATCGCCGTCGACCCGAATGAGCGTGCCGACGCCCTCGCCGGTAGGCGCGGGAGCCGTCTTGCCCCCCCGTCCGCCGCGGAGGAATTGGGACATGTGGGAAAGCACGCTCCCCACCTCCCCGAAAGCCATGGCAGCCGGCGCGCCGCGCATCATCGACACCGCCGAAAAGTCGCGATCGTCGTATCCGCCTTCCAACCCCACGCCCGCCGCCGAAACCCCGAACGGCAGCTCCACCGCGAGCCGTTCGCGCCGCCTCGGCGCGAGCGGATCGACCGACGGTTCCTCCGCCACGGCGACGAGACTGGTCCGCCGGCTCACGATGCGGTGCCGCAAGCCGAGCGCTTCGATCGCGGCGTCCGCCGCTTCCCACTCCAGGCGCTTCCCGATCCCGGCCTCCACGTCCGCGATGCGCTCGCGTCCGAAGAGCGCGCCGATCGGGAGGGTGGACGCACGGACCGTCTCGGCCGAAGCGTCCGCCGCCCCCACTGAAGTCCGCCATCCCCAGGCCTCGGCGGAGCCAGCGAGGCGCCCGCCGACTTCGATCGTTCCCCCTTCCGCACGCACCTCCACCGCGATCACCACCGGCTGCCCCGCGAAGACGTCGCGCGGTCGAGCCGGCGCCGCAGTCACCACCGCACTTCCGCCGATCACGAGATCCGTGAGAACGGGCCGCGAGGTCGCGACGCGGAGCCGCTCCACGGCCGCCTCGGCCTCCGCCGTGTCGGGGACGAGGACCTCGAGTCCCCGACCGCCGCGAGCGAGGCCGAACGTCAGCGTCCGATTCGGGGCCGCGCCGACGCCGACGGCGTGAAGCCGCACGCCCGCAGGGATGCCACGCGAGAGCGTCTCCATGATCTCATTCTCGAATCCGATCTCGCCGTCCGTGACGATGACGATCTGGTGCTGCGAATCGGGGCGAAGCGAAGCCAGCGCCTCCTGGATCGCGCTCTGCATTTCCGTTCCGCCTCCGGCTTGGAGATTCCCGATCTCCCGCGTGATCTTGCGAAGCGTGTCGGCCGTGAACGGCTCCATGCGCGACGTCAGCCGTCGGACGTTCGAGGCGAAGGCGAGAATCTCGAACCGATCTCCTTCGTCGAGGCTCGCCACCAGACCCGTGGCGATCCGCTTCGCCGTCTCGATCGGCTCGCCCGTCATGGAGCCGCTCGCGTCGATGAGGATCGTCAGGTCGCGGTGGTAGACGGCGCGAGGTACGGCGGGCGGCGTCACGGCGATCAGCGCGTAGCGCCCCG
>DASTKG010000181.1:0-5376 GCA_035716005.1 Candidatus Eiseniibacteriota bacterium
CATCGCCTCTCCGGGCTTCTTGACACGCGCGCCCAGCGCGATGCTCAGTTCGGGACCGAGACGGAGACGCACGTAGTTCCCATCGCCCGCCGCCAGCTTCGTCAGCGGCGGAGGCTTCAGATCCACCATCACCTCGGTGGCGGTGACCGGAAGACGCTTTCCGGCTCGAATGAAGAAGGGGACTCCGTCCCACCGCCACGATTCGATCCCGAGGCGCAGAGCCGCGAACGTCTCGACGTTCGAGTCCGCGCCGACGCCCTCCTCCTCACGATAGCCTTGAAACTGGCCACGGACGACGTCGCCCGGCCCGAGCGGTTTCACCTGGCGCAGCACCTTCGCGAGTTCGTCGCGGATGGAGTCGCTGTACGTGGACGCGGGCGGCTCCATGGCGAGATAGCCCACCACCTGCATCAGGTGATTCTGCACGACGTCCCGAATGGCGCCGACCTCCTCGTAGAAGCGGCCGCGGCCCTCGACGCCGAACGACTCCGCCAACGTGATCTGCACGCTCTGCACGTAGTTTCGATTCCAGATCGGCTCGAGAAACGTGTTGGCGAAGCGGAAGACGACGAGATTCTGGACGGCTTCTTTGCCGAGATAGTGGTCGATTCGAAAGACGGCCGGCTCCTCGAACACGCTGTGAATCGTCTCGTTGAGGCGCCGGGCGGACGCCAGGTCGCGGCCGAACGGCTTTTCGACGATGACGCCCGCGTTCCGGGCGCAACCGGAGGCGCCCAGATGCTCGATGACGACGGGGAACATGCTCGGCGGGATGGCGAGGTAGTGGAGGGGGCGCGAGGCGTCGCCGAGCTGGCCGCGGAGGGTGTCGAAGGTGGCCCGGTCGTTGTAGTCGCCGTCGACGTAGCGCAAGAGGGCGGCGAGTCTCGCGAAGGCGGTTTCGTCGACGCCTCCGCCGTGCTCCACGAGGCTCGCCCGCATGCGCTCCCGGAGGCGCTCGAGGGACCACCCCGCCCTGGCGACCCCGACGATCGGCGCCGTGAGATGGCCCCGACGAGCCATCGCCTGGAGCGCGGGGAAGATCTTCTTGTAGGCGAGATCGCCCGTGGCGCCGAACAGGACCAACGCGTCGTAGGGCGGGGACGTCCTCATCACGGCCGGTTCCTCCTTGGGCTCTCAATCCGACCAGCATACGATGGCGGGCGCGGTGGGTGGAAGCAGACGGTCCGCGACGCGCCCCGACTCATGTCGGCCCCGTGCCCCCGGTCGGCTCTCCGGGTCCGCTCACGTGGAGCTCCCGCTGCGGGTAGGGAATCTTGATCCCCGCCTCGTCGAAGCGGAGTTTCACCGCGCGCGTGATGTCCCAGTAGACGTCCCAGTAGTCCACCTGACGCGCCCAGACGCGCACGGCGTAATTGACCGACGAATCGGCCAGCTGGTGGAGCTTGATCAGCGGGGCCGGCTCGCGCAGGACTCGCGGATGGGCTTCCACGATCTCCTTCAGCAGCCCCTCGACCGTCACGACATCGCTCTCGTACCCCGTGGGGAAGATCAAATCGACCCGGCGCTTGTCCTGGGCCGTGATGTTCCGGATCACGTCCCCCCACATCTTCTTGTTCGGGACGACGAGCGTCTGATTGTCGAAGGTGAGGATGGTCGTCGACACGAGGCTCATCTTCCTCACGGTGCCCATCGCTCCGCCGGCTTCGATGATGTCGCCGATGTCGTAGGGGTGGTAGGCGAGGATCATGGCTCCGGCCGCGAAGTTGGCGAGCGTGTCCTGGAGCGCGAAGCCGAGGACGAAGCCCGCGATTCCGAGTCCGGCGAGCATGGGGGCGAGCTGGAGCCCGAGCTGCCGGAGCACGGCGAGGATCCCGACCAGCATGACGAGCTTGGAAATCCATCCGACGGCCAGGTCCTTCACGAGCTGCGAGACGTCCGTTCGCGCGACCGCCCGCCGCACCAGGAATCGCGCCAGGCGCGCGAGGAGGGCGAACCCGCCGAGGGTCAGGGCGATGACGAAGATCTGAAAGAGCCAGTGCGCGCCTCGGGAGGCGAAGCCCTCCATGAGTTGCTGTCGCAGGCCGGCGGCGAGCCCCGCGATGACGCGGGGTTCGAAGATCGCCCTGGTGAGCTTGCCCGAGCGGACGATGAGGGCGACCTTGAGCGCCGTGGCGTCGTGCCCCAACTGTTCGAGGATGTCGATTTCCGCTTCGAGGGCCCGGGACGTGCGATTGAACGCCACGTCGATCGCGTCGAGCTCCGTTCGCGCGGCCGCGTCGTCGGGCGCGCGGTGAACGCGGGCGGACGCGATGGCCTGCTCGCGCCCGAGCACGATCATGCGCGCGACCGTCTGCTCGGACGCGGCCAGCATCTTCTCGACCACGTAGGCTCGCTGAGGCCCGATGTCGACGCCCAGCCGCTCGACTTCCAGCATGCCGGCGACCAGATCTTGGAACATCCGGATGGTGCGATCGAACTGCTCGGTGATCTCCGTTTCGAGGGCCAGCCGTCGCGCATCGGTCGCGGCGTCCCGTTTCTCGAACAGCGCCTGCATGAGGCCCATGCGGCGCTCGAGCTGGCGGAGATAGCGCGGCCAACCCGACCGAACCGCCTGCTCGACCACCGGCATCGCGGCCGAGAGGTCGCCGCCTTCACCGCGAATTCGCCTCAGTTCGGCGCCCGCGTTCTGAAGGCCCGCGATCACCTCGACATGCCGCTGCCACACGCGTTCTTCCAGGAGCGCGCTATTCTCGCCCGTGGCCGTGTCGGCGATCGCCGAGAGGGAGTCCCTGGCCTCTCGCGCGGCCATGATGGGCGCCAACAGCTCCCTGACCCTGACGGCCGTCGATCGGGCCGAATCCTGCGCATGCAGCGTCCGCGGCGTCGCGGCGGCGAGGATCGCCGCCAGCGCGAGCGCCAGCGCCGTGATGTGCGATGACCGCATCCTTCTGCTCCTCTCGTGATCGAACCGCCGCGAGCGGCAAGCGCTCCGGAAGAGATTCGGGCCGGAATCCGAACCGTTTCCCGAAGTCAGAGTCCCAACGAGTCGCGGTCCTGTCAAGGCAGTCGCCCAGACACCGCCCGCCCGGTCCCTTGGCTTGAGCTGGAGCCCTCCCCGGGGTAGCCTCGGGGAATGTTCGGGAAAGCGGACCCCAAGCGTCGTACGAAGACGGGCGCCGCCCGGCCGCGGGGCCGCTCGCCCTGGCGCGTCGCGAAGCAGGTCGCGGCCGGCGTGTTCAAGCACGAGTGCATGGGCTCCTCGGCGCAGATCGCCTACTACCTTCTCTTCGCCACCTTTCCGCTCCTCCTCTCGCTGACGAGTCTGCCGGCGTTCCTTCCGGTCCCGAACCTCGCCGTCTGGCTGATCGGCCTGCTCGGAACGATCGCGCCGTCCGACGCCGTGGACCTGATGCGGGTCAGCGCCGAGAGGGCGGTGACTCGGCAGCGCAGCGACCTCTTCACCTTCGGCGTCGTGGCCGCGGTCTGGGCGGGCGCGAATGCGGTCGAGGCCATCATGCAGGGCCTCAACCGCGTGCAGGGGCTCCGCGAGACTCGCCCGGTCTGGAAGACGCGCGGCGTCGCGATTCTGTTGGCGGTGGAAGTCTCGATCTTGGCGGTGCTGGGATTGCTCGGACTCTGGTTCGGCTCGCAGGTGAGCCGATGGTGGGACGTTCGCGGCGGGCTCGGGCCCCTGCCGGTGCAGGTCTGGGATCTCGCGCGCTGGCCGCTCGTCCTGATCCTGTTGATCGCCGCCATCGACCAGCTCTACTTCATCGGGCCGGCCGTGCGGCCGCGCTGGCGCTGGATCACGCCGGGGTCCATCGTGGCGGTGTTGGGGTGGATCGCGGCATCGCTCGGTCTTTCCGCCTACGTGCGTCACTTCGGCTCCTACAACGCTACCTTCGGAAGCATCGGAGCCGTGATCATCCTCCTGACCTGGATGTACCTCACGGCGTTCTTCATCCTCCTGGGGGCGGAGATCAACGTGGCGGCGAGGGAAGGGGAATCGCCATCGCCCCGATGACGGATGTTCGAATTCTCCGCGACGACCTCCGCGGGCCGGAGATCGCGGCCTTGCTTCGGGCCCATCTCGACCATGCCGCGAGGCACTCGCCGCCCGAGAGCATTCACGCGCTCGACCTCGATCGGCTTCGTGCGCCCGAGATCACGTTCTGGAGCGCCTGGTCGGAGGGCGCGCTCATGGGCTGCGGGGCCCTCAAGGAGCTCGCCCCCGATCATGGCGAGATCAAGTCGATGCACACGGCCCTCGCCCACCGCGGGAAGGGCGTGGCCGCGCGTCTTCTGACGCACATCCTCGAGGAGGCGAGGGCTCGGTCGTATCGGCGGGTCAGCCTCGAGACGGGAACGATGGCGGGATTCGCGCCGGCGCGGGCTCTCTACACGAGGTTCGGCTTCGAGGTTTGCCCGCCGTTCGCCCACTACCGTGAGGACCCGAACAGCGTCTGCATGACGCTCGAACTTCGGGACTAGAGACGGCCCACAACCGCCCGTTGCCCCGCGAGCCGACCTGGGACACAATCGCCAGCCATGCGGCCCGGAGCCAGGAGAATCCTCGTCGGCATCGCGCTCGCGGCGGGGATCGTCGCGATCGGCTTCTCCTGCGTCTCGAAGCAGCTCCGCTCCGGGAACGACTTTCCGATCTACTATGAGGCCGCTCGCACGCTCCTGAGCGGCGGATCGCCGTACGACGTGACGAGCGGCCTGCACGGCTACGTCTACCTCCCCTTCTTCGCGCTCCTTCTGGCCCCCCTGACGGCGCTGCCCCTCGCGGCGGCGGCCTGGGCATGGTACCTGGCGAACGTCGGCTTCATGGCCGCGTCGATCGGAATGGCGATCCGCGCGGCGCGGAGCGGCGAGAGAGCGCGATTGCCCGGGTGGGCGGCCGCGGCGGCGCTCGTTCCGCTGCTCGGGTTCTTCCACGACAACCTCGCTCTCGGACAGGCGAACCTCTTTCTGCTCGTCCTGGTCGTCGGCGGGATCGCGGGACTCCTCGGGCCGGGGCCCCGGATCCTGCCCGGGGTGCTGCTCGGATTCGCGGCGGCGCTCAAGATGAACCTGGCGATCCTCGTCGTTCCGATCCTGCTTCGCGGAAAGGTCCGCCCCGTCGCCGGCTTCGCCGTCGGCATCGCGTGCGCGATTCTCCTGCCTCTGGCCTACCTCGGCCCCGTGCGGGGGGTGGATCTCATGTCGCAGTGGCGCGCCAAGGTGATCGCGCCCGCGGCGGCGGGCACCTTGCAGGGATCGAAGCTCTGGGACCAATCGCCGCAGGCGGCGCTGCGAAGGCTCCTCGTCGACGCGCCGGCGTACGGCGAGACGCGGGTGAATCTCGCGTCGATCTCGCAGCCGTCGTTCGCGCGCGTGGGACGCGCGGTCGGCGGCGCGTTCCTGGCTGCC
>DASTKG010000182.1:0-2867 GCA_035716005.1 Candidatus Eiseniibacteriota bacterium
GACCAATCGCCGCAGGCGGCGCTGCGAAGGCTCCTCGTCGACGCGCCGGCGTACGGCGAGACGCGGGTGAATCTCGCGTCGATCTCGCAGCCGTCGTTCGCGCGCGTGGGACGCGCGGTCGGCGGCGCGTTCCTGGCTGCCCTTCTCCTCGTCTGGATCGCGGGCCGCGGCAAGGAACGCGCCGATTCGCTCCTGACCGACCTGGCGATCGGCTGCTGCGGGATGCTGCAGATCGTCGGGTTCAACCTGAAGGCGCAATTCGTGCTGCTACTAATTCCACTCCTCGTCGCCGTCGCCAGGACCTTGGGCGGCGCCGGCCCGGCGCGCCGCGGACGTGTGGCGGTGCTCCTTCTCACGGGAGGGCTTCTCCTCCTCTCGAACCCGGGCTTCGTGGGACGCGCGATCTCGAATGTCGCGCTCGCCTATTCTTCGGTGACGCTGGCCACGCTCCTCCTGCTCGTGACGCTTGCTTCGATCCGCCTCGAGCGATGACGCCGGACCGCGTCGTCGCCGATCGGCTGCTCGCCCATCTCCGGCTGGAGCGGGAGACCCCCACGCTCGACTACCTCGACCGCATCATTCGGGAGCATCAGCTGCGCGTGCCGTTCGAGACGCTGACCAAGCTCATCGACTACGAGCCGGGGGTTCGAAGAGGCGACTTCATGCCTCCGATCGGGGAGTACGTCGAACGGATCGTCGAGCGCGGGGCCGGGGGACTCTGCTGGACGCTGGCTCGCGGCCTTCGATTCCTCCTCGCGGATCTGGGCTTCGACGCGTCGTTCATGCACATGGACCCGGGACACTGTTGCGTCCGGGTCGAGCTCTCGACGGGCCCCTACTACGCCGACGTCGGATACGCGGCCCCGATCTACCGGGCGTACCCGCTCTTCGAGTCGTTCTCGCTCGATACCCACCGGGAAAGGTTCGAATACAGCGTTCGCGAGGACGGCATCTTCGTCGCCCGGAATCCCGGCCCCTCGAAGAAACTCGATCCGACTCCGCGGCGAATCGAGGATCTCCGCGGGTTCATCACGGCCGCGAACGACTGGAGCGCGCCTCAGAGCTTCCTCCACCGGCTGGCCTACGCGCGCGACGTCGGCGGCGTCTACACGAGTTTCCGGGACGGAATGCTGACCCGGTACCTGCCGGGCGGCCCCGAGAAGAACGAAGTCGCCGCCGCCGACGTGCCCGGCCTGCTCGCCGGCCTGTTCGGCGCCGACCCGACGCTCTACGTCGAGGCGGCCGAGGTGCGCCGACGGTACGGCCGCCCCCTCGCGGGCTGAAGTCGAGGCGACCGGGGCGTCGTCCGCTGCGATGGGCCCCGAGGTCTTCAGCCCGCGTGACGCCGGCGGAAGGGAAGCATCAGCAGCCAGAAGAGGACCATGGCCAGCACGTCCGCGGTCAAGATGTACCACGGCCAAGGGCCCATGACGTCGAGAATGGAGGGCTGGGAAGGTTTGGCCCTGAGGTAGAGAAAGTTCTCGTCGGCCACGAAATCGATCGTCGCCGCGACTGCCGCGTAGGCGTTCGTGATGGCGAAGATTCGCCAGTGGGAGCCGGGCCGCGGTTTCACGCCTACGCCGGCCGTCATCACGACAGCCGACAGGGCGACGGCCCCGTGCAGCGCGAAGAACGAGACGCATCGGGTATCCGGGAAACCCTTGTCGACATCCGGCATGGTCATGGCGATGAGCGTCCCGGAGAGTCCCCAGAAGTAGAGGATTTCGCAGGCGAGCCGGCCGCGCGTGAGAAGGGCCCAGACCGCGACCAGCACGGCCATGTCGCAGAGGTGAAGCGGCAAGACGTCGAGCCATGCGAGTTCTCGAATCGGGAGCGCGTCGGCCAGCGCGAATCCGAGGCCCGCGAGAAGGAGCATGGCGAGGCCGGCCCGGATCGCGAGCGCGCTCCCCGCGCGTTCCTCCACGCTCCTCGCCGCGAGACGAGAGAGGAGAAACGCCAGGAGCGCCAACCCGGCCAGCGTGCCGAGGTGTTCCGGGCTAAATCGAACGAAATCCCTCAGGGGCCGCTCCTCTCGATCGCCGCGCGGGGGGGTACGGGCGCCGAACCGCGCGATATCGTCTGAAGCCTCGCACCAGCATGGTATAGTGGGTCTCGAGATTCGAATACTCGGCCTAGGGTCTGGCAGGTATTATGCATTCGAACTCCTCGCCGGGACCATCCGGAGGTTGTCGCCACATCGCGATCGGTCGTGAGGCGTAACAACGGAAGCCATCCATTGCCCAGACAGGAGTGATCACGTCATGAAACGATCCATCCTCTTCACGCTATCGGCTCTCGTCCTGCTCTCCACCGCCGCGGCGCCGGCCCTCGCCGGCGTGGGGCTCCGCACCGGCCTCTCGCTCGAACCGGACGACTTCCTGATCGGGGTCCACTTCAAGTCGAGCGCGGTCGACAAGAACCTCTTCTTCGTGCCGAGCGTCGAAGCCGGCTTCGGCGACGTCACCATGATCGCCGGGAACGCGGACCTCCAGTACATCTTCAACACCGATTCCAAGCTGGCGCCGTACGCGGGCGGCGGGCTCACGTTGAACTGGTTCGACAACGACGGCGGGAGCGACACCGAATTCGGCGGAAGCATCCTCGGCGGAATCATGCTCACCCCGAAGATGTTCCTCGAAGTCAAAGCAGGGCTCGGCGACGTCCCCGACTGGAAGTTCGTGGTCGGCTGGAACCGGCGCTAGCGCCGGTACCCTGCGGTGATCCACCCACGGCGGGCCTGAAGCGCGCGATCGGGAGATCCGGAGCGTGGAACAGAACGGGCGGCGGTCTTACAGAGACCGCCGCCCGACGTCTTGCGTCGTGAAGGGCTTACTTGAGAACCGTCACGCGCTGGACCTCGCGGGTCG
>DASTKG010000183.1:0-5544 GCA_035716005.1 Candidatus Eiseniibacteriota bacterium
CCTCGTCGTATGGGGGGGCCGGCGCGACGTGCCGGCCCCCTTCTCTTCTTCGGCCTAGCGCTGCTCCTCGCGCCGCCCGCCCGCGCCGTGGAATGGATTCCGCCCCGACCGGTCTCCGCGTGGCTTCCGGGCGCCACGATCGCGCCGGGAAATGCCGCGACGCTGGAGCTGGTCCTCCGCTCGAACGGCCCCGCGACCTCCGTCGAGTGGAGCGTCGTCGGCACGGGGAATTTCGCCTGCGCGGTCACCCCTTCGTCGGGCGCGCTCGTGCTCGGCGCGAACTCGCTCGTCCGCATTCCGCTGAGCGTGGCGGTGCCTCCGGCCTCGATCGGCATCGGCGCCATCACCGCGACCGTCGTCTACGCGAACGGCGGCGGTCAGGCCGCGAAGGGCGCGGGGACGATCGTCGCGGCCACGAATTCGCGGCCCGAGATCTGGCCCGTCGCGCCCACGTGGAGCGGCATGGGAGGCTCGTCGGGGAGCGTCTCGTTTCAGATCCGGAGCCTCACCGCCGGATCGGAGACGGTCGTCCTGACCAGCGGGCGATCGAACCCCGATCCGAACAACGTCGGCGCGACCTTCTCGGGCTCGGCGCCCCCGGCATCCGTCGGGCTTCCGGGCGGCGGGAGCGTGACCGTCGGCGCGCCGACGACGCTCGCGGCGCGCGCGCCGGCCGGCTCCTCGAACGAGATCCAGGTCACCGTCACGAGCTCGGAAGGGCTCTCGACGGCGACCGGCTTCGCCATCGTCGACGCGTCGCTCTCGGATTCGCTGCCGACCGCGCTCGTGCCGATCGGGCTCGCACCGGTTCCCGAGGCGCCGGCGGGACGCGACGGGCCCGCGCCGATGCTCTGGCGAAACGCGTGGCTCGTGCCGTGCGGCGGCGAGGGCGTTCGCGTCTGGCGCGCCACGGCGACCGACTCGATCGGCCTCACCGACATGAACGCCGACGGCGCCGACGACCGCCTGGTCGGCACGATCCGCGTTCCCACGTTCGCCGCCGCGCTCGCGGTCGTGCCGGGATTCGTCGCGCCGAGCGGCGACACGCTCGACCTGGGTCTCCTGGCGGCCGGCCCCTCGGGACTCATGCTCCTCGATCTCCGCGTCATCGAGGATCCGACGTTCGGGGCGTGGGAGGACTTCTTCGACACCGATCAGAACGGAATCGACGACCGCATCCTCCGGACGATCCCGCTCTCCGGCTTCGCCACCGACGTGGCCTGGACGCGAAGCCCCTCGGGACGCGTCGTCGCGTTCGTGGCCGACGCGGATCTCGGATCGAACCCGGTGCTGAGCGCGTTCGATCCGGCGTTCGTCACGCCCGGGACCGGCGCCGGCGTCGTCGCGATCGACGTGACCGCGGCGATCGACTCGCTCTCGGGCCTCCCGGTCGTGGCGGGGACGTGGCCGACGCCGGGGAACGCGCTCGACGTCGAGCTGCGCGGCGGCGGGGGCGCGGCAACGCTCGCGGTGGCGGACGGCGCGGCGGGCCTCGAGGTCGCCGACGTCGCCCTCGGCGCCGGCGCTCCCGCCACCGCGACGATGACGCCGCGCGCCGTCACGCCGCTCGCCGGGACGTGGGGCGCGCCCTACGCGCGCGACTGCGCGTGGATTCCGAATCGGCGGGACAGCGCGTACGTCGCCGTGGCGGCGGGGAGCGGCGGGCTTCAGATCGCGCGCGTTCCGACGACGGCGGGGGCGGCGCCGACGCTCGTCCTCGCGCAGCAGACGGCGGGATCGCCGTGCGGACTCTCGAGCGCCTACACGGGCATCGTCGCCGCCGCGCAGGGGAGCGCGGGGGTCGCTCTTCTCCAATCGCCCGGCGCCGGGGCGCTCGATCTCGTCACGGCGGCGTCCGGCGCGCCCTACACGGCGCCGGTGACGCTCGCGCGCGGCGCGGCGTTCCCCTCGGGGAGCGCGCTCGAGAAGGCATCGTTCCAAAATCCGGCCGGCGGCGCGACGGCGCTGGCCTTCGAGCCGACGCTCGGGCCGCTTCCCGATCTCTTCGTCTCGGATCAGAACCGGGTGCTGGTGCTGCGGCCGGGGTCGGCCGCCGTGACCGCGGTGGCGATGGGCGAGAGCGCCGCGCCGCCCGCGAGGGGGCGCGTGCGGCTCGAGGTCTCGCCCAATCCGATGAGCGGCGAGTGCGTCATCCGCGCGCGGGAGGCCGGCGTCACGGCGGGCGGCGCCGCCCGCGCCGGCTCGATTCTCCGCGCGGCCACCGGCGATCGCGTCGACGTCGTCGACGTGCAGGGACGGCTGGTGCGGACGCTTCGCGCGGGGCGCGACGACGCGCGCGGGGAATTCGGCGCCCTGGCGTGGGACGGCCGCGATCGATCCGGGCGCCCGCTCCCCTCGGGGCGCTACTGGCTCAGGCTTCGCGGCGCGAGTGGACAGACGAGCGACGCCGCCCCGATACTCATCCTTCGATGACGCGCGACGATCCCAGGCCGACCCCATCCGAGCCGCTCGCGGGATTCACGCATCGTTTCATTCCCGCGGGATCGGGCGGCCCCGACCCCGGTTTCGCGCTCCTCCTGCTTCACGGCACCGGCGGCGACGAGAACGATCTCCTTCAGCTCGGCACGATGCTGGCGCCCGGCGCGGCGCTCCTGAGCCCGCGCGGCCGCGTCCTCGAGTCGGGGATGCCGCGCTTCTTCCGCCGCCTCCGCGAAGGCGTGTTCGACGTTCCCGATCTCAAGGCTCGCGCCGCGGAATTGGCGGCCTTCCTGGCCGAAGCGCGGACGACCTACTCGCTCGCGGGGCGGCCGCTCGTCGCCGTCGGATTCTCGAACGGAGCCAACATCGCGGGAGGGCTGCTCTTCGCGCATCCCGGCGCGCTCGACGGCGCCGCGCTCCTGCGGCCCATGGTGCCGTACGAGCCGGAGGCGCCGCCTCGGCTCCCGGGCGTGCCGGTCCTCATCGCCGCGGGGGATTCGGATCCCTACGGCGGGCTCGAGGAGATCCGCCGACTCGAGGCCATGCTCGCCGCCGCCGGCGCGCGAGTGACCGTTCATCGCGAACGAGCGGGACACAATTTGACGCAGGGCGACGTGACGGCGGCTCGGGAATGGCTGAAACAGGAGTTCGGGTCGGGGAGCGGGAAGCGATAGCCGCGCCCGGTCGCGGCCGCGCCGGCTAGCGGCGCGCTAATCCCGCCACGGCTGATGGCGGTTCGTGATCGGCAGGCGCCGATCTTTTCCGAGCGCCCGCGCGGTGATGCGGATTCCCGGAGGCGCCTGGCGGCGCTTGTATTCGGCCTTGTCGACCATCTGGATCACGCGGCGCACCAGCGCCCGGTCGTAGCCGAGCCCCACGATGCGATCGACCTCCCAATCCTCCTCCACGTAGGCGCGCAGGATCGGGTCGAGCACGTCGTACGGCGGAAGGGAATCGGTGTCGAATTGGCCCGGCTTCAGCTCCGCCGTCGGCGGGCGCGTGACCGTCCGCTCCGGAATCCACGGCTTCCCGGCCCGCGCGTTCCGGTAGCGGACCAGATCGTAGACGAGCGTCTTGAAGACGTCCTTCAGGACCGCGAAGCCCCCCGCCATGTCGCCGTAGAGCGTGGCGTAGCCGCAGGAGTACTCGCTCTTGTTGCCGGTCGTCAGGACGAGCCAGCCGAACTTGTTCGAGAGCGCCATCAGGATGTTGCCGCGGATGCGCGACTGGATGTTCTCCTCCGTCGTGTCCTCCGCGCGCCCCTTGAACGCCTCGGCGAGCGTCTTCTTGTACGAGGCCATCTCGTCGCCGATCGGGAGCGTCATGTAGCCGATGCCGATCGAGCGCGCGAGCGCCTCCGCGTCCTCCGCGCTCTCGCGCGAGGTGAAGGGCGAGGGAAGGAAGACGCCGGTCACGTTCTCGGCGCCGAGCGCGTCGGCCGCGATGGCGGCGGTGAGGGCCGAATCGACGCCCCCCGAGAGGCCGAGCACCACGTGGCCGAAGCGGTTCTTTTGAATGTAGTCGCGCGTGCCGAGGACGAGGGCCTGGTAGACCTCCTCGACGTCGGCGGGCGTGTGGATCTTGCGCGGCGCGAGCGGCGGCTTCGTCGCGGGGACGGGCGCGCCGGGGGCGATCGCGGGAAGCGTCACCGATCGCAGCCCCGCCTCGCCGTTGTCGGTCTGCGCCGCCTCGCGGCTCCGCGGATCTTTCAACCGCGCGCGGAAGATCGCGTCGAGGTCGAGATCGACGAGGACCAGATCCTCCTCGAAGGCGGCGGCCCGCGCGAGGTCCTCGCCGCGCGGTCCGAAGACGCGGCTGTTCCCGTCGAAGACGAGCTCGTCCTGGCCGCCCACGTTGTTCACGAAGGCGACGAAGGAGACGCCGTCGGCGGCGCGCGTGGCGAGCATGCGGTCGCGGCTGACGCTCTTTCCGGCGTGGAAGGGCGACGCCGAGAGGTTGATGACCAGCTCCGCTTCGCCGTAGAGCGCGAACGCCATCGGTCCCGAGGGGGTCCAGATGTCCTCGCAGATGTTCACCGCGAAACGGAGCGGTCCGCGCACGCAGACGAAGGGGTCGCGCCCCGGGCGGAAGTAGCGGACCTCGTCGAAGACGCCGTAATTGGGGAGGTGGCTCTTCTGATAGACTGCGACGAGTTGGCCGTCGTGCGCGATGGCGGCCGCGTTGTACACGTCGCCCGCCCGCTGCGCGAAGCCCACGATCGCGGTGATCCCGCGCGTCGCCCGGACCACCTCGTCCAACGCCGCCTGGTTCTGCTCGATGAACTCGGGACGGAGGAGGAGGTCTTCGGGCGGATAGCCGGTGAGGACCAACTCCGGAAAGGCCACGAGATCGGCCCCCTGGGCGCGAGCGCGATCCAGGAAGTCGATGACCTTCTTGGCGTTTCCGGGGAGGTCTCCGACGACAGGGTTCACCTGGGCCAAGGCCAGACGGACCACTCTCGAGGCTTGGGCGCGCTCCGGCGCCCCCTGGGCGGGAGTCATCCGAACCATCGTAGCACAAGAGGGGGCTCCGTCAGGGGTCGGGCCCCATGCCCAGCACGAGGGGAGGCGCACCATGCCCGCCGTATCGATCGCCGTCTTCGGCAGCAGCCAAGCATCCAGCGCCTCGCCCCACTACCGGCTGGCCGAATCGCTCGGGCGCGCCCTCGCGAAGCGCGGCGCCATCATCCGCTGCGGCGGCTACGGCGGCATCATGGAGGGCGTGGCGAGCGGCGCGAAGGCCGAGGGGGGCCGCGTCGTCGGCTGCACGCTCAAGTGGTTCGCCGAAGCGCGGACGCCGAACCAGTACCTGGATGAAGTCTACGAAGCGCCCGATCTCCATTCGCGGATTCGCTGCCTGTTGGGCGGCACGCGCGCGGCGGTGATCCTGCCGGGCGGCGTGGGGACGTTGAACGAACTCATGTGGGTCTGGACGCTGCTCTTGATGGATCGCGACGACGGGCCGCAAGGGCTGGTGCTGCTCGGAGATCCGTGGAAGGAGCTGCTCGATTTCCTGGCACGGAGATTCGAGTTCAACGAGGCGGTGCGGAGTCTGATCACCATCGCGCGGGATCCGGAAGAGGCCGCGCGGGTGGCCTGTGGGGAA
>DASTKG010000184.1:0-9775 GCA_035716005.1 Candidatus Eiseniibacteriota bacterium
CTCGGCGAGCGCGTGGCGACCGTCGGGTTCGAGACGCGAAACGCGCTTCGTCGATTCCCGCCGCTCCCGGCTGCGCTCGCCGACACCCTGCGCGCGCGCTCCAACGCCTGGCCGAGCGACCGGCTCCTCCTCACCGACGTCCCCGACTGGGCCGCCTGGCAGATCGACCACCCGGCGCTTCTCCTGCCGACGTCGCGCTCACTTCCGCGGCTCCTCCGCGATCATCCCGCGGCCGCCATCCTCCTCTCGCCCGACGCGCGCGCGAGAAACGTGGCCGATCGCGACTCCGCGTGGATCGCGATCTGGGATCGCGTGCTGCCGATCGACGGCTTCACGGGGCCGGAAATCCTTCCGGGCGGGGCGCGGCTCTACGAGGCTAGAAGCGGGGAGGCTTCGGCGGGCGCCGACTCAATCCGCGGCGATCTCGACCGGCCCCTGGTACCCGCCCTTCAGGAATAGCGCGAGCGGGACGGCGGCGAGAAACGTCACCGAGATGAGGAAGAAGGCGTGGTTGTACGCCAGCACCGTGGCCTGGCGCATGACGTTCGCGTCGAGAAGGCCCAGGGCGCGGAGCGTCGGCCGGCCCGGATCGGGGACCGTTCCGTGCAGCGTGCCGCCCGCCGCCTCGAGCCACCGGCGCGTCGCCTCCGCGTAGGGCGTCACGCGCTCGGCCAGCATGGCGTGATAGCGTGTGGTGGCGGTCGAGATCTGCGTGGCGGCGAGCGCGATCCCCACGCTTCCGAAGATCTGCCGCACCACGTTGTAGAGCCCCGCCGCCGCGGTCATCTTCGAGCGCTCCACGGTGCTGAGCGCCGCCGTGCTGAGCGCGACGAAGATGAGCCCGAACCCGACGCCCTGCCAGATCTGCGGCACGACGAGATCCCACGCGCCGGTGTCGGTCGTGAGGCGCGTGAACTGGAAGAAGGAGAACGCGCTCACGACGAGGCCGGTCGTGACCAGGATCCGCGGGCCCAGGCGATTGTAGAGACGCCCGCTGATCGGCATCACCACCGCCATGGCGAGGCTCCGCGGCATGAGGGCTATGCCCGCCTCCATCGCCGAGTACCCGAGCAGTCGCTGAAAGAAGATCGGCAGGATGAAGAGGCTGCCGAAGAGCCCCATGCCGAGCACGCCGCCGAGCGCCGTGGCCGAGGCGAGGGGGCCGTTCTTCAACAATCGCAGATCGACGGCGGGGCGGCTCGTTCGAAGCTCGCGCCAGACGAAGGCGAGGAGCCCCACGGCCGCCGCGATCGCGAGCGCGACGATCAGGCCCGACTCGAACCAATCCTTCTCCTGCCCCTTCTCGAGCATGAGCTGAAGCGCGCCGAGTCCCACCGTCATGAGGGCGAGCCCCGGGATGTCGAAGGCGCCCTTGTCGTGTTCGAGGTAGGGAGGATCGTGGATGTATCGCGTCACGAGGAGGACGCAGACGATTCCGACCGGCACGTTGATGAAGAAGACCCACGGCCAGGTGTAGTGATCGGTCAGGTAGCCGCCGAGCGTGGGCCCGAACGCCGGCGCGAGCACCACGCCCATGCCGTAGAGCCCCATCGCGATGCCCTGCTCTTCCGGCGGGAAGGTCTCTCGCAGGATGGCCTGCGACACCGTGATGAGGACGCCGCCGCCGATCCCCTGGACGAGTCGGAAGAGGACCATCATCTGGAGCGTGTGGGCCATGCCGCAGGCGACCGAGGCCGCGGTGAACATGACGACGCTCGCGAGGTAGAAGCGCTTCCGGCCGAAGCGCGCGCTCATGAGGCCGATGATCGGCATGATGAGCACGTTGGCCAGGAGGTAGCCCGTGACGACCCAGGTGATCTCGGTGAGCGTCGCTCCGAGCGTGCCGCTCATGTCGGGGAGCGCCACGTTCACGATGCTCGAATCGAGCACGGCCATCACCGCGCCGATGAGAACGGTTCCCGCGATGACCCACTTGTGTGGCGTCTTCGCGGACGACGCGGCGCGGCTCATCCGCCGGTGTGGATGTCGACCCGGACGCTCATGCCGGGGCGGAGCGGGTACGCGGGGTCGTTGGGACCGTCGAGGACGATCTTCACCGGGACGCGTTGGACGATCTTCACGAAGTTGCCCGTCGCGTTGTCCGGCGGCAGCAGGGAGAACTTGGCGCCCGTGGCGGGGCTCACGCTTTCCACATGGCCGCGGTAGCGGCGGCCCGGGTAGGAGTCGGCCTGGAAGACGACCTTGTCGCCGGGGCGAAGGTGCTTGATCTGGGTCTCCTTCAAATTGGCCACGACCCAGACGTCGTCGAGCGGCACGACGACGAGAAGCGGCTGGCCCGGCTGGACGAGCTGCCCGACCTCGACGCCCTTCTTCGCGACGATGCCGCCTCGGGGGGCGACGATGCGCGTGTAGGAAAGCTCGAGTGCCGCCTGATCGCGAGCGGCGCGCTCGGAGAGGGCCTGGCCTTCGGCGCCGCGGGTCTGGGCGTCGGCCGCGATCGCTCGGGCGCGCGCGGCGGAGAGCGCCGCGTCGGCCGACGCCGACGCCGCCTCGGCCGCCTCGAGCTGCTGGCGGCTGATCATGTTCTGCCCGGCGAGCGTGCGGGCGCGCGCCAGATCGGACGCGGCCTTCCGGGCGTCGGCCTGCGCCTGCGACACGAGATCGTGCGCCGCGCGGAGCTGCGCCACGGCCTGGCCGTTCACGCCGGAGCCCGCGAGCGCGACCGAGAGGTCGGCCTCCGCCTGCTCCAGCCGCACGCGAAGATCGCGGTCGTCGAGCACGACGAGCGTGTCTCCCTGCCGGACGGCCTGGTTCTCGTGCGCGTTCACCTGCTGCGTGTAGCCGCCGACGCGGGCGAGGACCGGAATCACGTGCCCCTCGACCTGGGCGTCGTCGGTGCCGATCGTGCCGAGCGAATGGCTCCACGCGATGACGCCCCAGGCGAGAAGCGCAAGGAGCGCGGCGACGCCGAGGGGGAGGGCGATGCGCCGGCGCGAGCCGACGCGTTCGGGCGCGGGCGGCGCCGCGGTGTCGGGATTCGGAGTTTGGCTATTCATGCGTCCTGTTTCCCGCGCCGCGGAGGAAGAACTCCGCGACGAGCCGGCCGGAGGCGTGTGGTTCGCTCCGCGCCGGGGATGAGAGTTCGTGAACGATCATCGTGCGAAGGATGGAGACGAGCAGGAGCGGCCACGACTCGGCGCCCTGCCGGCGGAGCAGACCCTGTTCGAGTCCCAGCGCCACGATCGCCTCCGCCTTCGCGGTCAGGAGATCGAACGTCCGCTCTCCGGGCGGAGGCAGGATCCGCGCGCGAATCGGCGCGTTCTCTTCCTGGACGAGGAGCGCGAAGAGGGGACGGTGGGCGATCACGTGCCCGAGCGTGGTGTCGACGAAGACGTGGAGTTGGTCCTGGAACGAGGGGCCGGCCGCGAGCAGGGCCTCGTCGAGCCGCCGGAAGAGATCGTGGCGGCGCGACTCGAGGAGGGTCTGGAGGAGCGCCTCCCGGCACTTGAAATAGTTGTACATGGTCCCGACCGCCACCCCGGCGCGCTCGGCGATCTGCTCCATTCGCCCGCCGGAGAGCCCCTCGGCCGCGAGGACTGATTCCGCCGCATCTAGAATAGCGGCATGGGTTTCCAGGCGAAGCCGAGCCCGGACGGTGGTCGGTTTCTGGGGGGTGATGGCGTCCATGGTGAATGTAGATTCATATTATGAATCGGCGATTCAAGAATTGAAAAGCGGAATTGTGGCGGGCTCCCGATCGACTACTGCCGCGAATTCACCAGCGCCACCCCCGCCACGATGGGGATGCCGCCCAGCAGGGACATGGCGGTGGGCGTCTCGCCGAGAGTGAGCCAGGCGATGGTGAAGGCGATCGGCGGCACGAGGTAGAGAAGGCTCGCGGCGCGCGAGGCGGGGAGCCTCGAGAGGACGTAGGTCCAGGTCATGTAGCCGAGGGCGCCGGGGAAGACGCCGAGGTAGACAATCGAGCCGATCGCGGCGGGCGGGGCCGTGCGAAGCGCGTGCACCGCCTCGGGCGCGAACGGCAGCAGAAAGAGGACGCCGAGCCAGACGGTGCGGCACGTCGTCTCGAAGGCGTCGAAGCGAGTGAGCAGCGGCTTCGACACGGCGAACCACGCGGCCTGCGCCACCGCGGCCAGAATCACGAGCTCCGCGTCGCCGCCCCAGTGAAAGCCGGCGCCCATTCCGCGGGCGACGAGGAGGACGCCGGCGAACGCGAGGAGCATCCCGGTCCAGCCTTTCCCGCCGAGCCGCTCGCCGAGAAAAATCCGCGCTCCGATCGCGGCGAAGATCGGTCCCAGGTTCACGAGGAGACAGGCGACGCCGGCTGTCACCGTGCGGGAGCCGGCGTTGAGCGCGGTCGAGTAGAGGGCGATGGTGAGAAAGCCGGCGAGGGCGAGCCGCGCCCATTCGCCGCGGGTGGGCGCTCGGCGCGCGGCGGCGCCCTCCGCGGTCGCGCCGGCCGCCGCCGCGCTCCGCGCCCTCGCGCGCCACCACCACGCGATCGCCAGCACGGCCGACGCGATCGAGAATCGAACCAGCGCGAGCGAAGCCGGCGGGAAGGCGCGGCCGGCGTGGCGGATCCCGGCGAAGCCGGACGCCCAGACGACGAGCGTCACGGCGATCGCCGCGATCAGCGTGACACGCGAGGATGCGATGGCTACTTAACTCGCGTGCAGATCGTCTCCATGATCTTCTGGTCGCCGCCCCCCGACACCTGGTACATCGTGAAGACGTGCTGATCCGGTCCCTCGATCTTCGTCGTCATTCTGTAGGGCACCGTTCCCTCGCCCATCGGGTTCGGCCAGTTGGCCATGTACGTGAGGGTCTTCGTGGCTTCGTCATAGCTGCCGCTGAATTGGAAGAGCGCGGTGCTCGAGTTATCGACCCAGATGCCGTCGTACTTCTTCGCCTTCCGGTCGTATCCGAGGATCTCGAAGCCCTCGGCCGGCTGGCCCATCATGGTGCTGCGTCCGTGGTAGGTCATGAAGCGCCCGTCCAGCAACCACGCGTACTCGGCGGTTCCTTCCGACGCTTGCGGCTCGCCCGGCCCCATCCACATCTTGGTCGACGTCTTCCACTTGCCGATGAGCGGCTCGAGCACCTTGTGCTCGGGGCCCGGCGCCGCGAACTTCGCCATCTCGGCCATCATGGCTTCCATCTGCGGGTCCATCTTCGGCAAGGTGGGTTCGTCCTTCTTCGGCTCCGCCCACGCGATCCCCGCGGCGACGGCGACGGCCATGGAGCCCCCCACGAGCCCGACCCATGCGCGCTTCCACGACATGGCGTTATCCTCCATTGTTGAAACCGCCCTTGGAACGGTGAACGTAGGAGAATAGCGTCCGTCGACGCCCGCCACAACCCCCGCGCCGGGCCGTCGCCGGCCCCGCGACCCACGATAGGAGACGATCACGATGAGGAACTTCATCCTGGCCCTGGCGGCGCTCACGATCGCCGCCGCGGCGAACGCCCAGGTGGCGTCGCCGGTCCTCAAGTCGACGCGGCCCGTCGTGAGCATCCGGGTGGGATCTCAGTTCCAGCAGGACGCCTGGCGGCTGGCTCCCGAGGTAAGACCCGATGTCTACGAAGTCGACGTTCCGGCGGGCGCGAAACGCCGGGTCGTCTTCATCACCGACGTCGATTCCCTCGGCTTCGACATCGAGGTGGGGACGAGCGTCGACTTCGTCATCGAGCACGGGGCCGATCGCTGCGCGACCCGAATCGTCGGTCGTCTCGCGATTCCGGCCGCGGTGTTCGACGCCGACTACCAGGCGGCACACAAGGGGAAGATCTCCATCGACGTGCCCGAGGTCTACGAGCTGGTGAACGTCGCGATCGCCATGACGCCGACCGGGATCGCCGACAGCAACCTCGTCTATCACCACTCCGACTACTATCGCGACATGCGGGCCTGGTTCGATCCCTATCGGGGCCATCCGGCCGTCGCCGCGATCGAGGCGGTGCTGAAGCAGAGCATCTATCGCTACGCCAACATCAAGATGGACGGCTACTCCTTCGAGTTCGACGATGCCGGCCGCATCGTGCAGAGCAAGATCTACGATCGGACGGCGTTCGTCAGCGCCCGCACGAACTCGCTTCGGCCGTTCATCCCGGCGCTGCAGTCGTTCGCCGACACGTCGAACTTCCGCGAATTCTACCGGGCCCACCGCTCCACCTACGCCGCCCAGATGGCCTTCTACGCCGACACGGCCGACGTGGAGGCCATGCGAGGCTGGCTCAATCGCCAGTTCCCCGGCGTCACTCCCTACGACTCCTACAAGATCATCTTCTCGCCGCTGGTGGCCTACAGCCAATCCGCGACCTGGCTCGAGAGCAACGGCTTCCGGGAACTCCAGGCTCACGTGAACTTCCCCTACCCGCAAGACCTGCGCCGAATGGCGAAAGGAGCCCAGCTCTCGCAGCAGGCGCAGGCGATCCTGCGCGGGGAGATCGTCTTCACCGAGCTGAACCACGGCTACATCAACCCCGAGGCGGACAAATACGCCGCGCGGGTGAGTCGAGCGATCAGCAACCGGGACTGGTGGGTGGACCCCGCGAAGGGTGCCGACTACTACGGCGGCGACGCGGCGTTCGACGAGTACATGAATTGGGGTCTCGTCAGCCTGCGCACGGTCGACTTCGTCTCGCCGGAGGAGCAGGCGGCGCTCATCGGGCCCGTCGACCAGATGATGGTGAGGGGACGCGGGTTTCCGCGCTTCGCGGAATTCGACGCCTTCCTGGTCGACCTCTACCGAAATCGGAAGCAGGGCCAGACGATCGCCGACCTCTATCCCCAGATCATCGCGTGGTTCGAAAAGGAGAACGCGGCGGCCCCGAAACCGGCGCCCAAGCCGGCCGCGAAGTAACCGAAAATTCGCCGGGGCCCGGCTTGGGTGCCGAGCCCCGTGCGAGTTCGGCTCTCGGCGGGGGGGTGCCGGAGAGCCAACGAGCGGTCGTGGTCGCCCGTTTTACGGTATCGCGACTTGCGCTGCCGTTACTTGGTGGTTCCCTCCGTCGAGCCCGGCGCCTTCATGGCGTCCTTGCTGGCCGGCTTTTCCGCGCTCTTGGCTTCCGGCTTCGGCTGACGCGCGATGACCTGATGCGAGATCTTCGTGAACTCCTCCTTCGTCACGATTCCCTTCGCGACGATCTGGTTGCTGTTCTTGTACGGCCTCATCGAGACGATCTTCTGCGCGGTGGCTTCGTCGATGCCGGGCAGCGCGGCGAGCTGCGATTCCGGCGCCGAGTTGAGATCGATCTTCGGCGCCGCGGCCGCCTTGCCGCTGTGGTGCGCGGCCGTGTGGTGCTCCTTCGCCGCGGCGGCCGTGGTGGCCGCCTGGGCCGAGAACGGGAGCGTCACCGCGAGCAGATACGCGACGGCGACATACGAGACGAGACGACGGGTCATGACGGTACTCCTCCAGAGGGCGTCACATACCATGCGGCCGCGCCCTCGAGGCAGCGCGCATGGGGGTGGCTGCAAGGCCAATCCCGGTGGGTACGGCAAGGCAAGCTCACGAAGACGCTCTGGGATCGAATCGATGAGGTTGGAAAGGTCTGAGGCGGGCTTGGAGCGCGGCCGAGGCGCGACGTGCAATCGGAAGGCCGCTCGGGGGAGGGTTGCGGGCGCGAATTCGTCATGGGGGACGCCCGCGGAGGTCCGCGCGTCTCCGGTGCCGCCGTGAAGGATTGCCGCGGCGCGCGCAACCAAGCCGCCTCGACGTGGGTCGAGGTATTGAAATAGTGGAAGTCATCGAGCACGGCGACGGCGGCCGCGTGGCCGTTCCCGCGTCCGTGCGGATTGCGATTGAGTCTGGAAGCGATCCGATGCCCGCGCGCGGCTCCGCCGGCGGGATGCGGGCGGCTGGCCGGATGGCGCGATGGCGTGGAGCGGTCGGAACGGGGTGAGGAGTTGGAGCGATGCGAGGCTCGAGCCGAGGTGAGGTGCGATCCTGGTACGGACGACACCAAGCGCGCGCTTACCGGGGAGGCGGCGGCGGCTGCGCTGGGATTGGCGCCGAAGACGAGTGCCATTGACACCGCTCCAGCCAGGATCCAACCGAATCGTTTCACGGACCGCACCCACCTCGTTCGAGTTGTTCGCACAGCGGCCGGTTCGCATGCGGCCGCGTACGAATTCTCATACCCCCACCGGTTCGGGCGAGTTCCGAATTTCCTCGGGAGGCTGGCGGCGGAAGTAGGAGCGGAGGCCGCCGGGGCTCTGCGCCCTCGCCAACGCAAGCGCAACTCTAGGCAGCGCAACAGGATGCGGGTAGACCAGATAGCGCGGCTCGAACGCCGGCTGGAATTTTGCCTTCCAGCGCGAAATCCCCTCGAACGGGTAGAAACGGGCAAGATGCTTCACGAGAAGCGCGCGCGCCCGGGAGACCGCGGCCGGTTCCTCGCTCTCGGCCGCGCCCGACGCGTCCGACCGGGCCAGCGCCGATAAAGATAAGGAGAGAAGTGCGTCGCCGCGCCGCCTCGCCTCCTCCGCGCACGCCGCGACCAGGAACTCCATGACGCCTGCCGGCGCGTCGTGCCGCCGCCGCATGAGGTCGAGCGCCCAGGCCTTCCGCGCGGGAACCGGGACCCAGGTGAGAAACGCCTCCGCCCGCCGCCTCGCCGGATCCCACGCGACCGCGAGCCACGTCTCGCGAATCCGGTGCGGGTCGAACCGGCCCATGCAGAAGCCCTTCTCCTCGCCGGGGTGCGCGCGGAGCCACTCGGTCGAGATGGCGGCGAGCTGCGACGCGATCCCGTCGGGGTCCTGGGACGGATCGAGCGAATTCTCCTCCGGCCGGTGGTGTCGGCACTCGAGGCCCGCCTTCTGGAGCTTCGCGAACGATCGGCGGACGTCGCCCATCGCCGAGCCCTCCAGCGTGAAAGCTCCGATCTCGAGCACCGGCTCCTCTCCGATGTGGATGGCGCGCCACCCGAGCGAGCGATAGAGCGGCTGAAACTCCGGAAGCGATTGGAAGAAGGCGAAGGTCCAGTCGCGATCGTCGGTGAATCGCGCGAAGTCGCGAAGGAGCGACGGCATCTCGTCGCGCGGTCCGATCGGATCGCCGATGGCGAGGAGCGTGTCGGATTCGAAGCGGTAGGCGATCACCGCGCGTCCGCTCCGGCTGAAGAAGTAGTCGGTGTCGGGCTCCAGGGCGAACGACGCCACGGACGACGCCCCGTGCCGGGCGACGAGCGCGGCCACGCGCTCCCGCTCGGCGCGGTGTCGCCGCCGGTGAATGGCGGGGCGAAGCGCCGCGATGGCGCCGCCGAGGAGCGCCATGAAACCGACCAGCCCGAGCGAGTTCAGGAACCAGCCGACGACGCGCGCCTCGCGATGAGGGAGGTTCGGATCGAGGACGAGGCTCGGCGCGCCGAGGCCGAAGACGCGGTAGACCGCCTCGCCCACCGCGCGAGAGATGGACGCGCCGTTTCCGAAGCGCGCCTCCACGATCCAGCAGCCGGCCACCGCGTAGAGCGCGAGCCCCGCCGCCATCCAGACGAAGCGCCGGCGGAGCGTCGACCACGTCAGCTCGCGGCTCTTCACCCGAAACGCCTCGGCGTTCACCCCGAGCGCGAACATGAGGGCCGACGCCACCGTCGCCTCTTCGACGTCGATGGCCTTGAGGAGGTTGACCGGGACCGAGAGCGCCGCCAGGAAGAGCGCCGCGACGTAGGCCCGCCGCTTTCCGCGCCGAAGGCCGTACGCCGTCACGAGGAGAAGCGCGCCGGCGAGGAGCGTGAACGTGCGGCTCGTGTCGATGACCGAGGTCGGAACGAGATGGCGGAGCGCGAG
>DASTKG010000185.1:0-14528 GCA_035716005.1 Candidatus Eiseniibacteriota bacterium
GTCGCGGCCTTCTTCCGCTCGAAGGAGGGGAAGAGCCTCGTCCGGCGGCTCGACGCGCGAGGCGTGAAGGGGACGCCGCCGCCGCCCCGCGCGCGCGCCACGAAGGGCCCCTTCATGGGGAAGACCTTCGTCCTCACGGGCGCGATCTCGATGCCGCGCGACGAAGCCTCGCGGCTCATCCTCGACGGGGGGGGAAAGGTGACCTCCTCGGTCAGCAAGAAGACCGACGTGGTGATCGCGGGGGAGGAAGCCGGCTCGAAGCTCGAGAAGGCGCGGGAACTCGGCATCCCGGTCTGGGACGATCGCCGGTTCCGCGCCGCGCTCTCGGAGGCGGGTCTTCCCGCGTGAGCGGCGCCCTCCGTCTCCTCGCGGTTCTCGCGCACCCGGACGACGAGTCGCTCGGGTTCGGCGGCGTTCTCGCGAAATACGCCGCGGAAGGCGTCGAGACGGCGGTCGTCACGGCGACGCGCGGCGACGCGGGACGGTATCGCGGCGTGAAGGAGGGCGAAGGGCCGGAGCATCCGGGGCGCGAAGCCCTCGCGCGCATCCGCGAAGGGGAACTCCGGGCCGCCGCCGCGCTCCTCGGCGTCCGCCACCTCGCCCTCCTCGGCTATCCGGACGGCGCGCTCGATCGGGTCGACGCGGTCGAGGCGACCGGCCGGATCGCGGACGAGATCCGCCGGCTCCGGCCGCATGTCGTCGTCTCCTTCGGGCCCGACGGCGCGTACGGGCATCCCGACCACATCGCCGTCTCGCAGCTCGCGGGGGCGGCCATCGTCGCGGCGGCCTCGACGCACGCCGTCTCCAAGTTCTACTCCATGGCCATGCCCGAGGGCGCGATGGCGGCGTACCAGGCGGCCTTCAAGAAGTTGACCTCGCTCGTCGACGGCGTGGAGCGCCAGGCGCACCCCTGGCCCGACTGGGCGATCACGACCGTGGTCGACACGCGGGAGCAGTGGGAGACCGTCTGGAAGGCCGTCGCCTGCCACGATTCGCAGATCGCGGCCTATCAACGGCTGCGCGAGCTCTCCCCCGAGCACCACGAGGCGCTCTGGGGCCGCCAGTATTACTACCGTGTTTTCAGCAGCGTGAACGGCGGCCGCCGTCGCGAAACCGACCTATTCGAGGGACTCCGCCCATGAGCCGTGTTCGTCCCCTCGCCCTCTCCCGCGACGAGTTCCGCGCGGCGGGGCATCGACTCGTCGACCAGCTCTCCGATCTCCTCGAGAGCGTGCCGCGCCGCCCGGTGACCCCGGGCGAGCGGCCTTCCGAGGTGCGCGCGGCGCTCGGCCTCGGCGCCTCCCTTCCGGAGAACGGGAGCGACGCGCAAACGCTCCTCGCCGAGACCGCGAACCTCCTCTTCGACCATTCGCTCTTCAACGGACATCCCCGCTTCTGGGGCTACATCACCTCGTCTCCCGCGCCGATCGGCATGTTCGCCGACCTTCTGGCCGCGGCGGCGAACCCCAACGTCGGCGGCTGGACGCTCTCCCCGGCGGCGAGCGAGATCGAAGTGGAGACGGTCCGCTGGATCGCGCAGTTCATCGGCTTTCCCGAGACGTGCGGCGGCGTCCTCGTGAGCGGGGGAAACATGGCGAACTTCATCGGCTTCTTCGCCGCGCGCGTGGCCAAGGCGCCCTGGGCTCTCCAGAAGGAGGGGATCTCGCCCGCGGGGAAGGGGAGGCTCCGGGCGTACGCGTCGAAGGAGACGCACACCTGGATCCAGAAGGCGGCCGATCTCGCCGGGCTCGGGACCGACGCCGTCCGGTGGATCGAGACGGACGCGGCTCTTCGGATGCGCGTCGATCTCCTGGAGCGGCAGGTGGCGGCCGACCGCGCGGCGGGCGACCTCCCCTTCCTCGTCGTCGGAACGGGAGGCTCGGTGAGCACCGGCGCCGTCGACCCTCTCCCGGAGATCGCCGCTTTCTGCCGGCGCGAGAATCTCTGGTTCCACGTCGACGGCGCGTACGGCGGTTTCGCCGCCGCGGTCCCCGAGGCGCCCGACGCGCTCCGAGCGCTCTCGGAGGCCGACTCGGTGGCGATCGATCCTCACAAGTGGCTCTACGCGCCGCTCGAGGCCGGGTGCGCCCTGGTGCGCGACCCGGAGATTCATCGCGCGGCCTTCTCCTACCATCCGCCCTATTACCACTTCGAGGAGAAGTCGGTGAACTTCGTCGACTACGGCATGCAGAACTCCCGCGGATTTCGCGCGCTGAAGGTCTGGCTCGCGTTTCGCCACGCGGGGGCGTCGGGGTATCGCCGCATGATCTCCGACGACATCCGCCTCACGGGCGTCATGGAGGAGGCCGTGCGCCGCCACGGATCGTTCGAGGTGATGACCCGCGATCTGAGCATCCTCACCTTCCGCTACGTTCCCGCCGATCTCCGCGACCGACGCGGCGAGGTGGAGGCCGAGCGCTACCTGAGCGAGCTGAATCAGGCGCTCCTCGACGACCTCCAGCGAGGCGGCGAGCTCTTCGTTTCGAACGCCGTGATCGAGGGACGCTACGTGCTCCGCGCCTGCATCGTGAACTTCAACACGACGGAGGAGGACGTGACGGCCCTCCCGGAGATCGTGGCGCGGCGAGGGGCGGAGGTCGATCGGGGGCTCCGGGCGGGCGGCAAGGGCCCGCGTTGACAACCCCCTCTCCCTCCCGTAGTTTGAAGGCGTTGGCCGTCTCGATCGCGATTCGTCGCGAACTTCCGAACTCGCGTTCCCCTAACGAACTAGGCCCATGAATTCGAGCGGTTTCGATCTCGTCACGGCCGTCGACGAGGCGTTCGCGCGCCTGGAGCGCCAGAGCACCGACTTCGAGCACCGTCCGGCCCAGGCCCGCATGGCCCGGCGCTGGGCCGAACTCCTCGGGCGGGGCGGCGTGCTGGCGGTGGAGGCCCCGACGGGAATCGGAAAGTCGCTCGCCTATCTCCTTCCCGCGATCCTCCTCCGAGCCGCGGGCTCCGGCCCGATCGTCGTCAGCACCCACACGAAGGCGCTTCAAGAGCAGCTCGTCTCGCGCGACGTCCCGCTCGCGGCGCGCGCGCTCGGCCGCCCCGTGCGGGCGGCCACGCTGAAGGGGCGCGCGTCGTATCTCTGCCGCCGCAGGGCGAAGGCGCGCCTCCGCCAGCGGCGTCTCTTCGCCGCGTCGGGGGCGGCCCTCGACGCCGAGTCGCTCGAGCGGCTGGAGGCCTGGATCGAGAGGACCTCGACCGGCGAACTCGAGGAGCTCGGCTCGCTCGGTCTCGGGTTGGGCGCGGGCGCCGTGACGGCCATCGCGGCCGACATCGCCTCCGACCCCATCTTCTGCTCCGGGCCCGACTGCGATCCCTCGAACGGCTGTTTCGCGAAGGCGGCGCGCCGCGAGGCGCGGAAGGCCGACGTCGTCATCCTCAATCACGCGCTCCTCCTCGCGGACGCCGGACTTCGCCAGTCGGTCGTGGCCGAATCGGGGGCCCTGATCCTCGACGAGGCCCATCAGTTCGAGCGCGTGGCGCGCGAGACGTTCGGCATCACGCTCGGCATCCAGGAACTCGCCCGGCTCGCGGCGAGGACCGACGCCCGGAACGGGGCGCTGAAGCTCCTCTCCCGGTCGCTCCGCAAGGGGACGTCGGCGGGCGTGGCGGAGCGGATCGTGGAGGCCGACGCGAAACTTCGGCCGCTCCTCGACCATGCCGCCGCGCTGACGCGCGATCTGGCGAAGTTTCTCCCCGAGGGCGTGGCGGCCGCGCGGCTCGGTCCCGGGACCGATCTCGCCGGCGTGAGCCCCGCGGCGCTCGATCAGCTCCTGGCCTCGCTCGGCGCGCTCGTCCACGCCTTGGAGCGCGCGCTCGACGAGGCCGAATCGACGGTCGGCGCGCTCAAGCCCGGGGCCGAGGACGCGCTCGCCGAGGGACGGGCGCGCGTCGCCGCCTGGATCGAGACGGAGCAGGCCCTCCGCGCGGTGGTGCGGCTCGAGGAGCGGGATCACGCCTTCTACCTCGACCGCGACTCGCGCGGGGCGCCGCGCCTCAATCGCCGCCCGCTTCGCGTCGACGCCGCGCTCCGCGACAGCGTCTTCGCGCATGCCGAGAGGGTCCTCCTCACGTCGGCGACGCTCGCCGTCGACGGGACGTTCGCCCCCATCGCCCGCGCGCTCGGAATCGACCCCGCCGACGTGGAAGGGGAGTGCCTCGAATCCCCGTTCCCGCTCGCGCGGATGGTGCGCACCGTCGTGCTCGAGGGGAGCGCCCCGAGCGACGCCGCGTACGTCGACGGCCTCGCGGCGGCCGTCGCCGCGCTCGCGCCGATGCGCCGGAGCACGCTCGTTCTCCTCACCTCGTTCCAGATGCTCGAGGCGCTCGCCTCCCGGCTCCGCGCCCCGCTCGCGGCTCTCGGCGTGCCGCTCCTCGCGCAGTCGCCCGGCGAGCCGGCGGCGCCGCTGGCGGACGCCTTTCGCGAGCGGACGGGGAGCGTTCTCCTCGGCACCTCCTCCTTCTGGGAGGGCGTCGACTTCCCGGGCGCGGCGCTCGAGATTCTCGTGATCGCGCGGCTTCCCTTCCCGGTGCCGAGCGATCCCGTCGTGGAGGCGCGCTCCGAGCGGATCGCCGCGGACGGGGGCGATCCCTTCCGCGAGCTGATGCTCCCCGAGGCGGTGCTCCGGTTCCGCCAGGGGATCGGCCGGCTCATTCGGAGCGCGAACGATCGCGGCGCACTCCTGGTGGCCGACCCGAGGCTCGTCCGCTCGAGCTACGGTTCTCGATTCGCGGCCACGCTCCCCGCGCGTCCCGCGATCGCGAGAACGCCCGCCGACGCGGCGGCGCTCGTGCGCACATTCATGGAAACGGAGGCCCTTCCTTGTCCGGCGTGAGCACCGATTCCGGCGCGGCTCACCTCTCGATTCCGATCGGGGGGCGGCCTCTGACCGTCGAGGACGCGGTCGCGCTCGCCGCGGGCGCCCCGGCGCGGCTCGACCCCGGCGCCCCGGCGCGGATGGCGCCCTCCCGCGCCCTGGTCGAGGCGACGCTTCGCCGAGGGGACGCCGTCTACGGCGTGAACACCGGCTTCGGCGCGCTCAAGTCGGTCCGGATCGCCGACCACGACGTGGCGCGGCTGCAAGTGAATCTCCTGCGAAGTCACGCGGCCGGGGCCGGCCCCGAGCTCGAACCGAAGGTGGTGCGGCTCATGCTGGCGCTTCGCGCCCACTCGCTGGCGCTCGGCGCGAGCGGCGTCCGCCCCGAGCTCGTGGCGCGCCTGCTCGAATTGAGGGAACGCGACATCCTTCCCGTCGTCCCGAGCAAGGGTTCGCTCGGCGCGAGCGGAGACCTCATCCCGCTCGCGCATCTCGCGCTCGCGGTCATCGGGGAAGGAGAGACACGCCACGGCGGCCGTCTCGCCGCCGCCTCGGAGCACCTTCGCCAGGCGGGGCTATCGCCCTTCGCGCTCGAGGCGAAGGAAGGGCTCGCCCTCATCAACGGAACGCAGGCGGCCACGGCCGTCGGCGTCCTCGCGATCGCCGAGGGTTTCGAGGTTCTGCGCGCCGCGCACGCCGCCTGCGCCCTCTCGGTGGAGGCGCTTCGCGGAAGCGCCGCGCCGTTCGACGCCCGGGTCCACTCGCTCCGTCCCCACGCGGGTCAGATCGCGTCGGCCGCGGCCGTCCGGCATCTTCTCGAGGGAAGCGGCATTCTCGCCTCCCACGCCGATTGCGGACGCGTGCAGGACCCCTACTCCTTCCGCTGCGCGCCGCAGGTGCTCGGGGCGTCGCTCGAGGCCGCGTGGTTCGCCCGCGCGCGGCTCCTGACCGAGTTGAACAGCGTCACCGACAATCCGCTCTGCCTCGCGGCCGACGCGGCCGACCGAGGCGAGATCGTCTCCGCCGGCAATTTCCACGGCCAGCCCGTGGCGCAGGCGCTCGACGTCCTCGCCATCGGACTCGCCGAGGTCGGCTCGATCGCCGAGCGGCGAACCTATCTCCTCCTCGAAGCCGGAATGAGCGGCCTTCCGCCGTTTCTCGCCGTGAACCCCGGGCTCGAGTCGGGTCTCATGATCGTCCAGTATCTCCAGGCCGCGCTCGTCTCCGAGAACAAGGCCCTCGCCCATCCGGCGAGCGTCGATTCCATTCCCTCCTCGGCCGGCCAGGAGGATCACGTCAGTTTCGCCATGCACGCCGCGGTGAAGGCTCTGGCGCTCGTGCGGAACGTCCGCCGCATCGTGGCGGCCGAGCTGCTTTGCGCCGCGCAGGGGATCGAGTCGCACCGTCCGCTCCGGTCGAGCGACGCGCTCGAGTCGCTCCACCGAGGCATTCGCGCGCTCGTTCCTCCGCTCGAGGGGGACCGGCGCCTCGATCACGATCTCGCCCGGCTCGACGCCTGGATCGCGAGCGCGGGTGCCTCGGGCGCCGCGGGCGTCGCCCCGTTCTAGATCCGCAGGAAAGGAGCCACACGATGACCCGCACCGAATCGGCCCCCGCCCCGCTTCGCGGGACGCCTCCCGCCGAGCCGATCCGCGCGCCCCGCGGCGCGCAGCGCTCGTGCAAGGGATGGCATCAGGAGGGGGCGCTCCGGATGCTCATGAACAATCTCGATCCCGAGGTGGCCGAGAAGCCGCAAGATCTGGTCGTCTACGGCGGCACCGGGCGAGCCGCCCGGACCTGGCCCGACTTCCACGCCATCGTGGCGTCGCTCCGCGCGCTCGAGAACGATCAGACGCTCCTCGTCCAGTCGGGAAAGCCGGTCGGCGTCGTGACGACGCATCCCGACGCCCCGCGCGTTCTCATCGCGAACTCGCTCCTCGTGCCGAAATGGGCGACCTGGGACGAATTCCGCGCGCTCGAGGCGAAGGGGCTCACGATGTACGGCCAGATGACGGCCGGATCGTGGATCTACATCGGGACGCAGGGCATTCTCCAGGGGACCTACGAGACCTTCGCCGAGGCGGCGCGCCAGCACGCCGGCGGCACGCTCGAGGGGAAATGGGTCCTCACGGCCGGTCTCGGCGGGATGGGCGGCGCGCAGCCGCTGGCCGTCTCGATGAACGGCGGCGTCTGCCTCGCCGTGGAGGTCGACCCGCATCGCGTGGAGCGCCGGCTCGAGACGCGCTACGTCGACAAGAGCACGTCGTCGCTCGACGAGGCGCTTCGCTGGGTGGAGGAGGCGACGAAGGCCCGGCGCGCCCTCTCGATCGGGCTCGTCGGAAACGCCGCCGACGTCCTTCCCGAGCTGGTTCGCCGGGGCGCGCGCCCCGATTTCACGACCGACCAGACCTCCGCGCACGACGAGCTGAACGGCTACGTCCCCGGCGCGATGTCGTACGCCGACGCGCTCCGTCTCCGGATCGAGGACCCGAAGCGCTATGTGGCGCTCGCCTACGAATCGATGGCGCGGCACGTCGTCGCCATGCGCGCGTTCCAAGACGCCGGCTCGGTCACGTTCGACTACGGCAACAATCTCCGCGCGCAGGCCGAGAAAGGGGGCGTCGCCGACGCGTTCAAGATCCCGGGATTCGTTCCGGAGTTCATCCGGCCCCTCTTCTGCGAAGGGAAAGGCCCGTTCCGCTGGGCGGCGCTCTCCGGAAATCCGAAGGACATCGCCGCGACCGACCGCGCGGTGCTCGAGCTCTTCCCCGACAACGAGCCGCTCAAGCGCTGGATCCGCCTCGCCTCGGAGCGCGTCGCCTTCCAGGGGCTGCCGGCCCGGATCTGCTGGCTCGGCATGGGGGAGCGCGCGAAATTCGGCGAGGTGCTGAACCGACTGGTGGAGCGCGGCGACGTGGAGGCTCCGATCGTCATCGGCCGCGATCATCTCGACTGCGGCTCGGTCGCCTCCCCCTATCGCGAGACCGAGGCGATGCGCGACGGAAGCGACGCCATCGCCGATTGGCCGATCCTGAACGCGCTCGTGAACGCGGTCTCGGGGGCCTCGTGGGTCTCGGTCCATCACGGGGGCGGCGTCGGGATCGGGAACTCGATTCATGCCGGCGTCGTCATGGTGGCCGACGGCACGCCGTCCGGGCTCGCCCGCATCCGGCGCGTCCTGACGAACGACCCCGCGATGGGAATCTTCCGCCACGCCGACGCGGGCTATCCCGACGCGATCGAGAACGCGAAGCGCCACGGCCTCAAGGTGCCGCGGGCGACATGAGCGGGTCTCCTCGTCCGGGGCCGGCCCACGCCGGAGGACGGGCCGACCTCCTCGTCGTCGGCGCCGCGCAGCTCATCACCGCACCCGGCTCGCCGGGCGACCCGCCGCTTCGAGGGCGCGCGCTCGACGAGCCGATCCTCCTCGCCGACGCCGCGGTCGCCTGCGTCGGCGGCGCGATCGCGCAGGTCGGCCGGTCGGCCGACGTGCTCGCCTCCTTTCCCGAGGCGCGAGCGCACCGGGTCCTCGACGCGAGGGGTCTCCTCCTCGCGCCGGGCTTCATCGACGCCCACACGCACCTTCCCTTCGCGGGGACGCGCGAGATGGAGTTCGACGCCCGCGCCCGCGGCGATTCGTACGAGTCGATCGCGGCGAAAGGGGGAGGGATCGAGTCGAGCCGGCGGACGCTTCGCGCCACGAGCCAGGACGATCTCACCGAGCTGGTGGCGGCGAGGCTCGAGTCGCTCCTCGCGCAGGGCGTGACGACGGTCGAGGCGAAGAGCGGCTACGGGCTCGACTGGAGCGAGGAACGAAAGCAGCTCCGGGCCCTGCAGCGGGCCGGCGAGCGCTCGCCGGTGTCGGTCGTCCCGACCTTCCTCGGCGCGCATGCCGTGCCGCACGAACACCGGGAGCGCCGCGAGGAGTACATCGCGCTCCTGATCGACGAGATGCTTCCGGCCGTCGAGTCGGAGAAGCTCGCGCGATTCTGCGACGTCTGGTGCGACAAGGGGATCTTCACGGTCCCCGAGTCGCGGCGGATTCTCGAGGCCGCGAAGCGCCACGGCCTCGGCGCGAAGCTCCACGCCGACGAGCTGGGGGACGCGGGCGCCGCGGGGCTCGCCGCGGAGGTGGGGGCCGTCTCGGCCGACCATCTCCTCTTCGCGTCGGACGAAGGACTGAGAGCCATGGCGGAGAAGGGGGTCGTGGCCGTCCTCCTGCCCGGCACCGCCTTCACGCTCGGTCTGCCGTACGCGCCCGCCCGACGGATGCTCGAGATGGGCGCGGCCGTGGCCGTGGCGACCGACTGGAACCCGGGAAGCACCATGTCGTCGTCGATTCCCCTGGCGATGACGATGGCCGTGACCCAGATGAAGATGACCCCGGCGGAAGCCTGGATGGCGGTGACGGCGAACGCGGCGGCGGCGGTGGGGGAAGGGGAGCGCATTGGCCGGATCCAGCCAGGCTATCGGGCCGACTTCGTCCTCTTCGACGGCGGCGACTACCGCCACGTTCCCTATCACTACGGCCACGACCACGCCCGCGTCGTGGTGGCCTGCGGCGTCGTGGCGTACGAGGCCGGACAGTCATCGCGTTGTTTCTGAGCGAATCCTAGTAAGTATCGAACGATATTGACGGTTGCGGACGCCGAGCGCGGCCGCGAGCCAGGTCGTCCTTGCCCAGGAGGGAGTCCCATGGCGGAGCTGATCGAGTGCGTCCCCAACTTCAGCGAGGGGCGAAATAAGTCTGTAGTTACGGCCATTACTGCCGAAATTTCGCGTGATCGCTCGATCCGGTTGCTCGATCAGGAGATGAACGCGGATCACAACCGGTCGGTGGTCACCTTCGTGGGCGAACCGGAGGCCGTGCTGGAGGCGGCCATCCGGGGCGTGAAGAAGGCGGCCGAGCTGATCGATTTGCGGCAGCACCGAGGGGAGCATCCCCGGATGGGGGCCACCGACGTGCTTCCGTTCGTTCCGGTCGGATCCTCGAAGCTCGATCGATGCGTCGAATTGGCGCGGCGGGCCGGGGAGCGGATCGGAACGGAACTGGGGATCCCGGTCTACCTCTACGAGGCCGCGGCGACCCGGCCTGGCCGCCAGAATCTGGCGGACGTCCGGCGCGGCGAGTACGAGGGGATCGCGAAGGAGCTCGGGACGAATCCCGAGCGGGATCCCGATTTCGGTCCGAAGGCGATTCACGCGGCCGCGGGAGCCATCGCGGTCGGAGCGCGGCTGCCGCTGCTCGCGTTCAACGTGAATCTCGGGACGAAGGACGTCGAGATCGCGAAGAAGATCGCGAAGGCGATCCGCTTCCAGACGGGCGGGCTCCGCTACGTGAAGGCGCTCGGGTTCGAGCTCCACGAGCGGGGCATCGCGCAGGTCTCGATGAACCTCGTCAACACGTGGGGCACGCCGGTGCACCGCGTCTTCGCCATGATTCGCGAGGAGGCGGAGCGCTACGGCGTCCCGATCGTGGGAAGCGAGATCGTCGGCCTGGTTTGCCAGGACGCGCTGATCGACGTGGCGGAGCACTCGCTGAGACTGGAGAGCTTCTCCCGCGAGCAGATCTTGGAGAACCGGCTGGCGAGGCATCTCGGCGCCGCCGAGCAGGCGGTGCCGGAGTTCCTGGACGAAGTGGCGTCGTCGTCGCCGACCCCGGGAGGGGGCAGCGTCGCGGCGCTGGCCGGCGCCCTGGCCGGCGCGCTCGCCACGATGGTGGCGAGGCTGACGATCGGCAAGAAGCGCTACGTCGAACACGAGGAACGGATGCGCGCCGTGGAGCGGGACGGCGAGGCGCTGAGACGGGAACTCTTCGACCTGGTCGCGGAGGACGCGAAGGCCTACGACGGCTTCGTGGCCGCGTCGAAGCTCTCGCAGAGGACGCCGGAAGAGACGGCGACGCGGGACAAGGCGCTCGTCGACGCCGCGCGGAACGCGGCGGCGGTGCCGCTTCGGACGGCGGAGGCGTGCGTCCGCGCGCTGGAGCTGGCGGCGGCCGTGGCGGAGGTGGGAAACGTGAATGCCGTGAGCGACGCCGGCGTGGCCGGGTGGCTCGCGCGGGGCGGCGCCGAGGGCGCCGCGCTGAACGTGTCGATCAATCTCCCCTCCGTGCCGGAGGGAGAGCGCGGAGCCCTCGAGGCTCGCGCTCGAAGGGCGACGGAACGGGCGGCGACGCTGCACGAGGCGATCATGGATCGGGTGCGGACGCGGATGGGAGTCGCGGCCGGCGCGTAGGGGACTTCGAAGGAGCGAACGAGGCAGCGTGGACCGCAATCTCGCGATCAAGAAGAAGGCCCAGCAGCTGATCCAGAAGGGGCAAGTCGACGCCGCCTTGGCGGAGTTCGACAAGCTCTTCGCGGGCGGCGACAAGGACCCCTACGACTTCATCCTGGTGGCGGACCTCCTGGCGAAGCGGGGTTCGATGCAGGAGGCGGTCCGCCGTTACCGTCAGGCCGTCGACGAGTACTCGAACGCCGAGCTCTTCAAGAACGCCATCGCCGTCTGCAAGAAGATCCTCCGGATCTCGAAGGAGGATCTCCAGATTCATCGTTCGCTCGGAGACCTCTACGCGAAGGAGGGGCTCTACGGCGACGCCCAGATCCACTACCTCGAATACGCCGAGGGGTCGATCCGCCGCCAGGAGCACGACTCGGCGCTCGACGCGCTCGACCTCGTCCTCTCGCTCTCTCCCGACAGCGAGGAGCTGTCCGAGAAGTACATCGAGATCGCCATGCGCGCCGATCAGCCGGAGCGCGGCGGGAAGGAGCTGATTCGCCGCGCCGATCGCGCCGAGCAGGCCGGACGACGCAGCGCCGCGCAGGAGCTTCGCGAGCGCGCCTCGACGCTCGCCCCCTCGATCGGCGCGCAGTCGGACGCGGACGACGCGACCGCCGCGGCCGACGAGAGCGCTCCGAGCGGGGCATCCGACGATCGCCCCTTCCTGGTCGAGCATGGCTCGGGAATGGAGACGGAGGCGCGCGCGCCGCTTCCCGATCCGCCGAGTCGAAACGGATTCGAATCGTCGGCCCAATCGATCGCGCCCGGCGGATCGGGAACGATCGAGCCGGGCGTGGTCTCGCTCGACGCCTCGCCCGTGGAATCGCACGCTCCCGCGGGCCCGAGCGAGGCGCTGGAGCCGGGCGTCGTCTCCCTCTCCCGGGAGCCGGAGGTCGCGCCGCCCGAGCCGGAAGGGCCCGCGGAGCCGGAGGCGCCTGCCGAGTCCGCCGCGCCCGCCTGGTCGGCCGACATCGCGCCCGCGAAGTCGATCTCCATCGAATCGGCGGCGCCGACCGCGCCGCTTCCCGCGGCGGAGCCGGCGGCGCCGACGCACGAGGAGCTGGCCGCCTCCTACCTGAGCGGCGGCAAGGAAGATCTCGCCGTCGAGGAATTCTGGAAGGCGGCGGAGCTGGCCTTCTTCCGCGGCGATCTGCCGCGCGCGCGCACCCTTCTCGGGTCGCTGCTTCAAATCGCGCCGCAGCACGAGGCGGCCCTCCGCCGGCAGGTCGACATCACGGCGCAAGCCGAGGACCGCCCCGCGGAGGCGCATGCCCGGTTCGACCTCGCCGAGCTCTATCTCGGCCAGGAGGAGTGGGCGCTCGCGCGGGCCGAATATCTCCGCGTCCTCGAAATCGACGGAATGAACGATCGCGCCCGCATGCGGGTGCAGCGGCTCGACGCGCTCCTCCACGCGCCGCCGTCGCCGGGGGCCGGCGTCGACTTCGACGCCATCGACGTGCCGAAGCCGGCGGCCTCCGTTCGCGTGCGCGACGAGACCAGCGCGGCGGGGGACAGCCTCATCGATCTCGAGGAGATCATCGACGAGTTCAAGCAGGGCGTTCAGAACTCCATCTCGGGCGAAGACCACGAGAGCCACTACGATCTCGGCATGGCCTACATGGAGATGGGCCTCTACGACGAGGCGATCTCGGAGTTCCAGATCGCCCAGAAAGGCGCCCCGATCGAGCTCAAGTCCTTGGAAATGGTCGCGCTATGCTATCTGGAGAAGAGCGAGCCCGGCGAGGCCGTCCGGGAGCTTTCCCGCGCGCTGGAGCTGCCCGGACATGGACCGGACGAAACGATCAGTATCCGGTACAATCTGGGGATGGCCCACGAACGTCTCGGAAACCTGGACCGCGCGCTTCAGCACTACGAAGAAGTTCACGTCCTCAACGTGGACTTCCTGAAGGTCTCGACCAAGGTCCGAGAGCTGAAGCAGCGTCTGTCCGGCTCGCGGGACCTTGGATGAGCGCCAGCCGACTCGATCTCCACCTCCACTCCACGGCCTCCGACGGCGCCGACACCCCCGTCGAAGTCGCGGCCCACGCGGCGCGCGAAGGCGTGGAGATCATCGCCCTCACCGATCACGACGCCGTCGACGGCATTCCGCCCCTCCGGGAGCGGGCGGAGGCCGCCGGCATCCGGGTCATCACCGGCGCGGAGCTCTCGATCAACGAGCAGGGGATCGACGTGCACGTCCTGGCCTACGGGTTCGATCCGGAGGAGCCGGGATTCCAGGCGGCGCTCGCGCGCTGGCGCGAAGGGCGCCACGAGCGGGCCCGGAAGATCCTGGCGCGCCTCAAGGGAGTCGGGATCCGCATCTCCATCGAGGACGTCGAGGCGATCGCCGACGGCGGCGCCATCGGGCGGCCGCATGTCGCCGAGGCCCTCATGCGCGAGGGATTCGTCGAGACGCTGAACGAGGCGTTCCAGCGATTCCTGGGGCATCACGCGCCGGCCTACGTCCCCAAGATGAAGGTGACCATGGAGGAGGCGACCACGATCGTGCGCGACGCGGGCGGCGTGACCGCTCTGGCGCACCCGGGAACGCTGAACCGCGATCATCTCATCGCGGGCTGGACGACGCGCGGCCTCGACGGCATCGAGGTCTGGCATACGAAGCACGACGCCTCCTCCGTGAAGCGCTACTCGGCGATCGCGTCGCAGTACGGGCTCCTGCGCACGGGCGGCTCCGACTGCCACGGCGAGCGGACTCCGGGGGTGAAGATCGGCTCGGTGCCCGTTCCCGACTCGATCCTGGCGCCTCTCGAAGAGGCGATCCGCTCCCGGCGCCCGATCCGCGCCCGGCCCTAGCGCCCCCTTTTCGTCTGGCGCGACCCGGCGCCATCTGCTACCGTCCGCCTTCGTTCCGCCCCCCCATGCGCAAAGCCGTCCGAGCCGCCTCCCTCATCGCGTTCACCGTCGCCTGCGGCTACGCCAAGATGGTTCTCTTCCCCTTTCTCTTCTTCGTGGAGCTCTTCTCGGCGGCCACGGTGCTATCGGGGACCCTCGTCGGCGTGATCTGGGGCGCCTGGGTCGGGGGCGCGGCGCGGCTCGTCTTCAGCGTGGCGAATCCGTACGGACCGCCGCATCCCTGGGTGCTGGCCGCGCAGGTGCTGGGCGGCGCCGCGCTCGGGGCGACCGGGGGGGCGCTTCGGCACGAGCTGGCGCGCGGCGGAGCCCGGGCCTCCACCGCCTGGCTCCTGGTGGGCCTCCTCGGCACCATCGCCTACGATGCCGTGACCAACGCGGCGCAGGGGATGGTGTTCGGCTCGATTCCCGCCACGTTCGCGCTCGGGGCCGTGCCGGCCTTGCAGCACGTCTCGTCGAACGCGATTCTCTTCTTCGTGGTCGGCCGCATGGCCGGGCCCTGGCTCGAGAGACGGATGGGGGAGTCTTGATGAGAACCGATCGGGCGCGAGG